>QKCJ01000047.1 GCA_003245715.1 bacterium
AAGAAGGTTACCAGTAAGTTCTGGAACTGGAAGATTTGCTGAGATTATTGCCGATTATTGTTTCCCGCAAGACAGGCCTGTCATATGGTCTGTCTTGTTTGTTATTCCATATAATAAATATTGTGGCATATGTTTTTTTTATAGGTATTTTGAGGAATCTTTATAAAATTATGGTAGATGGTTTTAAGGGCTTAAAACTGGTTATTAATCAGGATTAATATAAAGATGAAGCATTTGATTGGTTCTCATTCCAAGAAGAAGCGTGATTTTTTGATGCTTGTTACCGTTACCGCATTTGCGATGGCGATTGTTGCGTTTAATTGGTGGGTTTTGCTTAATACCGATCAACATATGCGCGACTCGCTCTTACAGCAGGCAAGGATCTCCGCGCAATCTGTCAACATCTCTTTTATAAAATCTCTTGCCGGCAATAGATCAGATCTGATTAAACCTGAATATGGAAAGCTTTTTTTGCAACTCTCGACAATCAGGCATTCAAGTCCGGATTATGAATATGTTTATCTCATGGGGCTTAACTCGCAGGGTAAGGTCTATTTTATCATTGATGCAACTGAAGATGAGCCAGAGTTGCCGGGCGCGGTTTACAAAGATGCCTCCAGCGAGCTTTTACAGTGCTTTAAAACGGCCCAGTCATTTGTAGAGGGGCCTTTGCCGGATGAGTGGGGGATATGGGTTTCAGCGTTAGTGCCGGTTGTGGATCCGTTAAGTGGCGAGGTCATCGCCGTATTAGGGATAGACAGTGACGCCAGTGTCTGGAATGAAAATGTCTTGAAATTATCGGCAAATTCGATGATTTTTATAATACTGCTTTTTGCCTGTATTCTTGTCGCGCTATATTATATCCGCAAAGAAGCTGTTTCTGTGCGTCCGGTTTTAAAGCGCATCATGCTCCCGCTCTCGGTTATTCAGTTGCTTTTGATTGCGGGAACAGTCGGAATTCTCTATTATCAACAGCAACGTGATATTGCCAAGTCCAATCTTATTCTTCAGAAGAAGGTAAGTGATGACCTGCGCCGGTCAATTGAAAAACATTATAATGCTATTTCCGCATTGCAAAACGTTATTTCTGTTGATGAAAACGTCAAAGCGGCTTTTCGGGACAGCAATGCTGATTTTTTCCGGGAGCATTTTTTCCCGCTTTTTACCGGTATGTATAAAAATAATTTTGCACATCTTTTTTCCTTCTACAATTCTGCCGGTCAGCAAATCTGCAATTACAATGCTGAAATGAACTTGCCATCTGCCGATTCAGAAAAAATGCTTGCAGAGTGCATACGGATTGGCAAAAAGTTTTCCGGTATTGCCAAAAACCAGGCCGGTTCGTTGATGAGCATGGTTATATTGCCTATTCATGACGGCTCTAAAATTATCGGCTATTTTGAGGTTGGGGTTGATCTGGCGGTCGTATTTGAGAATATTTACCGTGAGTCTGGCGATGAGATTACTGTAATTCTTGATAAAGAAGGTGTTAATCAGATTGAATGGGAAAACCGGATTGTTCCTCAGGATTACCCCGTTAACTGGTATACCTTTGGCAATAAAGTGATTTCTTTCACAACTTTTAACAGTAATGATTCAGGTATTGGTCCTCTGGTTATGCAAATACGTCAGGGCTGTACAAATACTGCTTCGTTCAGATTGATTGACGGTAATTCGTGGAGCATACTGCCGGTTATTATCTGTGATTATGATGGTAAGCATATTGGTTGTATGTTGATAATGCGTAATGTTACTTTCCTCAAACAGGAGAATATTTCTTTCTTGCTACTGGTTGGTTTTTCAGGAAGTCTTATTTTCTTTGGCTTATGGGTTTTACTCTTTTTATTATTGCGTAAAACAGATGAAAATATAAATGAACACCTGAGGATTATCCGCGAGAGTGAGAATAAACACAGAACACTGTTTTCGTCATCTCCTGATGCCTATTTTCTTGTAGATATGGATCTGATTGTTGTTGACTGCAACGACGCTGCTTGCCGGATTCTCAAGTTGTCTTCTTTTGATATTATTAACCGGAGCGTCAATAACGTACTGCCTGAGTTAAATACCAGTGGACGTTTTGACCGGGCGTTACAGAAAATGCGGCGTAGCAGAAACTCTGAAAAGTTTCCGACCAATTTCGAATTTTTCCATATTCTGGTTGATGAAAGCAAGATATGGCTTGAAGCATTAGCATCGTTGATTTCCACCAATAATGACGATATGGCATTTCTTTCTGTCAGAAATATTACCGATCAGGTTAATGCTGACAATGAAATAAAATCGTCATTGTCGCTTCTTAATGCCACACTTGACTCGACCGCGGACGGGCTTCTGGTTGTTGATTTTAACGACCATGTCGTCTGCTGGAATCATAAATTCCTGGAGTTGTGGAATATTCCGGAATCTCTGGTTCTTACTAAAGACGATACCTCACTACTTAATTTTGTTACCCACCAGGTCGTCGATCAGTCAGGCTTTCTCGCCAAGGTACGCGAGTTGTATGCCAGTCAGCAGATGACCTGTTATGACGAAATATATCTTGTTGACGGCAGAATTTTCGAACGCTACTCTCAACCTCAGAGGAAAGGCGATGAGATCATCGGCAGGGTCTGGAGTTTCCGGGACATTACCGCCAAGAAAAATGCGGAGAATGATCTGCTGCAATCAGAACGGATGGCCGCTGTGGGTACGTTGGCGGCTGGCATTGCTCATAATTTCAATAACCTGAACACCGGAATTATCGGACATCTGCAAATCCTGCGTAACAAGGAAAACCTCTCTGAGCGCGGAGTCAAGAAACTTGAGCTGATTCTTAAGACTGTTAAACGTTCACTTTCATTGACAGACAGTCTTCTGACATTCACCGGCAAACGTAAAGGTACGCGTCGTAATCACCATCTTGATGCACTTATTAACGATACAATTGCTCTTGTCCATGACGAGTTTGTGAATGATGATATCAATATTAACATGCAACTAGAGCAGGGGTTAATTGTTTTCTGCAATGCTGGTGAAATATGCCATGTCCTCTTCAACCTTTTTACTAACGCCCGTCATGCGATGATCGAGTCTGAGCCTAAAAACCTGACTATTAAATGTTATAAGGAGGCGTTGATGGGGGTGGTTGAAGTAACGGATTCCGGTTGTGGCATTTCTGAAGAGTTTTTGCGGGATGTATTTACTCCGTTTTTCACAACCAAGGGAGAGCATGCCAGTGCCGGCTCCATATTCTCTTCGGTGAAGGGTACTGGTCTTGGACTTAGTTCATCAAAAGCAATCGTTCTGAACCATAATGGTGAGATTACTGTAGACAGCACCGTTAATCAGGGGACGACCTTTACGGTTCGTCTGCCGCTTTCTGAGGTGTAGCGGTTGGGAATTCCACATGACGGCTATAATTATTTGTTGTGCCGTTTTTTTCTGAAGTCTGTCGGTGTGCAGCAGTTTTTTTTGCGGAATATTCTGCAAAAATAATAGACATTCTTAAAACCTGATTCCTCGGCAATTTTACTGATGCTCCAGTTTGTCCTGCAGAGTAATTCTCTGGCATAGTCCAGCCGCAGCCCTATTGCGTATGCAACCGGTGATTGTTTGAAATAATTCCTGAACAGTTCGGAAATATGCTGGCGTGAGAGATGGGCTGCTCTTGCGATATCATCAAGCGTGATCTCTGAGTGGAAATTGTTTTCAATATGAAATTTTGCCTTAAGGACTGACGGTGGGATTCCACCCGGCCCAGACGTTTGGGCTTGCCGCATCAACTCTGCCCCCGATTATATCAAACAGGTTCTCAATAATCCTGCTTTCTGTACCGTCTACATTCTGCATTTCACTGTGAAGCAGCCATAACCAGTTCAGGAATGGTGTTGAGTCTTTAAGTTTTATTGGTGTAAGTTCGGGAAGAAAATATTTTTGCGAAAAATAATCTGTTGCCGGGCCACTGACTCGCAGCCATGAATGAGACCATTTCTCAGAACCGTTGCCATAAATTGCCGGTATATCCTTGGGGATAATTACCAGAGATTCTTCTTCGACGGAAAAATCCTGATCATTTATCGTTAATTTTACCGGATGATGGAAAACCATTACGCGCAATGCAGGGATTCCGTGTGAGGTATCGCAGATATCATGCCTGACACAGTTGATTCCGATCACCTCAGGGGTTAAGCGTTGGAGGCTGCTGTTGGCGGCGTAGGCAAAACGAGCCAGAACGTTTTTTCTCTTCATCATTAAATCCGAATAAAGTGCAAAAAGATCATAATAATCTTTATTTTTTAATGCCGTTAATTGTTGTATATTTCGTATATATAATTTATTTTAGATTATAACCTTGTTATTTCAATCAGAAAAAAGTAAAAAAAAGGAGTTGCTGTGAGTAAACGTCCGGACAATGTAATATTGATAACTACCGATCACATGCGTTACGACTGTATTAACGCGCACGGTAATCCGTATATTCATACTCCAAATATGGATTATCTGGTTAATAACGGCATCTCATTCAGTAACTGTTTTGCCCAGAACCCGCTTTGCATGCCAAGCCGCAGTTCGTTTATGACCGGGTTTTATCCACAGCAGGTTGGTGTAACTTCAAATGGTCATTGTCTTGATCCGGATTTTCCCTTTACTGCTCCGCGGCTCTTTGCCGGTAATGGTTATAAAACTGCGCAAATTGGCAAGCTTCATTTTCAGCCGCATGAGAACTGTGATCTTGATCCGAGAGCAAGGTATGATTATGGCTTTGACACCTTATGGCTTTCAGAGGAACCGGGGCCTTATGAGGATGCTTATGTTAATTTCCTGCGCAATGAATGGCGCGATTATGTCGATCTTTTCCGCGTACCGCGTTCTGATAGCCCTGAGAGGGCGAAAGAACTTAACGGGCGTGTTATTGATGCGCCGTGGCAGGCGAGTTATTCGGGCTGGATCGCAGAGCAGGGCAGCCGTTTTGTCAAAACCAGAGATAACTGTTTTATTCATCTTGGTTTTTATGCGCCGCACCCGCCTCTGAACCCCACCAAAGAGATGTTTGAGCCGTATCTGAATATGGAGATTCCCCAAGCCCGTCTTGGCGATCATGAATGGGAGGACAAACCAGAACCGCTGGCATCAATGATAAAACAGTACGCCCAGTCATGGACTGAGGAGGGACTGACGAATTACCGTAAGCATTTTTATGCGATGGTGACGGGGGTTGATCTGGCGCTGGGACAGTTTCTTGCTACGCTCCGCGAAAGCGGCAAGCTTGATAATACGCTGATTGTCTTTACCAGTGACCATGGCGACTTGTGCGGCGACCACTCAATGCTTCTCAAGCAGCACAGTTTTTATGATGAGCTGATGCACCTGCCATTACTCTTCTTCTGGCCTGAGGGGGTGGGTACCGAGGGGCGTAAAGAGGATGATCTTGTTGAGATGATTGACTTGCTACCGACAATGCTTGAACTATCAGGTGGTCGTATGCCTCCACATTCTCCTGGAATCAGTTATGCCGAGCCGCTACGGGAAAGAAAAAAAGTTAATGGTCGCGATGATGTGCTTGCCTATAATGGCGAAGGCGATGTGATGTTGCGTACTGATAAATTTAAATATATCGCCTATCATACAGGGGGGGAAGTACTGTATGATTATTCAGACCAAAAACCTGAAGTTATTAACCATATAAATGATTCCTCTTATAATAATACATTGAATGATATGAGAAAGAGGGCAATGTTCAGATCGGCAACTGCGTCTGCATCTGCACAGGCTTTGAAATTCAGATTTTGAATATTTGTGGCAATTGGGACTGATTATGTACTTAAAATGCTGCAAATATCGGCTTTTTTTCCAGAAAAATACCTTTCAATTCTTTATTTATGCCTACCATCGTGTAGAATAGTATTTTATGGTATGGTATTGTTTAGAGGAAAGGGGTGTTTATGAAATTACGTTTATTTGTTTTGTTGGCTCTATTTGCGGTGTCGGTATGGGCTGATGTCAAGGTTCAACCGCTCTTTAATGATAATATGGTTCTTCAGCGCAACAGCGAAGCGAACTTCTGGGGTACGGCTGATTCCGGTGAGGAAGTGACAGTTGAAGGGGCGTGGGGCAGCAGTGTCAAGGCCAAGGCTGGTGCTGACGGAAAGTGGGCGCTGAAAATCAAGACCCCTGACGCTGGTGGCCCGTTCACTCTTACCATCAAGGGTAAGAATACAATTACATTTAAAAATGTAATGTCTGGTGAGGTCTGGCTTTGCACAGGGCAGTCAAATATGGACTGCACAATGAAATTTTTTAAAGATACCGATCAGGCCATTAAAGATGCGAACTATCCCAATATCCGCCTTTTTAAAGTCTCCAAGAAAGTTTCATATGATAAGGAGCTTGATACTTTCGGCGGTAAGTGGGAGGAATGCTCACCCAAGACAGTTGCTGATTTTTCCTGTACTGGTTATTTCTTTGGCTTGAGCCTGTATAAGGCGTTGAACATTCCTGTTGGTCTCATTCATTGCGCCTGGGGCGGCACAAGGGTCGAAGCCTGGACACCATGGGAACTGCAGAAGGGGATTAAACGTCTTGCCGATGATAGGAGCCGTGCTGTGAAGGCCGCACCTGCCTATGATGAAACAAAAGCCAAAGCAGATTATGCTGAAGCTCAAAAAGAATATAAAGCCTGGATTGATGGCGGTAAAAAGGGTAAAGCAGTGCAACGCCCGCGTTTTAACAAGCACCCGCTGCAAAATCAGAATTTGCCGTCAGCTCTTTATAATGCCATGCTAAAGCCGCTGGCTCCGTACACCGTTAAGGGGGCTGTCTGGTATCAGGGAGAATCAAACGCAGGTGTCGCAGATCAGTATGCCCAGCTTCTTTCGACAATGATTAAGGGCTGGCGCGAGATTTGGGGGCTGGGAGATTTCCCGTTTTACGCTGTCCAGCTTCCACGCTACAAAGCTGTCTGGAAGTCACCTGTTGAGGATGGTGCATGGCCAATTCTGCGTGAAGCTTTTGCCGAAGTTGCCAGCACTGTTCCTAACGCAGGTATGGCGATAACTATCGACACTGGCGAAGCTAATGATATTCACCCTGGTCAGAAGAACCTTGTTGGCGACCGTCTGGCACGTCTTGCCCTGTATAATGATTACGGCAAGAAAGATATTGCCTACTGTGGCCCAGTTATGAAGTCCGTTGAGTTCAAGAATGACAAAGCTGTTGTTAAATTTAACAATGGCGGTTCACCGCTTGCCATCATCAAAGGTGACAAGATTGAAGGCTTTGCCTTATATGATGTAAAGAAATCTGTTTTTGTTAAAGCAGATGCAAAAATTGTCGGTGATGATACAGTCGAGGTTACAGCCGCCGGCATTACCGATCCGACAATTGTGTATTATGCTTGGGCGACCAACCCGGAAGGGGTTAATCTTGGTAATAAAGCAGGAATCCCAGCTTCACCATTCAGATTTGGAAGCAAGCCCAAGGTGGATCTTTTGAGCAAACTGCTGCCTGACGTTGCCAAGGAATACAAGCTGGTATATCATGCTGATCCGCGCAGTAATATTTTGACCGACGGTTATACCAAATATAAATACATCGACGACAACTCTGCCAAGATTACAGACAAGTTCACCAAGGTTGCATACTTTCTGGCATTGACAGATAATAAGGGCAATACCGAGTATGTCTTTGTCGAGATGGACCCATTCACTGACGATATCAAGAAGATCGGCGTTCCGGTCAAGGGTATTAATGATCGTTTTCAGGTTATGATCAAGAATGTCGTTGTCAAGACAAACTCCAAGTCGATCAAGGCCGGTGAATTTGCCGAAGGCTGCAATATCGAATTCTGGGATTGTAATTTTGGCCCGGGAAATACAGCAAAGATTCCGGGGGCATCTGATAAAGCCTATGATTTTGGCGATCAGATGTCTACTACCGCATCGCCCGGTTATGGTTGTATGCAGATCCATAACTATTCCGAAAAACAGAGTATTTTCTGCTTTAATAACTTCAAGTCCGGCAATGCCGCAGACCTTGGTATCGGTAACGCAGCAGGAGCAAATACTGACTGGACATTCAGCAAGAATGCTTCAAAAAGTTATTCTTATGCTGAATTGAAGGTACTCGTAAAATAGCTGTTTCCTGAAAATCAATTTTTTTTGTGCCGGTTTTCGATAATGAAAACCGGTTTTTTTTTGTAATCTGTTTTGTCTTTGTCTGATGGTTTAGTCAGTGTCAAAAAAAATAATCATAATTTGCTAAAGAAAAACTTATCGAGACCGCATATACGATGAGAAGCAGAAGCATACAGTCCTTGATTGTATAAATACGACGTTGACCTCTGGTTGGTGTCATAAGTTCGGAAATACCGTTTGGCAAGACGGTTCCGGCAGGTAAACGGTGCTCATGGATGACACCGGTGTTCTCACGTATGGGATTCATGGAGGAAACCCTCGTGCCGATGATTGTCGCTAATAATCTCAATGCCCTCGCTTCAAAGCGGTGGTTGCAGACAAATGACAGCAACATGGCTAAGTCGCTTGAGCGTTTGTCGTCAGGTTATAAGATCAATTCTGGTAAAGATGACCCGTCAGGTCTGGTGATTTCCGAGCAGTTAAGGGCTCAGGAAAACGGTATGCAACGTGCGTTGCAGAATACCCAGGAAGCCAATAACATGATGGGGATTGCTGAGGGCGCTCTAAACGAGATGAACAATATGCTTGTGCGTATTCGCCAACTTGCACTCCACGCCTCCAATAATACAACTAACCCGATACAGATTGGTGCCGACCAGGCAGAGGTAGACAGTACTATCCAGACGATGGATCGTAATGCCAGAAACACCCGTTATTCATTTGACCAGTTCTTATTGAATGGAAACAAGCAATTACAGTACAGTTCAAAGGTTGAGATCAAGGACTCGCTTGATGCGAATATGCTGGATCATGGCATGACTCAGATTAATCAGATCTTCAAGCGTGATGATTATGTAGTGAGTATTAATTTCTCAGGAAGTTCGACTGATGCTGACGGGAACATAATTGAGAGCGGCAGTGAAGCTCAGAAGGGATTCTTTGAAATTTCAAAAGCGCAGAATGGGGCGACTCAGTTAAACACCGGTTATACCGGTGATGAAAAAGGAAAGAATTATACCCTCAGTGCCGTTCAGGGATTTACGCTCAAAGGTAATGGCGGTAGCCGGTATATGACCTTTGCCAAAGGTACTCACCTTGGAGAGATGGCAACAACAATCAACAGCGCTTCGGGCTCAACCGGTGTTGTGGCCTCTTTGATTTTTGACAGTGATTCTGATGTTGTTGATCTGGCTAATGGTTCTCAACAGATCAGTCTGACTGCAACCCACACATCAGGCGCAGCCGAAGTTTATAACCGCACTTCACTTGGTGAAATAACAACCTCTGGTGTTACGAATATCAACGTATCAGATTATACAAAAGTTCAGACGCTCGGCAAAAATATAGACGGTTACGGCCGGGTTTATCTGAAGATGCTTGATGATGACACGTATGCAATTTATAAAGATCAGGCTTTGAGCATGCAGATTGCCGAAGGCGATTTGACGCTTAATACCAGCGGTACTTATGACACCACCATTATTTCTTCCAATAACTCCGGGTTTAGCGGCATTGATATGACCTTTGGCGGAGCCGTCAGTGCGGGGATGACCAGCGTTATTCAGCTTGGAGTATTTCATGAGGATACTGTTACCAGTGGCTCGAATCAATTTGTAGACACTATTGACATGTCTGATTTCACTAACGATACCAAACTTGGGACAAATGCAAGTTTCTTCAATTCATCCGGTTCCTTCCTCTCCGGTGTAAATCTTGGTGTCAATACCAGTGACACAGGTAAGTTATATATCAAAGCAGATCTTAACGCGATTGGTTCCAGTTCAATTAGTATCTATAACGACTCTCGGATGCGTGATGAAGATATGATGGCAACCAGTGGCGATACGGAACTTGGCACAGGTGGCGGAGCTGTGCGTTTGTACGCAACCAGAGTTGATTCCATGGGTAATGATACGGGATTATATGGCACACTTAATTTTAATTCAATCATTCAGGACCTTGATATTGACGGCTCGGTTATTGAGTTTACTAATCTTGGCCTGCGTATTTCGGCTCAAGAGTACGGCACAAATGAATTCGTCGGCATTGACGCAAGAGAAGGGGCACTATGGTCGCGTTATACCGATACCGGTGACGCGGTTCTGATGGATAGCGGTCTTACCGGAGTCTCATTTACCGAATATGGACGTGACGCGACAATTGCAATTAACGGTCAGCAGGTAAGCCTTGATGGGATTGACGGAGATGTTGCCACGCTTGATATTAGTGCGCACCTTGGCTTTAAGGAGGGCGAACTTGGGGTGACGACAATTGCCGCTGTTGGTTATGATGTCGGTGCTTTTGCGACCAAGGCCGGAACCCTCAACGACTCCAATACCGCAACAAATGAAAATGCATATGTTACCCATGCTTTGCATTCAACTACAGAAATACTTTCGGACTGGACTGGCGGCATGCAACTTCAGCTTGGGGATGGGGACGGTGATCAGGAACGTTCGGTTATTTCGATGCGGGATATGACGGCACTGAGCCTAGGCCGTGTGGCTTTTTTTGACCGCTGGAGTGATGATTCAACTCTCAAGAGCAATAAAGTTTTGAGCCTCAGCGATATCCTGTCCGGTGGGGTGGCTTGTCTTAGTAATGATCCGACGAAGTGTCTACAGATAATTGACAAGGCAATTGAGGATGTCTCAAATATGCGCGCCGGGATCGGTGCATATCAGGCGAATTTATTGACGACCAATTCAAATAATTTGTCGGTTGCAATCGAGAATATCACCAAGACTGAAAGTTATATCCGTGACGCTGATATGGCGTATGAATCAACCGAGTTTTCAAAGAACCAGATAATGGTTCAGGCAAGTACCTCGATGCTGGCGCAGGCAAACGCCAACCAGCAGCAAGTATTATCATTAATAGGATAGACTATTATTAAATAGAGTTTCCCACCACCACCCTGTTACGGCAAATCCCCCACCGCTTGCGGAGGGGGATTTGTTTTGTCGGCATGAATTGTTGTTATGCTATTTTGCAGGCTTGGTCATGCTTACTGGGTCAAGCGCTTTATTAAGAGCCTCTTCGTCAATCAGGCCGCTTTCCTGGGCAACCTCACGGACTGTTTTGCCGTTGATGTAGGCCGTCTTGGCGATTTCTGCTGCTTTGTCGTAACCGATAACCGGGGCAAGGCTTGTACACATGGCTAGTGACTTTTCAATATAATCCTCGCACTCTTTAACCCGGCAAGCCAGACCTTCCAGAGCGTGTGAAACAAATACCCGGCAGGCGTTACTGAGCAGCCTGATTGATTCAAGTGCCTGCTGTCCCATAAGCGGGATATTAACTGCCAGTTCAAAATTGCTGAGGGTGCTTGCACTGTGCGCCACCGCCGCATCGGCACCGACAACAAATGAAACGACCTGCATTACTGATTCGCAGATAACCGGGTTGACCTTGCCAGGCATTATCGAACTTCCCGGTTGTATTTCCGGAAGCTGCAGCTCGCCATAACCGCAGCGCGGGCCACTGGCTAGAAAGCGGATGTCGTTGGCAATTTTATTGAGACTCAGCGCAAAGGTCTTGAGGTTCCCCATCAGTTCAACCGTGCCATCACGAACAGCCTGCGCCTCAAAGTGGTTGGGCGCTTCGATAAATGCGATGCCTGTTTCGTGCGCGAGTTTGTCAGCTACTGAAGAGGCAAAGTCGGGGTGGGTGTTAAGCCCTGTACCGACGGCTGTGCCGCCTAGTGGCAACTCGCACAAACTTTCAAGTGTTTTGTGCATGCGCTTCATGCAGGATGTTACCTGCGCGGAATAACCACTGAAAACCTGACCCATGGTAATCGGGGTGGCGTCCTGAAGGTGGGTGCGGCCGATTTTTACAAAGTCGGTGAAGAGTTCCTTTTTCTCATTGAGAACCGCATGAAGCAGTTCCATTGCCGGCAGCAGGTCACGCGTTACCGCAATTGCCGTTGCGACATTTAACGCCGTTGGCATAACATCATTTGAACTCTGCCCCATATTGACGTGGTCATTGGGGTGTACCGGGGTCTTGCTTCCGACGATACCACCGGCAAGCTGGATTGCGCGGTTCGCGATAACTTCGTTTGCGTTCATGTTGCTTGATGTGGCGCTGCCTGTCTGGAAGACATCAACCGGAAAATGGTCATTAAGTTTTCCTTCAGCGACTTCTGAAGCTGCTGTTTCAATCCAGGCTGTCAGCTCTGGGGATAGTTTTCCCAGTTCACAGTTTGCCTGAGCGCAGAAGCGCTTGATAAGTCCCATGGCCTTAATCATCTGTGATGGCAGTTTCATTCCGCTGACCGGGAAATTCAAAACCGCTCTTCTTGTTGAAGCGCCATAAAGCATATTATCCGGCACTTCCATCTGTCCCATACTGTCTTTTTCTGTACGTGTGCGCACGGGCAATCTCCTTATCTGTATATTTGATATTTGAATTATTAAAAATTATTTGTTTATGAAAATATAATTGTGCGGTTGCCGTGAACCATGATGCGCCTCTGCAGGTGCAGCCTCACTGCATGGCTTAAAACCTGCCGCTCAAGGTCGCGCCCTTTGCGGATCATGTCATGCACGGAATCACGGTGGGTAACCCTTGTGACATCCTGCTCGATAATCGGCCCGGCATCAAGCTCTTCTGTTACGTAGTGCGATGTTGCGCCAATAATTTTCACACCACGCTCTTTGGCCTGATGATAGGGTTTTGCGCCGATAAAGGCCGGAAGGAATGAGTGGTGGATATTGATTATCTGCCCGTCAAGAGCCTGTATAAGTTTCGGTGAGACAATCTGCATATATCTGGCAAGTACGGTCAGGTCTATCTCATGTTCTTTAAGTACAGCAAGCTGTTCATCTTCAGCCGACGCTTTATTATCCTTTTCAACCGGTATGTGGATGAATTTTTTTCCGAAATGATCCGCCACTTCCTGAAGATAGGGGTGATTACTGACAACCAGTGCAATCTCTCCCTCAAGCTCACCCATTACCTCGCGCAGCAGCAGGTCGTAAAGACAGTGTGGCGTCTTGCTGCAGAAGATGGCAATTTTCTGCGGCTTCTCGCGATACCAGAGATTCCACTTCATATGCTCAAAGCCTCTGGCCAGAACCTTCAGCGCGTCCTCTATTCCCTCACGGTCAAGGGTGAAGTTATCAAGCGCCCAGGATAGCCGCATGAAAAATGTGCCTGTCTCTTCGTCTGAGTGCTGGTCGGCATCGATAATGTTTCCGCCGTAACGGAAGACCATATCAGAGAGGGCGGCGACAATACCCGTCCGGTCGGCAGCACTTACCATTAATGTAGCTCTTTGCATTGCTTAACGTCCTTATCTATTAAATAATTATAACCTTTTTCCACTGAGTATGCCCCACGCCAGCCAGAAACCCAGAGCAAGGGCGATAAGATAACCGCCACTTGCTATTATCGCTGAAAGCGGTATTCCTTCAAGGAAGGGGAGTTCTATTTTCTGTATCAGTTTCGGACCTGATGCAAGTATAATCGAACTTCCGAGCAGAATTGCCGAGATAAGCAGCCCGAGTGTCAGGCGGTTACTGGCCCTCTCGACCTGATCGCTGATTTCCTCAAGCCCTTCATGATGGAAGATTATCCGGGTCTTGCCGGCTCGCAGTTTTGACATTATATCGCGGATATCTTCCGGCGCACGTTTGAGCATTGATATTACCCGGAAGAGATAAAATCCGCTGCCCCAGAGGTTCTCCTTGATGTCAAGCGACTCCTTCATGACCTTTTTGAGGAATGGCTTGAGCGCTTCGTTAAAGAGAAAGTTCGGCGCTATACTGCGCAGCACTCCCTGAAGAGTAATGAAACTTTTAGTCAGCAGGATAAAGTCGCGTGGGAGTATCAGGCCGCAGCGTCTGGCGATGGCAATACCCTCATTGATTGCCAGAGACATATCAATGCGTTCCATCGGGAGGCCATAAAAGCGGATTATGTAAGATGAGAACTCGTTCTTGAATTCACGCAGGTTGGTGTTTTCTGACATTATGCCGATACTTGTGCAGATATCGATAATAACATCAATATCGCCACGGCTGAGTGCCAGAAGCATAACAACAAACTGCTTGCGCATATCCTTTGAAATTTGCCCGGTCTGTCCGAAATCAATTATGCCGATTTTATTGTCAGGCATGAGCATGATGTTGCCCGGGTGCGGGTCTGAGTGAAAAAAACCGTCAATAAAATACTGGCGCAGAAAACAACGGGCGAGATTCTGCGCAATTTCGGTTCGCTGAGCAGTTGAATGTTCAGAAAGCTTTGATACAGATATACCTTCAAAGTACTCCTCCACCATCACGTCATGGCTGACATAATCCCAGTAAATCTGCGGACAGCGGATTTTATCGTGATTGATAATTTGTGTGCTGAACTTCTCGGTGTATGCGGCTTCGGTGACAAAATCTATTTCCTGCTTTAGGCAACGGTCGAACTCTTCGACAATCAGAACCGGGCTTGCAGGTTTTAGCTCCGGGATATGCTTCTCGGCAAGTTTGGCCAGATAGCTCAGTAATGACAGGTCTTCTTCAATCCGTTCATCAGTGCCGGGGCGTTTTACCTTAACCACCACCTTCTCACCAGAGTGCAGTACAGCGGTGTGAGTCTGGCCGATGCTGCCGCTGGCAAGGGGGACAGGGTCAAAAGACGAGAATACCTCAGAAAGACTTTTGCCAAGGCTTTTTTCGATAACCGCGGTTATCGTATCAACATCAAGCGGCTCAACATGATCCTGCAGCCGGGAAAACGCCTTAAGATATGATGGCGGGAGGATGTCTGCCCTGGTCGCCAGAACCTGTCCGAATTTTATAAATGTGGGGCCAAGTTCTTCAAAGCCCATCACCAGACGCTGCGCAGCATCAAAACGTTTTGTCTCCTCACCGATAAGAAGCGAGGAACTCTTTACTCTGGCGGAAGTTCCAAGAAGGACGTCAAGACCGGCCTGGGCAATTATATGTCCAAAACCGTGCTTGGCCAGGGTCATCAGAATCTGACGCAGGCGGTTTAAATTGACAAAGGTGTTGTAGAGATTCTTGATAGCCAGAATATGCCTTTCACAGGAAAGCAGAATATATGTATTTACCTAATATCCAACACTTTATAGGGTAACTTTATTTACCGGTTTAGTCAAGAGCGTAGCTATTCTTTCCTGCTTAAAGAATGTCTGGCTTTAGTTGGCCCGGTTCTGGTATCGGGTATATAACATGATAACAAGACTGGCAAGGGCAAAAAATAGTGCAAGCAGAATAAAAATAGACGAAGCTGCCGGGTATGGGCCGGTCGGGGCGACATTCTGCCACGGGCTGAGATTTTCCGGACGCATCACTACTTTTGCCCCTCCGGCTTCAGCTATTGCCCCAAGTTTTGCGCCGTCTGCACCAAAATTCAGGTACTCCGCGTTATCATTGACAAAAACCGGAAGTGCGACACTTTCAGCAAGATTCCGTTTCCCTGATTCGGATTCAGAAGGAATAATTCTCAGCAGATAATTTCCTTTAGTGTCAAGCGTTGATTTGCCACTCCATAAACCACTTTCATTTACCTGAAGAGGAAAGTCGGCCGTTATTGTATTATGGTTAATTATTTCGGCATAAAATGAAGAGGCGGTTGTAATTTCAGGTTTGAAGTCGACCTGTATGGTATTCCCCGATGTGTAAACAACCGCATTATCCGAAGTTGTTGAGATGAAATTCGCGAAAATAGATCTGAATATTGGTTCTGCAAGGCTTTGTGGTTGCCAGCCAATCCAGGGAGAAGAGCTTAATAATGTGACCCTGCCAAGACCGTAAAATCCTCTGGCCGCCAGAATATTTCCGGCGTTTGAGCGAATCAGGACAGTGGTTAATTTCGGATTTTTAGGGCTGCCCAGTGCAGCAGTGTTGTAGATGGTCAGTTTTTCCGACTTTGAAATATCGACCGTTTCAAGCGGAAGGATAAAATCAGATCGCGAATCCTCAAGCTGCTTGTGCAGCAGGGCGGGCAGTGATATCAGGTTTTCATCTGAAGTGTCGACCTCGCCAAGCCCTTTGCATAATTTCTCCAGTTCCTCTTCCTGCGGGCTTTTACCGATTGTTATTACTGATAATCCGACTGTTTTTGCAAACAGTGCTTTTCTGACATTCTTAATTGAATTCTGCAACTCATTTTTGCGCTCCTGAGTTTGTCCGTCGGTTATTAAAATTATGTGCTTGTTCTGGGCTTTTGAGTCAGTAAGGAGTTTGCCACCAAGATCAATTGCGCTGAAGATGCTTGTTCCTCCCTGCGCGGAACTGTTGAGGAGAAAACTGTTATGATTTGCGGCCGATTTTTTACGCAGCGGGATTACCGCATCAGCGGTTGTTGTAAAGGTGATAACTCCGTAACTGTCCTGTGGCGAAAGTCTGGCTATAGCCGCAGAGACAGCTTGCTGCGCGAGGGATAAACGGCTGCTGAGCCCCTGTTTTTCCGACATACTTCCTGAGGTGTCGACTGCAAATATTACTGCCAGGTTGTCGGCGGGGATAATCTCAACAGGTGATAGTTTTTCAAGCTCTGTGTTGAGCCAACCACCTGCGGCCAACGTCTGTGGTCCGCCGATTATCAGCAGGTTTCCGCCGTTACTTACAAAGTCAGAGATTGCCGATGTTTGCTCCACGATTTCAGTAGCCGGAATATTGTTCAGCACCAGAAAACTGTGCTTGCTAAGTATATTGCGGTTGATCTGTGTTGCTTTTATATAGCTCGGGTTGTAGTCAAAAATTTTCGGCAACTTATGGCCGGCCCACAGAATTTGTGAGTTGTCTCTGACTGAAACAGCTGTACTCGCCTGATTATTCTGTTCAACCATGTCTAAAGGGCTGAGAATGTGGGCGGATATCAGGTTTATACCGGGCTTGTTTATCGTGATTGAAAAATCATGGATGCTTCCTGCGGCGGGTATTATCAGTTTTTCTTTTGCCGCAATAATTTTGTCCGAAGACTTCAGCCAGATTGTTGCAGGTTTCCTTGAGGTTGAGCGCGCCAATACCCTGACTTTAAACGGTTGGGAAACTTGAGTCTGACTTGGGGTTATAACTTTAATTATGGCCGCGTCTTCTGCCGGTGGCTGACCTGTCGGGATTACCTCGGCAAAAAGTTTATTCTCTTTCAGTATCGTTTCTACATTATCTCTGGTCTGATAGCCATCGGTGAAAATAAGAAAGCGTTTTCTTGAGAATTTACCGGCTGATTTATTCCCAGCCAGCGCCAGTAATATCCCTTTGGCCAGATTGGTCTGGTCATGGTTTATCGTGGTGCGGGGAAACTCGGACTTGCCTGTGTATTTTCCTTGGTAAACAGTTATGGCATTAGCGGCGGTATTGATAACCTGAAGGTTATCCGGCTTGAGAGGGGATATATACCTGTTAAGATCTTCGCTGGCAAAAGAAGTACTGCCTGATGTATCGTTGATTATTATAAGTTCTTTTTCAATAAAAAATTCCGTTGTGAAAAAGAACGACTGGGCTAATGAAATTATGGCGAGTGTCAAAAAAAAAACGGTCAGCTTTTTAGCCTGATTTTTTACCAGCTTTCGCATCTTACTGCGCCTGTTGCTGTAGGTTTAGGACAAACCAGGAAATCGCAGCCAGGCCAGCAAATTGAAGGATAATCAGTCGCAGGGCGCTGTTTTTGATGATTCTGCCCATTATTTTGGTTGAAATAACATCCCATAGAATAAAAGCCAGAAACGCGGCAAATATCAGTGTTACGCCTGCGGCGTTGGGCAGTAACTGCTCTGGCAGCGAGAAAACCGCATTGGCCGGATACATGATGGTCTTTAAAAAGACAGAGATTGCGCCATCCTGAAGGTAGTTCGCAGAAACAGGACGGTAAAGCATTATCAGACCGGTAAAGACAATCGGGTACGAGAGGAAGTGAATATTTGTGAGCCTTATTTTCTTGTGGATACTCCAAAAATAATCAAGCTCTGTTCTGTCGGATTTTTCACTGCTTTTTGCGTCAATCACAGACAATATTACTGCAGCAATAACCCAATATACAGTCTCGATATTCTGGCGCATAAAGAATGAGAGCAGTTGGGAGAGCACGGCGCAAAGCATGAATATGATACCGCATTTTGCATAAAATTTCTGATTGTTGTCGGTGGATTTACTTTTCAGGCGCAGACAGCAAAGAGAAATGAAAATGCTTATTGGTAACAGCATAATCAGCAGGCCGAATATGCCGCGCTCGGTAATTATCTCCAGCAGAAGATTATGTGCGTGCTGTGTTGTTTCCTTGATTTCATTGACGGCAGCTGGGTTCATCCACTTCGGGATTACACGATCTTTTTCACGCCACACACGGTTAAAGTTCTTCATGCCATAGCCGCCACCAAGCAACGCATGACTTCTGGCAACGTCTGCTGAGTGATACCAGATATATAACCTTCCGTCTGCACTGGTTACAGGGTTGGTTGCTTGGCGGTTGTGAAGCATATAACCGATAATTGCGGTTCCGGCGATTAAGCAAATTGCCAGAAAAGCAATACAGCGCTTCCAGCATTTGCCGAATTTTATATAAAACATCGCCGGGAAGGTCAACAGGCACAGAATCATGACATTACGTGAGCGGCAATAGAATACCAGACCATAGAGAAGCAGTATGATTACCAGTGCCGAGATTTTCCGCATCTTCTCATTGGACATATATAATTTATAAAGCCCGATTGCCAGATATCCAGCACCGGCAATTACCAGCGTAAGCAGAGATGCGGCGGCTGTGATATTTGCCGCGGTTAATTTATTGTCGTTTGTCAGAGCTGTCAGATCAAAGAATTTAACAAATTTTATTGGCGGGAAAAGAATAATCAGGCCAAGATATGCCAGCGCTGCGATATGTAATATAAACGAGATTTTATGTTTTTTATAAATATTGAGCAGTACCGCAAAAAAGGCAAGCACACACCACGGGATGATCTGCGGGCTGAAGTATTTCATGTTGAATTCTTCATAACTTGTCCATTTGACAGAAAGTGTCTTCTGGCTGAAGAAGATATACGCGCAGGTAATGACAATTGCCAGCGTGATGGCTTTTATTTTTGGGCAAGCTTCATATTTATCCTCTGATTTTGCGAGCAGTGAAAACCAGAGCGGGTAGGACAGAATATAGCTCATTATTGATATGTCGTTGCGGTTGAAAGCATTATTTACCGGTCGTAAATTTCCACCTGGCAGGTCAATTATGTAAATCTGGAGAATGAAGCCGACGATTGCGGCTGTAATAACGGCAAAAAAATTCTGCCTGGCATTATCATCTTTTAGGGTCAGAAGGCAGAGTCCAGCTGCTGTGGCGGCACGTATTGTATTCCAGCCCTGATCCAGATTGAGCAGGATCCAGTGGCTATTGCCCCATACCGGTATAATCGCAAAAAACGGTATACTGATAAGGAAAAGTATTATCAGGTAGCGCAGTGGGGTAAAACGTATCAGTTTTTCTTTAGTGGTTATAATACCGGCAACTAACGCAAAAAGGGCGACTCCTCCCGCCAGCTCACGGACAAACCCGATATTGGGCCAAAGGGTTGTAACAACAAGTGCATAGAGACTGTATGTACAAAATTTGTATAATTTTGCATGTGACTGTGTATTGGCTAAAGGGTGCGCACAAACCATTATTGTTTAAAACTTTCCCGAAAATGTGTCCAGACATCCAAATATACTATCGAAATAAGCGTTTAAAGCAAGTAAAGAAAACACGCCTCATATTTATCGGAAGTTAAATCAGGTATCTGCAGGAAAAGTCGGCAAGGAGCTGATTCTGAATGCTCATGTGGCACAAAACGACGGCCAAAGGCTATTTTTTCGCTATTGAACAGGTCGTCTAATCTAGTTATAGTGCTTCTGACCATTTCTGCAGGCAAGTGCGAACTTTTTCGATAGTTATGGGCTTGGCGATATAATCGTTCATACCGGCGGTAAGGCAGCGTTCCCGGTCTCCATCCATTACGTTTGCAGTCATGGCAATAATTACCGCAGGTTCGGCATCTTCTATTTCAGAGGATCTGATGGCACGTGTTGCCTGAATTCCGTCCATATCAGGCATTTGCATATCCATGAAAATAATTTTATATTTCTTCTCATTTGCTTTATTAACCGCAACTCCTCCGTCCTCAGCACACTCTACTTTCAGACCGAGTTTTTCCAGTATTACCGTGGCTAGCCGACGGTTCATTCTATTGTCTTCCACCAGAAGAATTGGTGAAAGCTTTGCTGAATCAATAAGTTGCGGTAATTCTTCTGTTTCGTTTTTTATTGTAGAAATGACTTTGCCTTTATGAAGCGGGAGCTGAACGGTAAATACCGACCCTTTGCCGACATAACTGCGTACGTTGATTGAGCCGTTCATGATTTTAGTAAGTTCTTTACTGATTGCCAGTCCCAGACCGGTACCGCCAAAGCGTTTGGTTGTAGAGGCATCTGCCTGGGTAAATTTTTCAAAGACAATTTTCTGGGCCGTTTCATCCATACCGATACCAGTGTCTTCAACATCAATTTTGAGTTGAATCATATCGTCATGCAGAATGTCGGTACTTCTTGTGTAAACCTTGACATAGCCAGTGTTTGTGAATTTAATGGCATTGCCGATAAGGTTGTAGAGTATCTGGGAGATTCTGAGCTGATCGCCGGTGAAGATTTCAGGGAGTTTATCCGAAATTACAAGTTTGAGTTCGATGCCTTTTTCTTTGGCTTTGAAGCTCATTGTATCACATACATGAGTTATAAGCTTTTTCAGGTTGAATGGTTTATCTTCAAGTACAAGTTTGCCCGCCTCGATCTTGGAGTAATCGAGGATGTCGTTGATAAGCTGCAGGAGAGTCTCGCCTGAGTGGCGTATGGTCTCGGCGTATTCATGCTGCTCATTGGTAAGGTTCGTCGTCATCAGCAGATCAGCCATACCGATAACACCATTCATCGGGGTTCTGATTTCATGCGACATATTGGCCAGAAACTCGGCTTTGGCCTTGTTTGCCATTTCGGCCAGATCTTTTGCCTCACTGAGTGAGAATTCAAGGTTTTTACGGTCGGTAATATCCTGACAGGTACCGAAAATAACGGTTCTGTTACGGTCATTACTCATGCTGCGGGCATTAACCCAGAGCCAGATCTGTTTTCCGTCTTTGGTGTAGAATCTGAATTCAACCTGCGCGTCGCCGTTAGTGGCTACGATATCTTTCATTGATTCGCGGACTAAAGCTGTGTCACGCGGATCAGTGTGTGTGAGTACCTGCTCGAATGTTCCAAGTTCATCTGGGATGTAGCCTGTTGTTATGAAGCTGTGAGGTGAGCAGATCATCAGGTCATCATCGGGGGTGTATTCCCAGCTGAAGGCTTTTGCTGCCTGCAGGGAGAAATTATAATGCCGGTTTCTTTGTTCAAGGATGTGTTCGGCCTGTTTTCTCTGGGTGACGTCCCGTATAATACTGCAGACAATTCCCTCTTTCTGGTTGGCATAACTGGAAGAGACTTCTGCGGCGAAGATGGTTCCATCTGCCCTGACGTAATTCTGCTCAAAAAGGATCTGCCCGGTTGCGCGGATAGCCTGACGCCGTTCTTTATAACGTTCACTGGCTTCAATAGCCGGTTCCGCATAAAGTTCATATACCTTTTTCTTGCGCCACAGGTGCGAGTCGCCGCCAAAGATCTTGTCGCCGATATTATTGGAGTCCAGTATTTTGCCGTCGCGATGAACCATGACGATATCGCGGGAGAACTCGAAATAGTTTCTTAGTTTCTGCTCATTCTCCTTGATCTTTTCCTGAATAGAGTCAGATTTTTTGTTTACGATGACAAGCGCAATAATCGCCAGTGAGATAAGGGCTTCAAAGATCAGAAATGCCCCAACCCAGAGCCGCTTCTGCGAATCAAGGATTTCCTGTCTGTCAGTGGCTTTGAGATGGCCAACAATTTTCCAGTAATAGTTAATATCAATATCGCCGTTATTACTCAGTTCGGGGTAGACTGTCCGGAAGATAAAGATATCTCCTTCCAGAGTCTGGAAGGTGCCTTTGTCGTTGTGGTTAAGATAATTCCAGACCTCAGGGTAGGTTTTGGCAAAGGAGTCATCCCGGCCAAACATGAAAGCCATCCAGTTATTTCCCCCGCCACCGATCCAGTAGCCGCTGGTATTGAGCATACTGATATTTTTGCTGGCTAGATCATAGAGTATATTTGAGGCCAGATAGTTGATTATAAGGATACCGGCTTTCTCATTTTCCTTGTCAAAAACCGGGATTGCCACCCGTAGCATCGGTTTGAAAGGCTTTTCGATAACACCATTTTCGATATTAAGGTCAATTGGCGAGTAATAGGTCATTCCGCGGTTGAGTTTTATCGAATCCTTGAAGTAATAGCGGTCTTTTTTGTTCTGCAGGTTGCTGTCTTTTTCAAAGAAAACATTACCCCGGACATAATTTATGCGCACCTTCTCCAGACCGTTTTTATCGATATACCGTATCTGGTCGATGGTTTTGAGATCTTTGGCAATAACCCCAAAAAGCTCGCCAAGAAGCAGCTTGTTTTCTTCTGTTGGTTTTTCAATATATGAGGTCAGCGGCTGGGAATTGTTGATTAGGCGCAGGGTATCGTTGATGAATTTTATCTGCGAGACAATTCTAGATGATGTCGTGTCCACATATGAGGAAATTTCATTGAAATGCAGATTTACCGCATGCGAGCTATGCCGGTTGTATTCATGGAATGCAAGTATGAATGCTACAGCTGAAATTATCAGCCATATTATAATGTAAATTATCCTTCTGCTAAACGCTTTGGGGTATTCAAGCATAATTAATCCAGGATGCTTTTGGCCTCGTCCATTACAAGTTTATGCTGCTGTGTTATTTCGCTGAACATATCAATCAATTCCGGTTTACTGATATAGGGCGCTTTCTCTTCAAGCCGGGCGCAGGTATTCCAAAAATCATTTGCGCAGATGTTTCCGGCCATCCCTTTCAGGCTGTGTGCCACATAGACAATTTTATCTTTATTTTCTGTATTAATATATTCCTGAAGGTTATTAATTACCTCAGGAGTGTCTTCAATAAAAATACCTATGACCTCCTTGAGAAGGTCTTGGTCGTTGTCTGCGTTTTTTAATGCTTTTTCAAAGTCTAATGTGCCCATTCTTCTCTCCCCGGGTGATTCATTTGACTTATTTTAACATTTGTCCCGAAAATTTGTATAAAAAAAAATGTCTGCTTATAAAAAGCAGACATTGGATGATTTTATAATAATTAATAAACGCTGAATTCTATTCACTTAATGCAATATTGAGGCGCAGAGAAAAGCCCATGGCTTCTGATTGCAGATCATAAATATTGGCACGCAAGCGGCGGAGGACGATTTTACCATTACTGCTGCTTAATCCCCGGAAGATTTTACGCTTATTTTTCACGTCCCAGACAATAACTTCAGAATTAGCCAGATAGCCTTTACTGTTGCGTAGTGTTAGCTCGGCATTTACCGTTGAATCGGCTTGTGATTTCAGGTTCAGGGCAAGATTTCCGGTTGGAAGGGGGAATTCTTTGTTACAGGTATTGCCGACAACATAGTCAAAGTCTATATGAAAGAGGTTGTCATCTTCCTGGGTCTGGACATTAACCAGTTTTTTCGGCTCTTTTACCGGTTTTTTACGGTTTTTGGCTAGTCCACCCAGACGCGGGTCAGTAATTACATGATCCGGCAGCTCTTTCCAGTTGGCATTATTCATACTAACTGCAGACCTTACTTCGGTCATTAATTTTGCCAGACACTGGCTGCAGCAGGCAACATGGGCTTCTATTTTTTTAGCCATCGCCGGGGAAAGGTGGTTTTCCTGCAGCAGCATAAGATTTTGCTCGTTAGGGCATTGTGTCTCATCAACTTCTGCCGGCGGCTTTCCGCCGTCCTCGATAATGCCTTTAGAGAGGGATTGGGTGAGTTCGTTCATCCCGTCGTAGAGTTTTTTTGATATATCGCACTGGGCAATGCGTGCAAGTATGCCGGCTTTCTCATCCTCGCTGAGTTGGCCGTCAATAAGCCTTGAAAGCTCTTCAATTGAAACCAGAGGGTTCGCCATTGTTTATCCTGAATAACTGATTATAGTGTTAATTGAGATTTTACCCCAGCTTTGCGTTTTTACAAAGGTTTATTTTGCTGATTTTTGGTCTTCTTTAAATTTAAGCAGCATTTCTTTACTGTCTTTGTCGGAATCCCGGTTTAATTCGTCAACAAGGCTGCTGCCGTCGGTAAGGCTTCCGGGCAGGTGTGGGAAATCATATTTCAGCCTGTTTTTGGCATAATCAAGTTTTATTGTCAAAGCTTCAACTTGCAGGCGCAGCAGGGCTTTAATGATAAGTTCACGCTCTTTATTTTCAATCAGGTTATAGGGTTCTGTCGTGTTACCAGATTCAAGCAATAGCTTTTGTTTAAGCTCAAGCACGTTGAATAAATCTACTATCTCGCGGGAAGTGCTGATACCCGGATAATCAATATATACCCCGTTTTCATAGCGTTTATAGGGGCGTTGTGGATCACTTACAATATTGAATTTGCCGTCTATTATCTTATACGCTTTACGGTAGTAGAGCGGTATCTCCGTGTTATCATAATTGTCGAGATTCTCTGCTATAAGTGATATCGCCTGATCGCATTGTTTGAGGTTTGACAGTTTGGGCTGGACGCGGTTATTCTGCCATGACTGGAGGTATTGTCTGGAAAATTCAGAGCTGGCCTTTAAAAATTCGGCGATCAGTTCCGGATTGACCTGAGGGTAGATTAATTTTGGCTGCGCCGGAAGTTCTTGTTCATTTTGTTTGTTTACCGTTTCTGTTTCTGCATGGGCAGGGGAGTAGCCTGCTTTTTCTGACCAGAGCAGGATAATTGCGGCAAGTGTAGCCAGGGATATAATAAGGTTGGTTTTAGCCAGCATGATTATCTCATTATGAAAAGGTGATGTTTGCGGCTTAGCGGCTGCAGATTTTTTAATACTTCATTGATAAAGCCTTCTCCAAACAGGGCAACAAAGTAGAGCCACCAACAATGTAAATCCTGAAAGCCTTCTGCCGGGAAGATGAATTTCCGCAGGCTGTAGTACTGTTTCTTGCCCTCAGAGCCTAGTAGCGGGTTTTGTGCCTTGTAATGCTTCTGCAATCCTTCAAGCCTCTGGTAAAATTTTTCCTTTTCACGATGCCATTCATTATGGTTCATTATGGCGCAGCGTGTCAGGGCTTTGGAGAAATCTTTATCTGCCGCGTCAATTTGAGTTTTAAGGGCATTAAATGCGGCATTAAGGTTATCAAGTTCAGAGGAGAGCGACTCATTGATTTTCTCCCATGACCAGTCTGAGGCAAGAAGAGTCTCGGGGCTTATGCTGAACTTCTCAAGTTTCTTGAGGTGCGGGGTTTTAAGTATTGTTGCTGCGGCCCTTGGCAGGAGCAGCGGGATTTTTTTATTAAAGTAGCAGAATACTGAGCGTAACTGATAATGGTAGGACAACTCGCCACCGCCGGCGATGTATACCGCCGCGGGTAATATTGCAGACTGGATAACCGGACGCAGTGCTGCCGAGGGTGAGAAACGTTCAGGCTCGTTGTTGATAACCGACTGTATTTCAGTGAGGTCTGCATTGAAGTTGCCTGACGGGGTGCTTAGTTTATTGCCACTGCGTATTATCCGCTCGCGTTTGCCGTCTTCCGGGATATAAAAGACCAGTGATTCATTACCGGCCAATGGCGGAAGCTGGCGTCTGAAACCGGCTTCTTCCATATTCGCGCTCTCATCCTCAAAAATGGTGTGGAGTTTTTCCTGATCGGTGAGTGCGCCGTAAACAAGTTCTTTATGCTCATTAAAACCGCGTAAAATCTTGGGTTCAAGAATGATGATGCCGTCGAAAAACTTCAGTATTGTCCTGCTGAAAAATTCGCCGAGATTGCCGCTTTTGACTGAGACATCTATTAGTTTGGCGATAACTTCAGTTTTAAAATCAGTATCCGCCAGAACTTCAGACAGTTCATAGATACAATCGTCAATATTATAAAGAGCAGAATCCGCCGCGCTGGTCCGTTTCATCGCATCAGGCAGATTCAGGCTGATTTTATGCAGGTCGGAGTTACTGTCAAATACTGAGCAACTGGTAAATTCATCAAGGTTATGGTCTTCTGAGGCGTTCCAGAAGACGGGGACGAATTTCTTGTCTTTGTAATTATTATTAAGCTCGTTACACAGTTTGATTGCGGAAAGAATTTTAAGCAGAAGAAACATCTGTCCGCCCAAAAGAACCGGCTGGTGTCCGGCAATAACCGCGTAGGTATTGCTTTCCTCCAGAGTTTTGATATTCTCTAGGGTCTTCTTGCCTGCACCGTGTTGAGAGTTGAATTCATGAAGTGTTCTGCATAGATCTCCGCGCGAACTTATTGCCGGCAGGTTGTCGCAGAAGCGCAGAATATCTTCAGCGTTATAAGGATCAAAGGCAGAAAAATCGTGAAACCTCCCCGACCCTTCGCGGCGATACTCACTGGCATAAGGCTGGTGTTTGCCTGAGTTGTCATCAATCAACAGGCAGTTACTGTAGTTCATAATTTTATTCCTCCGGTGACACAGCCAAGCATGCGGCTGAAGGGAATCGCTCCAACCGGTGTGCCACCGGCATTAACGGCAATCGCCAGACGTGCGCCTTCTTCACGCATTTTGTTTATGGCGCGTATTACCGGGGTGCGGGTGTCAATGCGCATTGCTTCAATAGCCAGATGCTCGACTGGCTGATTGAGTGAGCCGGGGTTTCTCATAATTGAATTAAGCGTTACCAGTTTACCGGAGAATTCATTTTTATCATTAAGCAGAAGCGCGCGGGCGTAGCCTTTTTCCAGTATCTGCTTGCCGGCTTTTTCACATTTTTCCGCGGCTGAAACGGTTATCGCGCTTGTGGTGTTAAGCATGATATCTGCTACCGTGAGGCTATCAAGAGAGATGATCTTCTGTGCCATGGCAAATTGTCGTTCATTGAGCGCGCCCTCAAAAGCACCGGCCTCAAGGCTGTCGGCCAGAAAATCCTTGCCGGTTGAACTTTTCTTGGTTATTCCCATACGCCTTAAAATGACAGAAATAATCTTTCCGACAAAGCCAAACAGGTAGCTTGCCGGTGTAAGCGTAACCTGCATAATTCTCAGCACACGTACCGATATCTTCAGAAATACATTAGGATAAGCGTAGCCGATTCGTTTGGGCAGGGTTTCTGCAAAAATAAAATACACCGGAGTCAGGATTATGGTCGTTATCAGTTCTGCCGACTGGATATCAAATGACTGCAGCTGGGTAGTCAGTAGGTAAGTACCGACATCGACGGTGATGTTGTTGCCGATCAGCAGCGTTATTATCAGAAGCGACATATCCTTGAGCAGGCTGAGTACACCGCTTGCTTGTGTTTGCCCATCCTTTAGGTCGGCAAGAAGACGTACCCGGTTTACGCTGTATGCGGCAGTCTCAAGTCCACTGAAAAATGCACTCAGAACAATCGCACAGAGGAGGCCAAAAACCGCAATGATTGTTAACATACCGGCCCTTCCTCATTGCTTATATCAATTGATAATTTGCCCGGTCTGCGCTTTCTAAGCTCAAGTACGCGGATAGTCTGGTTGTTGATTGTGATATAGTCACCGATTCTTGCCGGGCGGCCAAGCAGGGCTGGAACAAGTCCGCCCATTGTGCTGACACCTGGGTAGGAGTGGTCGATATTGAATAAGCCCTTCCATTCCCTGATACTGAGGCTGCCGTCGATGGTATATGAACCCGGTCCGGCGTTATTTATGAGATCAACCGGTCTCGAGTCCTCGTCACCCAGTTCGCCAAAAATTTCTCCGGCCAGATCGCTGAGAGCCATGATTCCGATCGCGCATCCCCGTTCATCGACAACCAACCCCAGGCCATATCTCGTTTCCATAAACCGCGATAGAATCTGGTCTCCACGGTCAAATTCGGATAATATCAGTAAACGCCGCTTCATGCTCGTGATAGCAATATCATCAGCAAGGTTGAAAAATACCTCCCGCGCATCAATCCAGCCGGTATATTCGTCTGCTTCTTTATTCCAGAGAAGAATTTTGCTGTGCCTGCAGGTTGATGCAGTATTTATCACATACTCACGAGATGAGTCTTCCGGGATAGAGATAATGTCAACCCGTGGGGTCATTATCTCTCCGGCCTTGATCTGGGGCAGGTCGATAATGGCTGTCAGAAGTCCGTTTTCATCACGGCTGATATCCCCCTTACTCTGTCCAAGCTCAAAGAGGAGTTTCAGTTCTTCATCGGTCTCCTCATCGTCAGGACGGAAGTTTATGATGCGTTCAACAATATTAAGGATACCGCGCAGGATATAGCGAATTGGGGTCAGTCCTTTATGCAGTATCAGCATCGGAGTCGCGGAGATCAGGCTGCAATGATAGCTTGACGCCGAGGCAATCGTTTTGGGTGTTACCTCTCCGCAGAGAATAACCATAAAAAGGGCGAGGATGCCAAAAGTTGCCGCGCCTGCCGCTCCCCAGTGTTCTTCGACGCTTATTGTCATAATACCGGAGATAGAAAAGAAAAGAATGTTGATGACCATATTGCCAAATAAAACGGTCAGGAGAAATTCCGGAAGCTGGTTGTGCAGGGTTATAACTGCAGAACTGGTTAATGTTCCGGATTTCCTGATGCGGTTAAGCTCAGTAGGGGAAAGGGAGAACAGGGCTGTTTCGCTGCCGGAAAAGAACGCCGAAATGAACAGCAATACTATCAGTGAAATCAGGTTTATAATGTTATCTGCAATGAAATCCATATCGTTCCGTAAGTAAATGTAATCAGGCATCCCTTCATTTAGTCGGGATAATTTTATGATTTTAATTATATTTGTCTGTCTTGAATTTTAAATAATAAAGTTATTTATGTCCTATATTTTCCCGGAAATTGTTTGTGTTAAACATAATGTTAGAAAAATAAAAAAAAAGTTAAATAACGTCTTTACAAGTCCTGCCGGGGTCATATAATGTTCCAAGTCTTAACGAGATGGGCGATTAGCTCAGTTGGCTAGAGCATCTGCCTTACAAGCAGAGGGTCGGGGGTTCGAGTCCCTCATCGCCCACCATCTAAAATCCAAGGAAAACACTGTGAATTGCAGTGTTTTCTTTTTTTTTTTTAGGCCTGATTTTCAGGAGTGCGAAAACGGTCAAAAACGGTACGAAAATGGCAAAAACGGTTCTGAAACGTTGCCAAAACGTGACCAGAAAGAAGTAGTATTTAAATGTTTTATTAAGAGACTCTAACCATTTATTGTGTTTCCGCTTATAATTCCGGTTGCGAATGCCTCTTCAATAAGGACTACAGCAGCACCACGCAAGGCGCCATCACTGACCGGCTGCGATATCGTAATATCAATATCACGTGAAGATAAACCGGCAAGTTCAATTTTCAGATAATTATTAAGGGCTTGTGCGATAAATGAAGAAAAATCGCAGAACTCGGTGGCAACGATCAATAATTTTGGATCAATAGCTGCCATTAGCGGGGCAAGGACACGGGTAATTCTTGAGCAGCAGCGTTCAATAATATTTTCAACTCTACGTTCATTTTTCATGAGAGCATAAATATCACTGGCAGTTTTGCATTCTTCAACATCAGGAAATGATTCACGGATCATCTTTATCATTGCCGGAATTGAGCAGTAAGCCTCCAGACAATCCAGCTTTCCGCAACTGCATAATTTTCCTTCATCACCAGCAGCTATATGTCCTATTTCACCGGCAGAGTTCTGTGCACCGATCACTTCCTGTCCGTGGATAAACATTGCACATGAAATACCGCCTGAAATATTGAGCAGCATAACATTATCAGATTGTTTGAAAATATGACTAAACCACCCTTCAGCAAGAAGCTGTGCTTTGACATCATTCGTAATTTTAACCTTGCACCCGGTGCGATCATATAACATATCTCCAAGTGGGATATTACTCCATCCCGGAAAATTAGCTGCATATAAAACAGTTCCGGACTGTGCATCAACAATACCGGGAAAACTGACTGCAACCACCTCAGGAAATTCGTTATTCCGGTTTGCCTTTATCGCCGATGCAATATGTTCGGTCAACACCTTCGGTGAAGTATCTTTTATCTCATCGGTCAGGATGATGTCCATATCACCCAGAAAATTAACCCGGGCTAGCGTTAAGTTTTCCCTCGTTAGCAGCACTGACATAAAAAACCAGGAATCCGGATTTAGCATTAACTGACTGCGAACTCTCCCTGGGCTGCACTCAATAATCCAGCCACTTTCCAAAAGCTCAGATACAATATTTGTTATGCTGGACTTGCGCAGATTGCAGCAATCACTGATAGCAGTTTTGGTAAGACTACCATTGAAATGCAATGCCCTTAAGAGGTTGCAACGATTCTCGTTGCGTTTTTTAGTCTGCTCAGAATAAATATCTGTCATTGACATAATATGCCTTTTGAATGCAACCAATAATATCTAATGATTATCCTTTAAAAATACCTTAAGTCAAATATATTTCAGCTTTTTAGTTTTTTAAAAAAATTAAAAAAGATATTTTATTTGATTAAATTAACATATATGTTATTATTGTGATGTGCGCAATTCGTATTTTTAGTATTAGCTGTAAACAGCGAAAGGTAAGAAAATGAGTGCAATTGAGTGTCAGGGATCGGCTGTGGAGCGTAAGGCTTTGGAGCGTTCTTCATATAGTGAAATATATCCTCCGGTGGAGAAAAGCCGGGTTATAGTTGCAGAAAACTTTCCTGCTATGGGAAAACTGACGGCTCTGCGTTTTGTTGAGTGGGTACAGCAAAATCCTGGCGGCGTAATTTCATTGCCTACTGGCAAAACTCCTGAACACTTTATTTACTGGGTTAAGCGCTTTATCAATACATGGGACACCGCCGAAACTAAAGCGTTGCTTGAGGAAAATGGAATTGATCCAGCCATTAAGCCTGACATGTTCAGCCTGCATTTTGTACAGATTGATGAGTTCTATCCGATCAGTTCTTCACAGAAAAACAGTTTTACCTGGTATGTCAAGAAGTACTATATTGAAGGTTTCGGGCTTGATCCCCAAAAGGCTCTGCTTATTGATTGTGAAAAAATTGGGCTTGAGCCGTGGCAAACGCTGGAGTCTGCATGGCCTGACATGAAGGTTGATATTTCCCTGCGTTATCGTCAGCCGCTTGATATTTATGAAACACGACAAGCTGCCTTGATATCACGGGTTGACCAGTGGTGTCAGGATTTTGAACAGAAGGTTCGCAAGCTCGGCGGGATTGGTTTCTTTCTGGGCGGTATCGGGCCTGACGGGCACATCGGTTTTAATGTGCGCGGCTCGGATCATCTGTCAACGACTCGCCTGACCCCGACCAACTATGAAACGCAAGCTGCAGCGGCGACCGATCTTGGCGGGATGGAAGTTTCATCAACTCGTCTGGTTATTACTACAGGACTAGGCACTTATACTTACAACCCTGATTGTTGTGCGATCATCATGGCGGCAGGTGAAGCTAAAAGTGCGGTCGTGCGTGATGCAATTGAATCAGAACCGGATGTGCTGTATCCAGCAACAACATTGCAGAAGCTTCCTAATGCCTGTTTTTATATTACAGAAGGTGCTTCGAAGCTTCTCTCAGAACGAAGCTACGCCCGTATTGCCTCTGCAGACAAAGTATCAGACGTTGACGTAGAAAAAGCAGTCATTGATCTTGCACTCTCAAAAAACAAGCGCCTCATTGACCTTGGTAAAGCAGATTTTGAGTCCTGTCGTATTGCCAAGTATGTTCTTGATAATACTGGAAAAACAATTGAAACACTTACTGGTAATGTGCGCGACAAGCTGATTGAGCGTATAGAAAAAGGCGCAAACACTCTGGTTGATAAATCGTTCCTGCATACAGAGCCACACCACGATGACATTATGCTTGGGTATATGCCGGCGCTGGTTCGCACATTACGTCCAGCCAGCAACCAGCATGATTTTGTCACCATGACCAGTGGTTTTACCTCTGTGACAAGCAAATATTTAAGTCGGCTCCTTGACGAATTGCAACTATATATCGAGAACTCAAGCGATTACCGTAATTGCATTGAAGAGGTGGATTATTTCTCACCTAATAACCGCATTGCCCGTAACCGTGATGTCTGGCAGTACCTTGACGGCGTTGCGGCAATGAATGAAAAACGCTGCAAGAATGGCTGCTCACGCAGGCTCCTGAGAAATATCATCGAGACCTACAATGAGCCGGACATGACGCGGGTTAAAGATCGTATTGCTAAGCTCAAGGATTACTTTGCAGAAGTTTACCCGGGACAAAAAGATACTCCCGATGTTCAGAAGCTCAAGGGTATGTGTCGTGAGTGGGAAGCAGAATGCCTCTGGGGTTACTGGGGCTGGAATACTGAGCGCGTTCACCATTTGCGTCTTGGTTTTTACAGCGGCGACATCTTTACAGAAGAGCCGACAGAGAGCCGTGATGTTCCGCCGATTGTCGAGCTATTAAAGAAGTGTAATCCTGATGTGGTAAGCGTTGCCTTTGACCCTGAAGGCAGCGGACCCGATACACACTACAAAGTTATGCAGGCAGTTGCACAGGCATTGCGTGAATATGAAAACTTATCAGATAAAGAAATCACAATCTGGGGTTACAGAAACGTCTGGTATCGTTTCCATCCGGCAGAAGCAAACCGGTATATCCCGGTATCGCTCAACCAGCTCTCTGTTCTCAAGAGTTCATTTATGAATAGCTTTATTTCGCAGAAGGAAGCGTCTTTCCCAAGCTATGAGTATGACGGTCCATTCTGTGATCTGGCTCAGAAGATACAAGTGGAGCAATACCAGATGCTCAAGACCTGTCTTGGACGCGAATGGTTCTATGAACATTCAAGCCCGCTCATTCGTGCGACCCGTGGTTTTGTCTTCCTTAATGAGATGTCACTTAATGAATTTTTTACACATAGCCGCGAACTGCAAAAAGCACAGGAAAGTCGATGAAATATGCAATTGGTATAGATCTGGGTGGAACGAATATCCGATGCGGTGTTATCGATGATTGTCATAAAATTATTGCAAGTCAGCGTTGCGCAACTCTTGCCAGTCAAGGCTTTGAGGGAGTTGTACACTCAATTGCACAACTGGTAAACAATACATTGCAAGAAACCGGATTAACTAAAAACGATATAATTGGAATTGGTGTTGCCAGTGCCGGAAGAATTAATGGCGATTCTGGTGTAGTATTAGAAGCAACCAATCTTAACTGGTATAATGTTAATATCTGTGAATCCTTACAACAACGATGCGGTATTGCTGTTATTCTTGAGAATGATGCCAATGCTGCTGCCTATGGCGAATATATCGCTGGCGCCGGTCAAGGCACATCAAATATGCTCATGATGACACTTGGTACAGGGGTTGGTGGAGCGTGTGTATTTAATGGTAAACTTTTCCGCGGATCGTGCTGGACGGCAGGTGAATTAGGTCATGTTATTATTTCTGAAAATGGTAGAGCCTGTGGGTGCGGCAACAAAGGTTGTATAGAAGCTTACTGTTCAACCACAGCAACGGTGAATCGTTTTCGAGAAGATCTCAGGAAAGGATACCCGAGTACTCTTTCATCACTTTCCCCAGACGAGATAACCTGTAAACAGATCTTTGAGGCTGCGCAAAAAGGCGATGTACTTGCGAAAAATATTGTTCAAAGGACAGCTTATTATATCGCCTTGGCAGCAGCAAATATGGAAGCATTGCTAAACCCGGATAAATTAGTTATTGGTGGAGGCATGATGCTTGCGGGTGAGTATTTTCTTAATATTATCCGCAAAGAATACAACAAGTTTCAGAAAAATATGGCAATCAGTCACATGCAGATTGTTGCGGCCGAGCTTGGAGATGATGCCGGAATTGTTGGTGCCGCAGCGGAAGTATTTAATGAGACAAATATTACTATTATTTAGATTTTGCACTTATAATCTTAATTCACATTTTGATGTAGTATTAAGTTTGATTCTTTATGCTGCATGGTCAGCTCAAACATGATACTGCTGTTATTGCGAATGGAACTCTTATTGAAAATTATTATATTAATGGATTTAACGTTGGAAATATGAAAGAATACACAATATCATATAACCCCGGAGTTGAATATGCTGACAACTCTTGGAATGGTGAATTTTGGATGAAGATCAGAAATATCGCCAATATTGATTGCTTCCATCACAAAAGTGAATCTCAACATCCTTTGACATATGTAAAAATGGGATGGGATGACTATGGCATAGCTCTTTGTTTTTGGGTTTCTGATCGGTACATGGTCTGCCGCAACACGGAACTAAACAGTGCTGTATGCCGAGATAGTTGTGTTGAATTTTTTGTCAAACCTTCTTCTTTTAATGGTTATATAAATTTTGAGTATAATTGCGGTGGAGCCTTGCATTGCAGTTACATTGTCAATAACAAGCGAATAAACGGGGTATTTGAAGAATACTACCCAATAAAAACTGAAAACGCACGACTTATCAAAATTGTCACAGATCAGCCTAAAACATACAATGATGAAATAACCCAACCAAGAATATGGTGTTTATCAACTAGTATTTCCTGGATGGTTTTCAATAATTTCGAATCAGATTTCCAATTACCTACTCAAGGAACTAGATGGGCCGGAAATTTTTATAAATGTGCAGATAACTCATCACATCCACATTGGGCATCATGGAATGCTATCGGTGATGAGCTGAACTTTCATAGACCAGAATACTTTGGCAGCCTTATATTTGGTTAAAATAAGCCTGATATTATTGTCCCTTTATGAAGAGGGGGGGGGGAGGGGTGTTCTGTCTGATTTTTATTCATTATGGTGCAGGACTTGCGGTACTTCCTTCATTAACTGTAGAATTCGACCGTCATGCAGCGATTCTCGGGCGATCATCAACATTATCAAAGACATCAACCAAGAACCCCGCTATTGCAGCGAGCCACAACTGAAGCACTTCCGCCCATGTAACTTTATGGTCGGCAATCTTTGCCATCCGCTCACAAATTCGAACTGTGGACCTACTGATTAAGAGATAGTTTCCTGCCTTTTATAACCTATGGCTAAACAATGAATTATAGTTTTGGTGATTTTGTCTTGCCATTTGCTCGGCCATTCTCTGCGCCCAACTATGCAACGTAATGCAATTTACAGGCAGTTTGAAGTGTTTTTTTAGCTACCAGTCAGTTGCTCTGTAGGTCATGTTTTTGATGATTCTCAGTCGCCTCATTGACATAAGTCTTATCGGGGCTATCCTCTAAACAACTATCAGTGTAACTTCTTTATCGGTAAGCGTTTTTTGAATTACAGCCACAAGGAGCAAATCGCCATGAAAGCCACTCCCCGAACCGGGTCGGTTATTGACCTTGTTATCAGCAAGCTCCTCGGGGCACTTCCACCACTTGCCAACGCCCAGAGTAACTTCTATCGGCTGCAGGTCCTGATCCTCTTGCGTGTCATTAAGGCTGCAGGTATTCAGCGCATCTATGCCACGTAGAAAGAGATCGACCAGCTACTGGCGCAGGGACGGCTGCTTGGTCACAACGTCGCCGACCTGATGCTGGTGGTCAAACCGACCACCTATAAGACCTGGCTTCGTCGTACACACAAGGGCGAGGTCATCAAACGACCGGGCCGCAAGATCCGCTTGCCTGAAAAGATTATACAATTGATTGCCTGGCTCATCAAGGAGAATCCGGCTTGGGGCTTATTAATAATAATTGGTGAGTTGCGCAAGCTTGGTGTGCGGGTATCACGGATGACGGTGCGGCGGGTCTGTAAGGAATATCAGCTGCCACCACCGGGTCGTGGTCGAAAGTTTCCGGTTGTTGAATGGCGCAAGTTTATACGTTGCAACATGGAAAGTATAGTGGCGTGTGATTTTTTCACCAAGAATGTGCTGACACTTCGGGGAGTGTTTCCGGCTTTCTCTCTGGTATTTATCCACTACGGTACGCGGCGGGTTTTCGTATCGACAGCGACACTTAATCCAGACGAGGTGTGGATGCAGCAACAGGTGCGCAACGTTGCCATGTGGCTGGATGACGAAGGCATCAAGATGAAGCACTTCATTCGTGACCGTGATGGCAAGTTCCCGAAGAGTTTTGACCAATTCCTGCAGCAGATTATTAATAGAAACACACCCAAGGGTGAACGTAAAGGCAAGGTTATCAAGACCGCGTTTCGCTGTCCCAACCAGAACGCATTTGCCGAGTGTTGGATAGGACGCTTCAAACAGGAGTGTCTGAACTATTATGTCTGCTTCTCACTGAGCCAGCTTAACTACATTGTGGCCCGATACATGGATTTTCATAACGAGCAACGTCCGCATCAGGGGCTGGGTAACAAGCCACTCGCCAAGGGTTATCAAGAGCCTGAAAAGTTAGCGCCTGAGAATGTAAAATGCAAAAGAATACTGGGCGGTTTGCTTAAGCATTATTATCTTGAAGATGATCAGAATAATCAGGCCGCGTAATAACTCTGCTGCGAAAGAGCGGGTTGGGTTTGGCATAGACAGGTTATCAAATAGCGAATATATCAACGTAGGATATTTTTAATAACGCTTTTGCATGGGTAAGTCGCACCTGTGCGACAACTAATTATTTTTCAAATCGGCTGCATAAAGCTGAAGTTTACCATGTTACTCTTTAATGGGTAGGCCAAGGTTAAAATAAAAATTAAACTTGACATAATAAAATCATATGGTAATGTCTAGGTAATGTCTTGGTAATACTTGGTAATCTAGTTGTAATGGGGCTTATATGGCAAAACTTACTCGTTCTGTGGTGATTCCTGATTATGAAAAGATCAGGCGTTTTGTTATCAGCGAAGTTGCCCGGGCTGGGAATGTTCCGATGCGGCTGGCATCAAACCGTGAGATAGCCAAACAGTTCAATGTGTCTCATCCTACGGTAATAAAAGCGCTCAAGGATCTTGTGGCGGATGGATATCTGACGGTAAAACCCGGTTCTCTTGGGACGTATACTAATCCCGGACGCTTTTCGGGAGTCAGCTCGGCAAAGCTGATTGGCCTCCTGCGCTTTAACGGGAAAACGGTTTTTGAACTGAGGTTTTCCAGTGCATTTATTCATGCGTTCAACGATGCGCTATTGCGCAAATCGGCGAAGTATCTGCTCCAGCACTGTTTTCTCACTGGTGAGAGCAAAAATGCCCCATCGGAGCTTGAGGGGTTGAATCTGGACGCGATTGTATGGTTTTTCCCACTAGGGTCTGCTGTTGAATTAATGGATGAAATCTCAGAAAAGGGGATGACCACTGTTTATTCCTCTGACGGGTATTATTCCGGTGCGGCGGTGTATATTGACCATGCCGCCATTAACTTTGAGGTTGCGCAACGAATGCTCTCTGAAGGTCGCAGGGATTTATTGCTTGTCCTGCCTGACTGTTCATTCTTTCGGGAAAACGCAATTGAGGGGGTCGCGCGAGCATTTACGGAAAACGGTCTAGAGTTCAATTCAGAAACATCCGTGGTTGATATATCTGGTTTTAAGGGATATATCGAGCAAAAGAAGCCTGAGGGCATCATTTTCAATCATGACCCGCTTGATGTCTGGCCGGTTGTGGAGAAGTATCTGGAGTTCAAGTCGAAATGCCGACTGTATGCGCTGGATCTGCATATTCGTGATGACATGAACTATTCCGGCTTTGTCGGAGTGCCGGATGTAATGGTTGCCGGGCAGCATATGGCGGAATATCTGATCGCCAAATTTGAAGGACGGTCGGTTGCTCCGCCACAACCGATTGAAGTAACCATTTGTCCACTCGATATTTGATAATACCACTTCAAGTACAATTCAACAGCGTCTGCGCTGTAACAAGCTTAATATCTGAAAATATGGAGAAATAATATGCCTTCAGTGGACGAAATTGTGGAAAAGAACCGAAGTGTTGTTGCCGAAATGCCGGCACCGTTTATCCGCCCCTGTGCGCCGTTGATGAACCGGCTGGTTTCCGGGGGGATTTGTGCTACGCCAGGTAAACGGCTATGGGCGACCTGGCTGCAGGAAGGCGAGAGTAATTACTCTTATGGTATTGCATCGTTCAGCGATGACGATGGCGAGACATGGAATGGGGGCGTATTCCGAACCCCGCAAAACTACGGTAGTGACGGGATCTGTACCACATCAATCACCTCAAATCTTTGGACGGCTCCGGATGGTAGGCTATTCTGGATTTATGATTATGGACGTGGGCATTTTGACGGAATTGGTGGTGTCTGGATTGCGGTGTGTGATAATCCGGATTCCCCCAAGCCGGTCTGGAAGACGCCTGTACGCATCGCAGACGGAAGCGCAATTAACAATCCGGTTGTTTTGGCAAATGGCGACTGGCTGCTGCCTTTTACCGTTTGGACTTATCCGGATCTAATTGAAGACCGGAGATTCCCTGTCTGCTGTGACCCTGATTTCGATGACCGGCGGGGAGTACGATTCCTGATTTCACGGGACAAGGGAAAACACTGGAACGAAACCGGTGGGCTGGTTATGGTTGCAAAGGAACTATGGAATTTTTATGAGCCGAATGTTCTGGAATGTGGGGATGGAACACTGACGATGTATTTTCGTATGGTGGGTGGAATTGCCTGCTGTCATTCACGGGATGTGGGCATAAGCTGGTCGGAACCGGTAAATTCCGGGATTGAGCATCCATGCTCAAGAATTTACACAGAAAAGCTCCGCTCCGGTCGTTGGTTGATGGTGCGTCATGATATTAACCCGGAGGTGCCCCTTGGCCGGGCTAACCTTACGGCGTTTCTGAGTGAAGACGAAGGAAAGACATGGCCGTATAAACTTCAGCTTGATTCACGCAGAGGTATCAGTTACCCAAGCGGGTTTCAGCATGCAGACGGTCGTATTTTTGTCGCCTATGATTATGCCCGAAGCAATGGCGAGTTTATTTTCGCCACCTTCTGTGAGGAGGATGTACTGGCGGGAAAAGATACTTCAGGAAAATGCCGGTTTCAGAAAGTGATTCAACGCCTTCCTGGATATCGCGCAGATGATACGCCGGAAAATATCCGTCTTCTGATGATGGCCAATCAGGAGTTGGATTTGCAGGCGGATCAGCAAAAAGCCTAAACGTTCACAACCTGTCCAATAATGATTCCTCTCGGGTGGGAAATTGGTAGGCAATGATTGCAGAAAGACGGAGAATTGAAATGTATGCTATACAAGATAAGATTCTTGTGAAGTCCGGAAGAGATTTTACGCTTATTGAGATGCTTGTTGTAATTGCTATTATCAGTATCCTCTCCGCGATTCTTATGCCTGCACTTATTAAAGCCCGTGACACGGCTCTGAGCGTTTCATGCCAGAGCAATCTGCGTCAACTTGGTATGGGGGTCAAGTTATATTCTGATGATAACCGCGGCTGGCTTCCGGTGGCACAGTATCGGCTTTCCGGCGATATGCCCTATAACTGGAAAGGTGCCATCGCGCAGTATACCGGTGGGAAGACACCCAATCCGATCAATTACTGGCGGGATGAATTTGCAGAAGGATTGTTCCTTTGCCCGAAGTGGGAGACGGCGGTGTCCTGGAACCGCTATGCTGGTGGATATGCCTGGAATCTTTATGTCGGACATAGTGAAGATTATATCTACCGGCCGCGTCAGAATATTGCCAAACTCAGGAAACTATCTGAAACCATCCTCATTGCAGACAGTGTCGATAGTGTTGTCGGCACCTCTGAATCTCGGTATCTGACTCTGCAGATTCCCAGTACCGCTTCAAGTCTGCCATATATCCCCGCCAGCGATCGCCATAGCGGGGGTACGAATATAGTTTGGCTGGATCAGCATGTCAGTTGGATGTCACAAGCTGAATTGATTTTGGGAAGAGGAGTTCTTGGTGACCGCACAGTAAGTTTTGCGACCGGATATAACTTTTACAATGAAGATTATTATTACGCACTTAAATAAGAATTCCACCCTTATTATTAAATTGTTTTCTTTTACTCCACGCCTGCATATTGCTGTAGGGGGTATGGGTATCTACTGGAGAGCCAATCATGAAATTTAATTGTTATACCATTATATTTATTATATGCTTATTCACAGTGTTTTGTTTCAGCAGCGGGATTGCCGCAGAGGTAAAAATAACTTCGGTACTTGAAGGGAAGTGGACGGTATTTCTGAATGTCTCAGATAATGTGACGTGGGATACGATTCCTGAGACAATGAGAGATAAAACCGGTAAAGAAGTACATCCAGTTTCGGCGAAAATGAAAGATGAAAGCCTGGATTTCATTCCACTTGGCAAAGGCAGCGGAGAGGGTAGTATCGCAGTTGCATATAACACAATTAACGTTACAGAAGCTTGTGCAATCAAAGCCGGATTTGCGGCGGACTGGTGGATGGAGGTCTGGTTTAATGGGAAGAAAGTTTATGATACGTTAAAAAAAGGAAATGAGTCTCCGGCATTTCAACCCGACGATCATCTTTTAACGCTACAAGCCAGGCCAGGAAAAAATATTCTGGCAGTCAAAGTGATTTCCGGTTCTGCCGGCTGGCGGTTGGTTTGTGGTAACCCCTCCGCAACGCAGAAAACGAATATCCGTTTTGAAGAAAACAAGCAGTGGAAGCCGGTTGATTTTTCCAATATCAGAATTATCCCCGCAAGTGCGTTGGACCAGAGTACAATCTCTGCGCTGCCCTTTTTGATGCCGGCTAACACCAGACCGCCGCGTCTTGGCGTTGGAGCGAACGGACGGCTTACCGCGGCGGGTTGGCCCGGAAAACAGATACGTCTGCACGGGTTTAATGTAAAAAGTACCTGGCTGATCGGCTTACAGGGGAAATCATGGCCTGCTCCAGACGGCAAGGAACTCAAAGAATTTATCCGCATCTGCCGTGCGCAGGGGTATAATCTTATCCGGTTGCATGGAGCGGTTGACGCGCTCTCACCGGATAAGCCAATGGCAATCAATCCGCATATGCTCGACAGGCTGGACAGATTTCTGGCGGAACTAGGAAAAGAGGGGATGTATCTTCACCTGACGATATTCGCCTATAATTTCAATCTGCCCAAACAATATTGGTGGAAGGGCGATCACTCGACTTACAAATCCCGGATGTTGCTTGGTGATGAGTTCATGCGTAGATCTTTTGCCTACACAGCCAAAACAATCCTCAATCACGTAAACCCCTATACTGGTCTGGCCTGGAAAGATGATCCGGCAATTGCGGTTGTTGAGCCATTTAATGAGATTGAATTTGGTGCTGCACATTTAAGCAAGATGTCTCCCGAGTTGCGGGAAACTTTTAATGTCCGGTTCCGCAATTGGCTTAAAAGCAAATATTCGTCTGCAGAGGAACTTTCAACTGCATGGAAATGGAAAAAGCTGAAATCCTTTGCTGATACGCATATTCCTTCCGAGGGTATGAACGGATGTCAGCCGGCAAATTATGACTTCACCGATTTCTGCACAGAACTGGCTACTGAAACCTCCTCATTCTGCATGGAGGCTATTCGCCAGAGCGGGTATACCGGATTGACGGCTCAGTTCTCGCTTCCGCTCTGGTTTGGTGACAATATCGCCCGGTTCAAAACTTCTCCTGTAATAATACAAAATACATATTTCAATCATCCCACCAGCCAGGGAAGAATCGGTTCACAGATCCGGCAGGTCAGTTCCATCACCACCGGAGGGGATTATTGGTACCGTGCAAACGCAACGCGGTTTGCTGATCGGCCGTTTATTATAACCGAATTCAATCATCCATTTTGGGGGCGATATCAGTATGAATGCGGATTGCTCTTTGGCGCGTATTCGGCATTACAGGGATTTGATGGTCTGACCATTCACGAGAGCGCCGCGATGCTGGATGTGCGGCAACCTAATGGCCCCTTCACTGTCGGGAGCAATCCGGTTGCGCGGGCTGGTGAATTTCTTGCTGCCTGTCTGTATCTGCGGCAAGATATTAAAACCTCACCACACCGTGTCCGTCTAGATATAACAAAGGCCTGGGTAGATTCTGGCTTCGGAGCCATTTCCGGAGAGCAAGCAAGTATTGGGCTGATGACGGGATTCTCCATGACATTTCCCTGGATTCGCAAAACCGGTGATATCGCCGAGGAGACGGCTCCTGACCTGAGATTATCCCCCTCAAGCGGCGCTGCAGTAAAAGCTGCGGACTGGTCGTCGGAAGCAACTGATCTTCAGGGAAAGAATTTCTCTCTTGCCGGATTTGTACGGTTAATGCGTCAGAAGGGTTTGCTTCAGAGGGAGAATATAAGCGACCCGACAAGGCGGATTTTTCAGAGCGATACAGGTGAGCTTACAATGCGCTGCACAGATAAGAGCCTCTCTGCCATTACTGCGCTTACGGAAGCGATCGCGGCTGAAAACCCCTCCGGTATGAAAATGAATTGCCTTACGATTGAATCATGCAACACCCCGGCTCTAGTTGCAGCCTGCAGCATAGATACAGACCGAAAACCATTGAAGGAAAGCCGACGTATTGTTTTGATCTTCTCTACAGAAACAGCCAACACCGGAATGGAACTATCCCATGACAGGAGCACGCTTCTTAAGACAGGGAGTTTGCCTGTCTTGATGAAAACCGGAATCTTGACTCTTGATCTTAACAATGAAAATGCCGGCAAATTATCGTTATATGCCCTAGGGATGAACGGTGCAAGAAAAGAAGCACTTCCCTGTAACGCATCCGGAACACATCTGAAAATAGTACTTAATACTGCGGAATTGAAAAAAGGCATAACTCCTTTTTTTGAACTTTGTGCTGAATAATGTAAGTAGCGTATTTTCTGAAAAACATTAAATCGCATCTTCCGTTTTAGCAATATCCCTTCTCATGAATATGTTAATTTATTTGTTAATTGTGTGCCGTTTTGAAACTCCGATGTCTGGAAATTACCCACCTTGTAAGCTTAGACGTCTTTTTTTTGTGGAGAATAGAATATGTGTAAGAGCCTGCTTTTGTCTGTTGCTGTATTTTTTTAGTTCTGTCAAGCCTGTCCTATGCTGGCGATTCACAGGCCCGTATTGATATTGATGGCAGAAAGGATAAAGTCGTACTTAATATCGGCCAAAGACCAATCCACGGTAATCTGATCCACGCAAACTGGTTTAAGAAGACAGGTGACGACCAATTCTTTTTATCCTCCATGAGCTACCCTCTGAAGTCTGATAAATGGGTGGACTATCAGTTCTCTTTTACACCGGATAAAGATGGCAAGCTTGTGCTGATATTAATGGGTCCGTGGGTAAAGCCTAATGGTGCGGAGAAAGCCGGCGAGATCTGGTGTTTATTCGATGATATTGTAATCACAGGCTGGCATTGACACTGTAAGTCCTTGTAGGTTAAGAAAAAAGGTCTTAACCCTTTATGGATTAAGACCTTTGATTTCTGGTACCCGCTGTAGGATTCGAACCTACGACCTACTGATTAAGAGACAGTTTCCCGTATTTTATAAACTATTGCTAATTAACGAATTATAAGTTTTAATGATTTTGTCTTGCCATTTGCTCGGCCATTCTCTGCGCCTAACTATGCAACGTAATGCAATTTAGAGGCATTTTGAAGTGTTTTTTTAGCTACCAGTCAGTTGCTCTGAAGACTACTCTTAACAACTATCAACCTCACCTTTCTCATACGCCAACCACTCTTTTAGCCACAACATCTACCAGAAACTTAACCGTAAATATTGAGCTCACCAAGGCAGCGCCTATAATCACTTCTTTCGTGCCTGCGCAGTAAAGAACAACAGACCTAACTTCTTCTCTACTCGGCACTTCTTTAAAAATTACTCAAACATAGAAACTGAGCAAAATGTCAAAACTTCAACACTTGATCTATACGAAAATCATCGGTTCACTGCCAGCCGTCGAACAGAAACGAGCTGCATTCTATAGGGCTCAAGTTTTCATCCTGTTACGCGTGCTCGAAAGCCTGGACAAGACCCGCATCATCGCCACCTCTGCAGAGATTGACAAACTGCTCGACATAGGGCAGACCATGAACCACGAGGTTGATGACTGTATCCTGATCGTCAAGCCCCGCACTTATGAAAACTGGCTGCGGCGCAGACGCAACCATAAACCGATCAAGAGACCCGGTCGCAAGAGCAAACTCAGTGATCAGATTGTAGCCCTGATCATCCGGTTCGCCAAGGAGAATCCTGGTTGGGGACTATTGCGAATCGTTGGTGAATTATGGAAACTCAATATAAAACTATCCCGTACAACCATACTCAAAGTTTGTCGGGAGAACGGTATCACACCGCCACCCAACAGG
>QKCJ01000027.1 GCA_003245715.1 bacterium
AGCAGATGATTATATAAATGGCTATTCTGAAAATAGTTCATTAAAAGTTATAACTTCAGAACAAAATATTAAAAATATTTTAGATTGTTACAATACAAATTTTCTTCCTGAAATTAAAGGAAATATGCTTCAAAACCCAATCGATAATATTGAAGAAGAGGATTGCTTTATTGATGTGCATAAGATAGTATCAGGTAAAATGGCAAGTATCATGTGGGTACTTCCAATACGACAATTTGAAGATGAACTAAATAATCAAGGTCATCAATTACTTAATGAAAAACGCTTACTATACCTAAATGCTACATTTGCAATACATACAATGTTATCTTTTTTTTCCAAACATTATGAATATCTTAAAGAAAATAGATACAAAGGACAAAAATCAACATTTGATATTGGTAAATACTACAGTTTAGAAGATGAAAAAGTATACAACGAGTTTATTTTTTTACTTGTAGAAGTATGGAATCTTCATAATATGAATTTTCCATCATTTCCAATATCCCAATATGCATATTTTGTTGAAAAAAAATTAATCAGTTTCTTTAATTAGTGTTGATATACACATAGCTAACGTAAAATGCATAATATTAAAAGCGATTAAGATTGCCTAAATATACGCCGATCTTAATCGTTTTTTACGTAAACAAATGCTCGGACTCCGTGATGGCGTCAATGTTTAATTGACCACGGGGAGGGAGCTCGGGCAATTTCACTTCCTCACTTCTTCCTGCCTGGTCGATCCGTTCTTGTGAATACCTTCTAAATGAATCAAGATGGTCGCGCATCTTGTACAGATTTACAAAACACCTCTTAAGAGAATGCTTCAGCAGACTGGTCTTGGTGGCCAGTGCGCCGAAGGAATCATGAATCAGAGCAAAGTCCTTGATCTCTTTGGTACTCAGCACAACGTCCCAGAGCATGGCCGCGTCGTAGCTGTGGGTGAAGTTGGCGGCAATGCCGTTAAGCATCTTCAGGCTGTTAATGGTCTGCTGTTCTTCCGGGATACGGATACAGTAATTGATATGTCCGACGGTGGTCTTGATCTCGCGGCGCTCAACCTCACGGGGCTTGTGGATAACCGGGAAGCCAAGCGGGGTAACCCACTCGACACTGAGCCTTGAAGTAACGCATTTGCAGCCGCGTCTGGCCCGTCGTCTGGCTGCTCTGGTCTTATATTCACACTCACAGGCGCAGAGCTTCTTACCGCATTTCTGGCAAATAGTATGGTGTGTCGGTTTGCTGGCTATGGTCTTGGCCATTTGCTTGAGCCAGTCAAGATAGACAATGGCGGTGGATAGCTGGGCGACGGTCCCGTCGGTCAGCATCGGCTCGACATAATCGGTAAAGCGCCAGCGTTGGGCGTCTGTCAGCGGATGGCCAGTATCGGATTCCTGCTGTTCCATGATATCAGCGCAGATATAATCCTTGCGGCTGAACATCGAGCAATTGTAAATGAAGGTCATCACCGGACGTTTGCACATTGAACGTGAAATAATCTCAGGATTGGCGGTGATGATGCGGGAGAACTGCAGGGCGTCAACGTCGCGCATATGAGCCAGCCAGCGGGCTTCGTCATTACGGGCCTTGTCTCTGATCTTTTCCATGCAGCCGAGTGAAAAATCCTCAAGCTGCTGATTATCCAGTTCCCCGAATTTATTGTGATTGTAGGAAGCGGCGGCCTGCTCTGTGGCAACCCGCACGATAAAGTCAGCAACATCGGAGTAAAGATCCGGCACGTTATCAACCGGCAGCATTCCGACCTTGGCGGCCAGTGCTTCATCAAGCATCATAGCGGCGGTGTGCTGCAGGGCGTTCTGGCAGCCGTCAAGCTGAACCGGCATATAAGTAATATGATTCAGTCCGTTGAGGATACAGCCTTCGACCTCTTTGCAGGCAGCGAGGAATTGCCAGGGCTTGTCAGCGCTTGACCAGAATTTTCTGGATTCAGACGCGAACGGATCTGACGCGCAGGCAAGAATAATATCAAGGTTATCATTTACCCAAGCGATGCGACCTTCGCGGTCTGCCTTGTCAAAGCCATAGAGTGAAGCGCAGTTATACTTGATCCACTTGATATCATCCTCATGGCGTACTTTCTCGCCGCGTGAGAACAAGAGTAAACTTCTAGCCGTGTCATTACCCTGCGGATTCAGGTACTGGCCGCCATAGACGTAATACCCCCGTCCTCGGCTGTCGATAGCCATAGCGAAGTATAGTTCGTCCTCGGACTGGTATTCCATGGCGGTATTGACCTGCCCCTGCAGCATAATGTATTTGGTGATATATTCGGTGCGGATCTTCTGAGCCTTCTTGAATTCCTTGCTCATGGGGTTGAGGTCTTTGATAATGGGGAAGTGTTCTTTATTGGTGACAGGCAAGCCCCACTTTTCCCCGCCGCCTTTTTCCATGCAGGTCTTGAGGGTTTCAAGTATCCAGCCGTTAATCTTCCAGGCTGTTTTCTGGGCCTTGTTGACGGCTTTAAATTGCGCGTCCATCTTGTTATATTCGTCGGTGCGCTCACGCTCGTCGATCTCCCGCAGGTATGACCAGTCACGGGAACGGACAAACTTCGCCCGGTTGTTGAGCGCTTCAGTGTAATACGGGCCGCCGGAAAGAACGCCGGTCCAGTCACGGGGTGGAATGATAAGCGGTGGAAATTCAGGGCGACCGAGGGCAAGAACTTCGGTCTGTGTTTTCATCAGCGTAAGAAACTCGTCGGTGAATGTGTAAACCACACGGGTATATTTCTCGCGCTGATTCTTCTTTTTGACACGGGTGACAAAACGTTCTGCGACCTGTTCGGCCAGGGCAAGCAGGACCATACCGGATTGCGCCCGTTCCTTCTTGGTCAGGTCAATCGGGTTGATTTCGTCACAGTACCATTTTTTAAAGAAGGCTTTCTTGAGAGAAATCTTGCTGGCTTCAGTCGGGCAGGTTGTTGAGAGACGACGCAAGAGTGCGGCATGGGCGCCGCTGTTATTGTCCAGTAGCTTCTGGGCGTTGACTTCGTCCTCGATGTCCTTGCCGGTCTTTAAGGCCCTGCCTGCCTGCGTGTCATTCCCCATCGCACCGGCGACCAGGTTCTGCAGACCAATGAGGGCAGAGACTTCAATCGGCAGTCTGGCAATGGCTGCACTGCACTTTGAAGCACGACCGGCAAGACGGTTAGCCAGTTCAATTTCGATGGCGTGTTCCATTTCATCAAAGAGGGTAGCGATTACATCACGCCCCGCCTTGGTGCGTTCACCGTTTGATTTGGAAAGTTTGTTGAAGTAATGGAAGAATTTCTCGCGGGTACGGGCGATTGCTAATTCTTCGATATTGATTTGTCGCTTAACTTTTTCTTCGTATAGCTCTGTCATAACGTCTCCCTGGTCTCTGAAAAGATTTCCCCTTCCTTCAGAGCCAGAGCGTTATTGAACACTATTTATTTAACAAAGATGTAAATCTAAAGTCAAGTATGTTTTCTTTGTGAATATGTTCGATTCCAAATATTTTATTAAAGAAGATATCCTCCCAAGCTCTTTGACACCCTTTTGTTATATATTTCTTATTATCTTCTATTCTCTTATCACATTCACTGTAACAAAAAGCACATAGGTGAGAAGCGTCTTCATACTCAAC
>QKCJ01000057.1 GCA_003245715.1 bacterium
GCGGATCAAGCGAGAAACGCTTTGCCAGCTCAGCGTATGAAGGGGTGATATCTCCGGGTGGATTATAGTAGGCACAGCGGACTTTCTGCCAGATTTTCATGTCATACACTCCGGTCTCCTGTCGATTATGGTTTATCGGACGCAGGCAGATGGAAAACATCTGCATATCCTTATAAATCGACAGTTAACAGGTTATGAGTGCGACAAAATTTTACTCAGTAGATCCTCCTTCCGCGTCCGACATTTTTCAACTTCCGCCCGCAGGCGTCGGAGGAGCATGAATTTTGTAAGGCATTGGCTATGCAATTGGGCAAGCTGTCTGGTGCTGGAAACTGTAACTGGCAGAATAGGGTACAATCTTTGTTTCGTTAAGTTTAAAATCAGCAACATTGCCGGAATTAATGTCCCGTGGACAGTGTGTCTGCGGGGCTTTCTATTTAAATCAGCCTTCATTTGTTATTCGCAAATAGCGAATGCATGTGTAAATATATTTGACTTTTGGATGAATTGACTGTATTATATCCATAATTGTTAGGATTTATTCGCAATTCTAGAATAGGAAATAAGCGTGAGCAATATTAAAGGTCAGGACATATTGGTTCTACTGAAAATTTTGGTCAAAGAACAAAACTTTGAACACTGGAGTTACAGTAAACTCGCAGAAGAGCTTTGTATGAGTTCATCAGAAGTTCATGCTGCCTTGAAACGTGCACATAAATCCCGCCTAATTGATAATGAAAAGAATTATGTTGTGCATTCAGCGTTACTTGAATTCATGGTTCACGGGGTTAAATACTGCTTCCCCCCTGAGCTAGGTAAACAAACTAGAGGTATCCCGACCGGCTACGCAGCGCCGTTTATGCAGGAAACTATAATGCAGGGAAATGACTTGCCGCCAGTGTGGCCATATGCTGAAGGAACGGTTAAGGGTATTTCTTTGCAGCCGATCTACCGTTCAGTTCCTGATGCGGCTGTGAAAGACGATAAGCTTTATGAACTCCTTGCTTTGGTTGATATGATTCGCAGTGGCAGGGCGCGCGAACGCGCCATTGCTGAAGACCGCTTTACTAAAATACTGAGCGAATAAATGTCCATTAATCAACAGAACATTCAGATGCTTATAAAAGCCGCACAAGGATTTGGCAAGCTGCTCGATAAAGTAGCTTTTCTTGGTGGGGCAACCACAGGCTTTTAATAACAGATCCTCTGGCTTTAGATGTTCGTCCTACTCTTGATGTGGATGTGATTACAGAAATTGGTTCACGTTCTGATTATATAACATTAGAAGATGACCTGAGAAACCTTGGCTTTAAAAATGATATGTCAGATTCGTCAGTTATCTGCCGGTGGAAACTTGATGACCTGACAATTGACATCATGCCAACGACAGCTGATATCCTTGGTTTCAGCAACAAGTGGTATAATGACGCCCTGCATAATGCAAAGCCTTATATGCTGACAAACGATTTGAAAATCAGACTTATCACAGCTCCATATTTCATTGCAACCAAAATAGAGGCTTTCTATGGTCGTGGTAATAATGATTTCTATGGAAGCCATGATTTGGAAGATCTGATTGCGGTCATTGATGGTAGGAGCGAACTGGTAGAGGAAGTTCAGGAGAGTGCCCCAGCTTTAAAGACATTTATTTCTGAGAAGATAAGTTCATTCCTTGGTAACAGGGATTTCATGCAGGCACTCCCCGGACACGTAACAATAGAAGAACGCTTCTCTGTTATTGAAAAGCGGCTGAAGATGCTTGCTGGTTTAAAATAACTGGTCAACCTTTTTAGGGTTTATCGGATTAGAACTTAGTTCTACGCCAATATTTTAAGATTGCAAATACCTATAGTCATCTAGAGGTTAGGTAATTCCAATGTGTGTTTTTTATTGCATAAGATTTATAATTAAATATAACCGTGGAATAAAAGGCTATTACGCACGTAACTCCCGCATCATTTCGGCTGGGGTTTGGCCAAAATGTCGCTTGAATTCCCGGCTGAACTGGGACGCACTTTCATACCCAACCCGGTCAGCCGCCGCGTATGCTTTCAGGCTATCCTGCACAATCATATCCCTTGCTTTTGTCAGGCGGATTTTCTTCAAATATTGCATGGGCGAATCGGACGTCATTTCTTTAAACGCACGATGAAAAGCCGAAACGCTCATGTGGGCGGAACTGGCCAATAGCTCAACATCAAGGTTGTCTGCATAGTCATTTTGTATGACTTTCAAGGCTCTGGCAACCTGTGAGAATGTTCCGTTGTGTGTGGCGATGGAGTATAAAAGAGCTGCCTGAGTACCACACAAAGCTCTGTACATAATCTCCCGGATAATCCCTTTTCCTAAAATCTCCACCTCTATCTCAGACTGTATGCACTTCAAAAGCCTGCAAAGAGCATCGATCATTTCGTTATCCATCTCTGCGGGGCCAATACCAAGCGGTAGTGTCTTATCGGCTGCTTTCGTCTGTTCAAGCGGAATGTCCACCTTGCCAATTAATTCACGTAAGACTCCCATATCAAGGTTAATATATAGACCGCGAACCGGCTCTTTGGGAGTACCGAAAGTTTCGCATTCAAAAGGCATGGTAACGGATGTAACTAGGTAATGATCCGAATCATAGGTGAATTTCTTGCCACCAAGATAACCGACCTTATGCCCTTGAATAACAATACATAGGCCTGGGCTGTAAACCATCGGACGAGAACGAACATGCTGATGGCCCTGAAATAACAGAACACCTTCTAAAGTGGATTCAATAGCCCCGTCTTCCATTTCAGGAAAATGCTTAGTAAGTATATTCGTTTTTGACATATGAGCGACTCCTTATGCGTTGCAATATAATTATACATCTATTTTGCCCGATATTTACCTGTAAGTCAACATTTGGGTAGAAATAGGCAATATATTAAGAGGATCAGGTATTCAAAAAATATTGATTTAGTTGTATAGTAAGTTCAAAGCAGTTAAAAACCATTTCCCCAAAGGAGAAACCATGAACTTCGAATACCACAATCCTACCGATGTGATTTTTGGCGCTGGTTCGCTTCCTCGCCTTGGTGAAGTCGTAAGCCGCTATGGGAAGAAAGCGCTGATTGTTACCGGTGGAGGCAGTGTGAAAAAGACCAGTATTTTCGATCGTGCGGTCGCCAGCCTGAAGGAAAGCGGAATTGACTATGCTGAATGCGACGGGGTTGAGCCGAACCCCAGAATTACCTCGGTTGCAAGAGGGGCTAAAATTGCCCATGATGAAAATTGCGATGTGATCGTCGCTCTTGGCGGTGGCAGCACGATGGATGCCTCTAAAGTTATGGCAGCTGCATTTTATTATGATGGTGATCCGTGGGATATGATTTTTCATGGTCAGCCGAAACCATTTTTTCCAACAAAAGCGCTGCCAATTGTTACCGTTCCTACACTTGCGGCTACAGGTTCGGAGATGAACCCTAACGGTGTGATTACGAATGAAGCAACCAAAGAAAAATCATTTACCGGTGCTGCCTGTATGTACCCAAAGGTTGCGATTGTTGACCCGGAATTAACCCTGACCGTCCCCAAAAACCAGACCGCTTTTGGAGTGTGCGATATTATTACCCATGTGACCGAAGCGTACTTTAATGGTGTTGATGGCACACCGATACAAGACCGTTTCGCTGAAGGTGTTATCCTGACAGTAATGGAATACGGCAAACGTGCAATTGCTGATGGTTCTGATCTTGAAGCACGGGCGCATATGCAATGGGGCTCGATTCTTGCGTTAAACGGTTGGGTAAACTGTGGAACGAACGGCGGCTATCCGGTACACATGATTGAGCATACCGTTTCTGCTTTCCATGACATTACTCATGCGGCCGGTCTGGCAATAATCAACCCCTCATGGATGCGCTTTGCTGCGAAGCAGCATACCTCTAAATTTGTTCAATTTGCCGAACGCATATTCGGGCTAAAATCCAAAGGGCCAAATGACTTGGATTGTGCACTTGCAGGGGTTGACAAGTTTGAAGCGTTCCTCAAAGAGATTGGATGTCCGACGCATTTCTCAGAACTTGATATTGATGACAAGCTGTTTGCCAAATACGCGCAGGAAACGTTACGCATCATCAATGATGGTAATGGCAATCTGCCTGCCCGTCCACCGATGAGTGAAGCGGATATTATCTCTGTGTTGCAAGCGGCTCTTTAAGGGAGAAAATAATGAAAATTACAAAAAATGCCTCAAAAAAATCGTTTAAAGGTCCGGCAGATTGGTTTACCGGCAATGTCCGTGTTGAGATGCTTTTTACTGAAGAGGATAGTTCACGGACATCGGGTGGTGTCGTTACGTTCGAGCCTGGTGCTCGAACAGCTTGGCATACCCATCCTATAGGGCAGACACTTATCGTTCTTTCTGGACTTGGGAGGGTATGCACAGAAGGCGGAGAAATTCAGGAAATCCAACCCGGGATGTGGTCTGGTTTCCTGCAGGTGAGAAGCACTGGCACGGTGCAAGTCCCGATACCGCGATGAGTCATATCGCAATTCAGGAAAGTCAGGATGGGAGTGCGGTTGAGTGGCTGGAGCACGTCAACGATGAGGAATATACACGATGAATAAAATAGTGAAAGTAATTTTGTGTTTAAGTGTTGTTTTATTTAACTCCGTTTCATTTGCTGCTGATAGCTCAGGAAAGGAGCAAACCCTTTACCATACTGGGGCGCAAAAGACCTTTGTTGGTCCGGAACAGTATTTTACCGGCAAGGTATTTGTTGAGATGCTCTTCCCCCAAAACAAAGACACCGCTTTTTCAGGGGCATATGTCTCCTTTCAGCCTGGGGCAAGAACGGCGTGGCATTTGCATCCTGCTGGTCAGCACATGATTGTTACAAACGGTACCTGCCTGACCGGAACACGGGATGGGAAAGTGATTGCATTCAAGAAAGGTGAAACCGTATGGTGTCCGCCGGATATTGATCACTGGCACGGTGCAACACCGGATCATGCGGTAACGCATCTGGTAATTACCGGCAGCAAAGATGGTCAGAATGTTATCTGGAAAGAGAAGGTTACGGATGAACAGTATTTAAGTGCTGTTACGAAAACAGAAAAAGGAAACAAAATGGACGTAGATAAATATCTGGACAAGAAACAGCAGGCGATTATTCCTGTTTCAGCGTTTGCTGCTAGCGGAGATCTTGAAAAATTAGCGCAATCACTGAATGCAGCATTGGATGCCGGATTAACGGTTAATGAAGTCAAAGAAGTATTGGTTCAGGTGTATCCATATTGCGGCTTTCCCCGTTCTTTGAATGCGCTTGGAACTTTTATGGCAGTTGTAAATGAGAGAAAAACCAAAGGGGTTAATGATCCAGCTGGCAAGGACGCAACGGCTCTCCCTAATGACTTTAATAGTCTTGACGTTGGAACTCAAGTACAGACCGAGCTTGTAGGGCAGCCTGTCAAAGGGGCGTTGTTTGATTTTGTGCCAGTTATAAATACATATCTGCAAAGTCACCTTTTTGGAGATATTTTTACCCGTGATGTGCTAGATCATAAAACCAGAGAGCTGGTCACTGTTTCTATACTCAGCAATATAAATGGAGCAGAACCGCAACTGAAGGCACATGTAAATATGGCACAGAACGCAGGTCTTACAAAAGATCAGCTCAAAGCCATATTTGAAGTGCTGGAAAACAAGGTTGGAATAGTTAAGCCAAACATAGTTGAGTGAACAGACATAGCTTTTTAACGTTTCATCTCGTCTATCACAGACAGACGAGATGAAAGTATGGAAAAGTAAATCTAAATGCAAAGGGAGTAAACATGGATACGACCTCAATTGTTCAGAAAATATATATTGTGACTGGCCTGATACTCTGTTTGGGATTTGTGGCGTGGTCGCTGGAGGTTTCGAAAATGAATAAAAAATCAACATGGGATAAAACATTCCCCAAAAGTGATAAGGTAGACCATAAGAAAGTAACTTTCAAAAACCGTTACGGGATCTCATTGTCGGGAGATCTCTATCAGCCGAAAGACACCCGTGGTAAATTGGCTGCAATTGCTGTTAGTGGCCCGTTTGGTGCTGTAAAGGAGCAATCGTCTGGTCTTTACGCACAAACCATGGCTGAACAAGGATTCATTACATTGGCTTTTGATCCATCCTATACTGGAGAAAGTAGTGGAGAGCCTCGTAATGTGGCATCTCCGGATATCAATACTGAAGATTTCTCAGCTGCTGTCGATTTCCTTGGTATACAGCCTAACGTCGACCGTGAGCGGATTGGTATTATCGGTATATGTGGCTGGGGTGGTATGGCATTGAACGCCGCCGCAGTGGATAAACGTATCAAGGCAGTGGTGACCAGCACCATGTACGACATGACACGCGTTATGTCCAAGGGCTACAATGACAGCGTTACTCTTGATCAGCGTACCAAGACACTTGAAAAGCTCGGACAACAGCGTTGGCTTGATGCTGAAGCAGGCACTCCTGCATATGGGCCGGTTTCGTTGGAACTCAAGGGCGGAGAGCCTCAGTTTGTTGTGGAATATGCGGCATACTATAAATCGAAAGAACGTGGCTTTCACCCACGAGCAATCAATTCAAACGGCTCGTGGACACTCACCACCCCGCTTTCATTCATGAACATGCCGATCCTGACGTACATCGCAGAAATATCGCCGCGCCCAATTTTGTTAATTCACGGAGAAAAGGCTCATTCGCGCTATTTCAGTGAAACTGCCTACAAGGCAGCAAAAGAGCCAAAGCAGCTATTGATCATTCCGGGTGCTAATCATACGGATTTGTATGATAAAACAGATGTTATACCGTTTGACAAGATAACATCTTTTTTTACAGAAAACTTGAAGTAGGAAACATCCATATTGGTCACAATACATTCCATAAGGTCGACAATAAAGTGAATACAAAGGATATAAAACAGGGTACAGGTGTGGACGTTGTTTTAATGATTGGCAATCTGGAGATACCGGCAGAGTTGAATAACTGCAAATCATCGAAAGCGCTTCTTACAGGCTCATGGGATGCCGGTGGTGTAAAAGATACAACTTCTTTTGAAATGGCTTATGCTGCCGGACTAAATGTATAACATAAAACTTGACTACAAAGGAAACACTCATTATGAATATAGATATTCTAATTGTATATTATTCATGGCATGGCAATACCAGAAAAATCGCTGAACTGATCGCCCAGGCCACGGATGGTCAGCTTTTTGAACTCGAACCGATCAAGCCATACACAACTGACTATAATGCGGTTGTTAATCAAGCCAGAACTGAGACAAGAAAAGGCTTCAAACCAGAACTAAAGGCTATGCCCAAGAATAATACTGCTTCAAAGATTTTGGTTGGCTCTCCTAACTGGTGCAGCACAATTGCTCCTCCACTTGCCACTTTTCTTAATGATTATGATCTGAAAGGTAAAATTGTTGCTCCTTTCTATACTCATGGCGGAGGAGGAAGCGGTAATATTGAAAGTGACATTATAAATATGTGTTCTGGTTCTAATGTTGTAAAAGGCTTCGGGGTGTACAATAGTGGTGGTGCAAATGTATCAAAACAAATAATGGACTGGCTGACTTCAATCGGCGTTTAATATTTCGAAAGGTGTTTCGTGAAAGTATTTTTAGCTTTTAGTACACTTGGTCTTGTTCTCGCAGGTATTATTAGTCTGTTGGGGCGTCAGTCGATTGAGTCCTCGCAAGACGGCAAGAATAATAGATTTTTAATTCAGGGAAGGGCTGCTATGGAAATTAAAGTTATCGCAGGCGATAAAGAGGTTGTGTTCAAATTGAATGACAGTCAGGCTTCCAAAGATTTGTATGGTCAGCTTCCACTGAAGATAAAAGTTGATAATTATGGCGATAATGAGAAGATATTTTATCCCCCGAAGAAATTAAATACATCATCAACCCCTTTAGCAAATGCAAAAACTGGAACTTTGGCTTATTATGCTCCATGGGGGAATGTAGTGATGTTCTATAAAGATTTTGGATCTGCCTCAGGGTTATATGAATTAGGAGAAGCTGTATCAGTAATTGAAAATATTAATGTATTGTCTGGTAGTATTTCTATTACGCCCCAGTAGCTGGTTATATATAATATTAAATATAAGGGCGTTGAATTCGCAATTAACCAATCATTTTTTAATGATGGCTTAAGAATGAAGGTGTTTTGCTTTAAAAATTTTCATAGGCATATATTATGACAACGATTATACATAAAGGAAATGCCTGTGAATAAAAAGAAATATACCTATGGTGATGGTGGTTATATGGATGAGTTTACCTCGAAGGGTCGGAAGATTATTCCGGGTACGACCTCCAGTAGCAACTTCTGTCATCCAGATGATTATGATTCTGAACCACCAGAGGTATTTGCTGCGCGTAATGCCGCTTTGGCTGCGGGTGTTGATATGTGAATATAAAGTCCCTCGCCATTAGAAATCTTCTGGGCTTTCTTGGCTGGTTTTAGGTTACTGATTTTGCGATTTGTTAATGACATTGTTGGCATCTTCAGATTGAAGACTCAATATACCCAAAAAAATACCCAAAAAATGGTCGCATATCAAGGAATTAATCTGAATCAGGGTGAACTGGACGTGCTTGTAACTTATTGATTTAATAGAAAAAGCGAACTGGCCTGAACCAGTTCGCATTCGTATTTGGCGTCCCGGAAGGGAATCGAACCCCTACCTGAAGCTCCGGAGGCTTCCGTCCTATCCGTTGGACTACCGGGACTTATTCATTAAAATAGAGCACTCCAGTAAGGAGTACTCTATTTATAGGTTTATTCTGTGTTATGTCAATAGAAACTAGACGCTATTATGAGAATAATGAGTCAGTTTCAGATAACTCCCAATAAAAGTTCTTAGAATGTTGCGCCAAATGAAAACTGGAAGAACTCTGTGCTGTCGTTTTCTTTCTTGTTGAGCGGAATCGGGAAATAAACTCGAATCGGCATCGGTGATAACGGGGTCTTGACGTGTATGCCGGGACCAGTACTGTACCTGTAGCCACAGCCGCCATTTGGTCCTGCTTCTTCTCCGCCGCTGAAGGCCCATGTATCTGGAAATACCGCACCTGCATCAAAGAACCAACTTGCTTTTAACAGCTTTTCATAGACAGGGATAAAGACTTCAACTGAGTTGGTCTGTGAGCTGTAGCCACCGATGGCACTGTCACTCTGGTGTGGGGAGAGTGTCTGTGAACGCCAGCCACGTACAGAGCCGATACCACCGGCATAAAGTCTTTCGTAGACCGGGATATGGTTGCTGTCACTGTAGGTTCCCATGGTGCTGTAGTCTGTACGTGCGGCAAGGACATAATTGCGTTCCTTGCGGTCTGTAAAGAACGGATAATAAACCTGCGCTTTGGTCTGGTTGCTCCAGAAATCATAATCCCCGCCAAAAATACCGCCATAAAGCTTGGCGACATTACTGATAAGGAAGCCTTTCTCCGGATCAAAGACGTTGTTTCGTGAGTCCCAGTTAAGAGAAAGACCTACGCTACTGAGCCAGTTGGTACCAGCTTCTTCTCTTATGGCTGACGAGGCATCTGAGGCGATGTCGTTCATTTCCACACGCTCAAGGCGGTAGGTCAGGCCGGCTTTGAAATTCTTGCTCCAGAGCTGTTTGCCGATAGAAGCGTAGAAACCAAGGCGTTCATCATCAAAGTCATCCCACTCATAGGTCTTCCAGAACGGGCCGAAGCCGAAGCTGATAGGCTTATCGAAGATCCATGGATTGTTGAAATCAAAGCCTATATTGCGGCTCTTTGTTCCCATTGAGAAACTGGCTGAGGCGTACTGTCCCCCACCGACAAAAGATTTTCCTGTGATAAATTCTTTAAAGCTTTCAGGGAAATCTGTGTAGTCGAAGTTGCGCTGGGTCAGGGTGATTGAGCCGGCGATAGGTTCTTCGGTTGAAACACCGATACCGAAATTGAAGCTACCGGTTGAGATCTCTTCCAGATCAACAACAACCCGGGCGCGGTCTGGGGCGGAGCCTTCCTTTACATCAATTGCCAGGGTATCGGCATTTACGTAGTTGAGATTTTTAATATTGTTCTCACTCTGGTTGATCTTGGTTGAGTCGACCATCTCACCCGGGAAGAATTCAAGCTCACGGCGGAAGACCTTGTCTTTGGTGCGGGTATTACCGACGATCTGTACGTCTTCAATAACAACCTGAGGGCTTTCGCTAATATGGAAGATCACATCAACAACATTCGGCTGCTCAGTCAGAACACGCTCAGGGACGATCTTGGTGAAGTAACGGCTGTTTGGGTACTTGCCGTAAATATCACGGATAAGCTTGGAGTCTGAGGCTGTGGTCAGCGGGCTGTAGATTTTTCCCGGCATCGTTTCGACAACGTTTCTGATGGCATCATCCGAGACAAGTCCGTTGCCGTCAAAGCTGACCGTTCCAACGCGGTACTGCTCACCTTCTTCAATATCAACATAGATATAAGCTTCCTTGCGGCCGAACCAGCCATTGTCAGTCGCGTTGTCGGTGATCTGGAAAGGGCGCTCGGTGACCGTTACGTCGAGGTAGCCGTTTGACTGATAGTAAAGACGCAGACGCTCAAGGTCTTCTTCAAAATCACGGCGTACCATCTTGCCGCGGGTGAAAAAGGTACTGCCCTTGGTCTTCATTACCTGCTGCAAGGCTTGTGCTGTAAAACGGTAATTACCACGGAAGACAACATCGCGGACCCAGAGCTTGTCACCTTCGTCAATATCAAAGACCAGCTTCACCCCGTCTTCAAACGGTTCGGGATGAACCTTGACCTTGGCAAAGTACCAGAACTTGTTCTTGTAGAAATCCTCAAGTGTGCGGGCGTCACGGGTTGCCTGACCGGTGTCATAGCGTTCACCTGTCTTGCTCTTGATTTCTTTTATCAGGTTGTTTGGTTTCTGTCCCTTGTTGCCACGGAAAGAAATTCGCTTGATAACGTCTTTTTCGCGCAGAAGGATGATGATATTGATGCGGTTCTGGCCGGGAACAACCTCGTGCTTGATCTGAACGTCAGCAAAACGTCCCATCTTGTAGAGGCGCTGGAAGTCTTCCTCAAGAACCTTCTTGTCAAGAGGCTGCCCTTCACGTGTTCCAAGACGGGCCTTGACCTCGGATTCAGTGATAAAGCTTCCCCGGACGATAATTCTGTTTACCACAGGTTTTTCCGGGGTTCCGACTACAGGAGCTTTTGCCGAAACCGGCACATCAGCAATACTTGTGCCATTTGCATTATCAACCGTGTCCCGCCCGGCAGGGGAGGTGTCTGGAATAGTCGCCAGATCCGAACCACCCGGAACCGGTGGCAGAGCTGCTTCCTGCGCCATTAATTGGCCGGTTATGGTTGTAATTAACGCTGTCAGAATTATAAAACCAGCGAAAAACTTCTTCATTACTGTCCCCCAATATTAATGTCCGATAATCACAACTTTTACCAGATAAAAGACTTATGTTAACGGACGTTGAAAATTATAGTAGTTTGTTTAAAAAAAGCAATAACAACATTTATTTATTCGAGCATATTACTGCGACGGTACTTACAGTAATTTAGCCTGCTTATTCAGTCCGCATCCGTTTTCTGCAATAAAACACAGTCCATACCGGAAAAAAGACCTACGATATCCTTTTATCGGTCATTACGCTTTTTATATTCAACTTTTGTCGTTGTTTTTGAAAAAAAAATAATCAAGTTCAAAATGCTTAGGCAATTAAGGTGCAATCCGGTAGTAATTGTTGCTTCGGGCTTCACAATTTAGAGAAAAAAAGTGTACAATACGCCATTATGTGTTGCGCGGCAGTCGCAGCACATAATGAGTATTTTGTCATTATAATGTGCTTTCGCTTCGGAGTTTTTTCTTCAAATGAGAAAAAAGGCAGAAAAAAGCAGGCTTAGTCGGGCGTTTCTTTTCCTCATCTGTGAGGGTTTGTTTGTTGTACTGACTGGTTGCTCAAATCAGGTCGCTACGCAAAAGTGGGCTGAGGAGGGATTTTTTCCGACAACTCTCAGGTTGAGGGAAGGGGACATCTTTCTGGCGCGCACGTCAGGTTTTCTTCCGGCTTCAGCGGCTTCTCTTGGTGAGCCAAAAATTGCTTACAGCCATGCGGCGGTATATTTTCGGGATTCTGAGGGTCGTGGTCGGGTCATTCATATGCAGCCAACAGGTTTGCAGGTTATTTCTCCTGAAGAGTTTTACCGCAAATATTATCTGGTCGGGCTTGTGCGCAATAATTCAGTCAATGGCAGTGCAATCAGTGGTGCGTGCCGGGAATTGTGGCAGCGGCATCTTGAGAAACCGGTAGTTGCCGATTTTACCGGGGCAGAGCAGGAGGGGGGGGATGGTTCGATGTTCTGTCTGACCCTGCTTAATTATATTTATATTAATGGCGGAGGGATAGCACCGTTTACGCGCAAGTGGTCATTGCGTTCAGACCCGCTTGCCAGAGTTATCGCCGCAATTGCCGGGGCAAAACATGAGTATATAACAGCAGTACCGGCGATCTTTTCAACTTCAGGTTTTGAGTTAATCTCTGAGTGGCAGCGCCCTGACTATGATATGAGGTTGCATGAAATTGACAACGCGATAGCTGAGGTTGCAAAGGATAATTTTGCGGACGGTTTTTATTTGCGCCAGCCTAAAATCATTAACCGGCTGTGGATCAGCACTCTTCTTCCGGCGCGTGATCTGTCGTTGATATTTGCCGGGCCAGGCTTAACGAAGATGCTCAGGCAGATTTCCGGTGTTAATGATCTGGCGGCAATGTTTACTCTTAACAAGTATGTCAAAAACAGCCGTAAGTTTACCCTTGAAAAAATGACGCATTCTACAGATACCAGTCCGGCAGAACTGGCCAGGGAGTCAGCCAGAGAATTGCGTGAGCGGTATTTCACTAAAGACATAAAAAAGGCTCTGGTCTACCCACCGGGTTCGGCGTGTGTAAAATAGATCAAATCTCTGGCTAAGAGTCTTAGAGGCGCTAAAGATCAAGCCCTGCCGGTATTTGGCAGGGCTTGATCTTTTTGCAATTATTCCGGAACTTTGGATGTTCTAAAATATAAGTTTGGAGATAAGATCAAGATTGCGGTTGCGGCTGTTAAATATCGGAATGTCTGTGTACTTGCTTACTTCACGGATGCCAAGTGGTGAGCTAGAGCAGACTCCGGAGACAGCATCAGGCACAAGTCCGTATTCGTCTTTGAGCATACGTATCCCGCCGATTGCCCCCATCGCATCATAAGCGCAGAAGACCAGTTTGTGAATCCTCTCACGCACTACCTCCGAGCGCAGAAGCATCGAGGTTTCACGCTGCATGATACCATCGGCAATCTCGACAACCCAGTAATTATTTTTTTTGTTGCCGTATTTCATGTCGATACTGTTGAAGATAAAGAGCAGTTCTTCCTCGCTTAGCATGTACGTTGAAGGAAAGCCAAGGTAAGTGAAGTCACTAACCGGGCGCGCACCGTTGTCTTCCATCGACAGAATGTCTTTAAGGCTGGCTGTGCCGGTGATTTTTGAGCCGCGGACGGTATGCCCCATTGTGGACAGTCCCCAGCAGCAAGCTGCAGCGGCGGCGCTTTTTCCGCTGTTCATGCTTGTACCGACGCAGAGTATCATCTTTGCGCGCTGTTTGCCCTTCTTTTCACATTTTTTCGGGATGATTTTATTATAGTCGCGGGTGTTGAGAACCTTGCCGTCCTTATTGCAGACATAGCCAAGAACCTTGACCTTGGTCGGGTCTGCGACCAGTGAGCTTTTATTTTTCATTTTGCCGATAACGCCGCTTCTTGCCAGCAGATCCTCATGGCTTGAGATAGCTTCCGGTACAAAACCTTCATAATAATCCGGTGCGTAACGGTTGCCGTAAACCATGATTGCGTGGGTGCCGTCTTGAATGCGGTGGATGCGTCCTTCACAGTTTTCCAGTGATTCATGCTGGCCGGTGTATTCAATCTTGCAGTAAGCCAGATCTCCTACTTCCGGTTTTTTTTCAATACTGTCATAGAACTTAATGGTGTTTCGTGATACTGTAAAAGCTGCGCTGGGCAGTATAAAACCATCTTTGATTTTTTTCATTTATAAAGAACCTAATTTTTGTTCCTGGAAAAAGAGAACAGTACCTCCACCTCCGGAACTCGGTCTGGCTCGGGTACTGTCAATGACATTTGCGCTAAATGATTCTCAGGCCTTACTCTTCGGCGTTACCGGAGTCCTCGCGGCCGTATCGCTCATTATCGCGGTTTTTATTGATTGATTTGTTTTTATTATGCTGTTTCTTCTTGGGAAGTCTGCCGCTTCCGGCCTGTCGATGCCCAATTCGTTTGCCAGACATTTTCGTTAACCTTATTACTTATTAGACAAATATTATTCTTGTTTCTTGGCTTCTTCACTGACGGTGAAGCTCTTGACTACAAAATACTCTTTATCGGCTTTTTCTTTGCCCTTGCCGACAGATTTTGTAATATATTTGCCTATTGCGACAACTTCTTTATTTTCCGCTTTTTCTGCTATGTTTTTAGCCTTGCCATCGAATTTCAGTTCAGTTGAACCAATGCTGACACCAGTTATTTTTGTATTTTCCTTGGTAACGGCAACTTTGCCCTTTGCAACAAATTCAAAGCCTCCGACATTCAGCCATTCCTCGTCCTTGCCTTCTTTGTTCTTTGCGCTTGAGACCTTGCCCTTGACCTGAATAGTCTTTCCTTCAGCCTGTTTGATGAGCTTGGTTGAGCCTGAGTTGACTTTGACCAGATATGATTTTCCGTCATCGCTCTTGAAGGTTATGGCGGTTACTTTTCCTTTATCATCTTTTGTGGCAGTGGCTGAACCGATATACTCTTCAGCAGCGGCTGTTGCAAGGCTGATAAGGGAAAAAAGGATTGCAAGGACTGTAAATTTTTTCATTAGTTCTCTCCGAAAGTATTGTTTGTTTTTTTAAGCATATGCCGTGGCTATAGACCAGAGTCCATAGCCACGGCAGTGATAATTAGATCAGGTTAATCAGATTACATACCTGCGTCGGCTGGTGCTGCTGCTGCCGGAGCCACTTCTTTAATTGAAATTACAGTGATAAGAAGAGGTTCGTCTTCTGATTTTTCGGCGATTTTTCCAGTCACTTCAACCATCTTGCCGTTGAGAGCTGAAAGCTGTTTTGCTGAATCTTTGGTAATAACGATGTTGTAGCTTACAGCGCCATCTTCATCAAGAATGCTTGCACTTTTAACTGCACCCTGCTCATCCATAACAACCTTCAACTTACCGCTGACTGTTTCGTTTTCCTGTTCCTGAGCGCATACAAATGTAGCCAAAGCAAGAAAGAAAGAAGCAATAACTGCAAACTTAAAGTATTTCATTTTTAAAAATCCTTAATAGTAAAGAATAAATATTGTAATTACTTCATGATAACACCGTTAAACTTTTTTATCTCTTTGGAGTACTGTTAGTTACTTTTTTCTTTGTTGTCTTTTTCTTTGTTGTCTTCTTCTTGGCACAACCTTCACCGCAACCACCTTCTTTTTTTGTAGCCATCTGTTTCTCCATTTTAAGGTTTCACTGCTCACTGTGAGCTGCTTGAAATTATAATTCCAATTGGTGTGCCAGTAATTTTCAAAAAAAATATAAAAATATCAACTTTATATTTATCAAGAACTTAGATCATTTGTGCCTGCGCCGGAATATTTTTTTAAACGTAGCTGAAAAACAAAAAAAGAAATTTTACTTCCGTAAAACAGGAAGTATAATATCCTAAAATTGGAGGATTAGCATGTTATTACGAATTGCGTTGGCAGTCAGCGAGAAAAAAATCGAAAAAAAGCTCGTCAAGCACTTTGAAAAATTTGATTATTTACTGTTATTTCCAGAAAATAGTAACCTTTTGGGGGCGCTTGGCAGTGAACCCTCCGATGTGATTGTGGTATCAGAAGTTTTACTTCCTGTTCCTTTTTCTGACTCAATTAAAATGATAACCTCGCTTCCTGAGTTGCCGGTTTTGGTGGTTATTGCCGAGTCCGGGGATGAGTCGTACCATGCGCAGTTGCTTGCCGAGGGTGTTGACGTCGTGTTGCATTCGAAGCTTTCGGATGCGGATATTGCTGCGGCGATAGAAGGGGTTGCGCAGAAAAAGTTTGCAAGTCGCAGCAACATTATCAGGGCGCGTCAGCTTACGACCGAGCCACGGTTGTCCGATTTTGTTTCCAACTCCCGGTCGATGCTTTCATTCATAAATATTGCCAGGCGTGTTGTCAAGAGCGATACTTCGGTGTTGATTCTTGGCGAAACTGGTGTTGGTAAGGAGCGGCTTGCTCTGGCGCTGCATTCTGAGGGCGCCCGATCGATGGGGCCGTTTATTCCTATTAATTGTGCAGCTTTGCCGGACAATCTTCTTGAGAGCGAGTTGTTTGGTCATGAGCAGGGGGCGTTTACCGGTGCAGTGCGTGCCAGGCGCGGCGCTTTTGAGATGGCGCATGAAGGTACGATCTTTCTTGATGAGATTGGTGATATGCCGTTGTCACTTCAGGTAAAGCTGTTGCGGGTATTGCAGGATCGGAAGTTCATGAAGATTGGCGGCGAGCGGACGATTGATGTTAATGTGAGGGTGATGGCGGCGACTAACCGGAATCTGGCTGCGGAGGTTGAGGCCGGGAGATTTCGCCGGGATCTTTATTACCGCCTTAGTGTGGTAAGTCTGTTGATTCCACCGTTGCGGGAGCGTAAGGAGGATATTCCCGAACTGGTTCAGAGTTATATTGAATACTTTTCACCACGTATTGGTGTAGAGGTAAATGATATTGATGACGCGGCTCTTGATGCACTCTCTGAATATTCATGGCCGGGTAATGTGCGGGAGCTTATCAACGTCATTGAGAGGGCAATGCTGCTCTGTGACGGTGATATTATCTCCGTCTCCGAGCTTCCTGACGAAATTTCTACCAGTCAGCGACAGGGAAAGCAGGATGCGGCATTGCTTACGGCGCTGGCGGGCGGGATATCATCAAGGCCGTGGAAAGAAGTAAGAGGCGAGGTTGTTGCTTATTATGAGCGTATTTATCTGACTGAATTGCTTGCTGAAAACCGGGGTAGGATTGCAGATTCGGCTGCGGCGGCAGGCATGACAACGAGAGCGCTCAATGAGAAAATGCGTGAGTATAATCTGGATAAAAAGGATTTTAAAAGCAGATGATTTATTCATTCCTGTAGATATTTTACCTGATTATGGTTTATTTATTATATTTTGCGTGTAGAATATATATACAAAGTTAATTCTCTGATATATGCGGTTTACGGGCATAAATTACGGGGTATATGCCGGTTTTTCTTTTTTTGCCGGTTGTCGATTATGTTTGTGGCGATTATTAATTGTCTTCTTTGTGATAATTTGTCAAAAAAAATCTTGACAAATAAGAATATTGATTTATCATAAAGATGATTGGTTTAGGGATAAAGCTGTCTGGAGATTTATATGTCTGTTTCCTTGAAATGCCAGTATGCGTTGCGGGCGCTCTTTGAGTTGGCTCGTCGTGATGGTGATGGTTTGGTGCGGCTTACTGAGATCGCAGCAAAGCAGGCCATTCCTGGGCGTTTTCTGGAGAATATTCTTAATCAGCTCCGGCAGGGTGGTTTTGTTGATAGCAAACGTGGCAAGGATGGCGGCTTTGTTTTGGCCCGCCCGGCTGCGGAGATTACTGTAGGTGATATTATTCGTTTTATCGAGGGGCCGATCAATCCGGTTGATTGTGTTAGCAGTCGGGAATCCGGTGATTGTCCGCTCAAAGGGAGTTGTATTTTTCTGAATCTCTGGAGTGAGGTGACTGAGGCGCTTGAGAGCGTTTATGATCGCAAGACCCTGCGTGATCTGGTTGATGAGGATAAGCGGATTTGCGCTCAGGGTGTGGATAATTATTCGATCTGATTTTTTTTGCGGCCTAATAAGCCATTTTTATTTACTGGTAAATATCACAAAAACGATAGTCTTGATGTGTTTGGTTTGGTTTATTTATTTTTGCGGAGGCGTACTGATGGAAATTAACACATTGCTTGCACGGGCGGGGACAGGTTTTGATCCTACTACCGGAGCAATCTCCATGCCGGTTTACCAGTGTGCGACCTTTGCGCATCCGGCGCTTGGCCAGAGTACGGGTTTTGATTATTCCCGTTCTGCAAATCCTACCCGCAGCGCTCTTGAGTCAACTTTTGCGGCTATTGAGGGTGGGGCTGGGGCGAGCGCGTTTGCTTCTGGCCTTGCAGCGATTGATGCGGTTCTGCGGTTGTTTGCGCCGGGTGATAAAATTGTTGTTACTGAGGATATTTATGGCGGTTCGGTGCGTTTATTTGAGCAGTTTCATAAAGTCTGCGGTATTGAGCCGCTGTTTGTCGATACTACCGATCTATTGGCAACGGAGAAATTACTGGCGCTTGACGGGGTGAAGGCGATTTTTATCGAGGTTCCGACTAACCCTTTATTGAAGGTTGCCGATGTCTCTGCGCTGGCGGCTATTGCCAAACGTCATGACCGTCTGGTTATTGTCGATAATACTTTTCTTACTCCGGTATTTTTCAGGCCGTTTGAGTATGGGGCAGATATTACGGTTTACAGCGCCACCAAATATATCGGCGGGCATAATGATGTTGTGGCGGGGCTGGCGGTTGCTAAAGATAAAAAAATTGCCGAGCGTATTGCTTATGTGCAGAACGCAACCGGTGCGATACTCGGCCCCCAGGACAGCTGGCTGATTCTGCGCGGCCTGAAGACGTTGGCGCTTCGTCTCAAGGTGCAGGAGTCCAATGCCAAAATAATCGCTGATTACCTGCTTGGCCACAAGAACGTCAGGAAAGTTTATTATCCCGGTATTGAGGGGACGCAGAGTCATCGTAACCTGCGATGTACGGCTTCCGGGTATGGAGCGATGTTGGCGTTTGAGGTTGATGATTTCTCAAGGGTTGAGAGAGTACTTTCGGGGCTGAAGATAATTTCATTTGCTGAAAGCCTTGGCGGGGTTGAGTCACTGATAACCTTCCCGTCGCGGCAGACGCATGCCGATATTGATGAGGAGACCCGTGAGCGCCTTGGTATAAATGACCGTCTGCTGCGTCTGTCGGTCGGAATCGAGAGTATCAATGATCTTCTTGCCGACCTTGCAGGCGTGCTTGATTGACCGGCGTTAATAAACAATAAGGAATTTTTAAAATGAACGACTTTACAACCAGAATTATTCATGCCGGTATTGACCGCGATCCGCTAACGGGCGCTTCAAGCATACCGGTATATCATGCGACAACTTTTCACCAGAAAGACCCGACTGATATCGGTGAGTATGATTACTCGCGTTCTGGTAATCCGACGCGGCACGCACTTGAAAAAGCGATTGCCGAGCTTGAAGGCGGGGTTGCCGGGTATGCCTTCAGTACCGGCATGGCTGCGACTTCATCGGTGCTGCTGCTCTTTCAGCCGGGAGACCATATCATTCTCAGTGAGGATATTTACGGCGGAACTTTCAGGGTGATTAATACAATTTTTGCCCGCTGGGGGCTTGAATCGAGCTTTGTTGATACCTCAAATCCGGAGAATATCATCAAAGCTATAAAGTCAAATACCCGGGCATTGTTTATCGAGTCGCCCTCAAACCCGCTTTTGCGGATTACTGATCTGCGGTCGGTTCTGGATATTGCCAAAGAGCGCAAACTCATAAGCATAATTGATGCAACCTTCACAACGCCATTTCTGCAGAGGCCGCTTGAACTTGGCTTTGATATTGTTGTTCACAGCGCTACCAAGTTTATCAATGGTCATTGCGATGTACTTGCCGGGCTTGTTGTTGCCAAGGACAGGGATATCGCTTCACGGCTGAAATTTGTTCAGAATGCTTTTGGGGCGGTACTCAGTGCGCAGGATAGCTGGCTGGTCTTGAGGGGGTTGAAGACGCTCGGGGTCAGGCTCAAGGCGCAGCAGGAGACCGCAACAGATCTGGCCAGACGTTTTCATGAAAACCATGATGTAAGCAAGGTCTATTATCCGGGGCTTGTCGACCATCCCGGACATGAGGTGCATATGGCGCAGTCGGCAGGTGGCGGGGCGATTCTCTCGCTGGAGTTCAGCAGTGAGGAATTGGCTGAAGAGGTCTTGCGACACCTTGAGTTGCCGCTGCTGGCTGTAAGTCTTGGCGGGGTGGAGACGATTGTGACGTATCCGGTAACGATGTCGCACGCGGCTATGCCACCGGCTGAACGGGCGCTGCGGGGAATTACCGGCAAGCTTATCCGGATATCGGTCGGGCTGGAGTCGGCAGATGATATTTATGCGGATTTCTGCCGGGCGCTGGAGAAAGCGAAAACTAAAATTGCCGCAAGATGCTCGCATTTTTATCAGATTTAGACGCTTTGGGGAAATGTCATAATGTTGATTATACAGTAAATGGAGAAAAAAATGCCACGAATATATGAAGACAATTCACAGTCAATTGGTAATACGCCACTGGTTCAGCTTAATAAGGTTGTTGGCAGGAAGGCGCGGGTTCTTGCCAAAATCGAGGGGCGTAATCCTGCTTATTCGGTCAAGTGTCGTATTGGAGCGGCGATGGTCTGGGATGCTGAAGAGCGCGGCGTTCTTAGGCCGGGAGTCGAGATTATTGAACCGACTAGCGGTAATACCGGTATCGCGCTTGCTTATGTTGCCGCTGCCAGAGGTTATAAACTGACACTGACCATGCCTGAGACGATGAGCCTTGAGCGCAGGCGGGTTCTGGCGATGCTGGGGGCTAATTTGATTCTGACTCCCGGCGCAGAAGGGATGCCCGGAGCAATCAATAAGGCGCAGGCGATTGTTGATGCTGACCCTGATAAATATTTTCTGCCGCAACAGTTTAAAAACCCGGCGAATCCGGCAATACACGAGAAAACAACCGGTCCCGAAATCTGGAATGATACTGACGGCGCGGTTGATGTGCTTGTCGCCGGTGTCGGAACGGGCGGAACAATCAGCGGTATTTCACGCTTTATCAAGAATACTAAAGGCAAAAAGATAACCTCTGTCGCCGTTGAGCCGACCACCAGTCCGGTGATTTCGCAAAAGCTTAAAGGTGAGGAACTTGTGCCGGGACCGCATAAGATTCAGGGAATTGGCGCGGGCTTTATACCGGCAAATCTTGACCTGAGCCTGATCGACCGGGTTGAGGCAGTCTCCAGCGACGAGGCAATTGAGTTCGCACGCCGCCTCGCCAGAGAAGAAGGGATACTCTGCGGAATCTCCTCTGGCGCTTCAGCAGCAGTGGCCGCAAAATTGGCCGAACTGGATCAATTTGCCGGTAAGACAATCGTCGTTGTCCTGCCCGATGCCGGAGAGCGTTATATTTCTTCAGTTTTATATGAAGGTGTCGGTGAATAAATATTAAATTTGCGCAAGATCTCCCGTTATTAATATAACCTGCTGCGTTTATGAACGATGGGAGAAGAATTGCCCCCTCCATGTGGGCATCCGGGCAGGGTTTTTGGCCGGGATGCCCATGTTTTTTTTTCTAAAAATCATCTTTTTTAAAACTTGTTTGTTGCATAAGAAAAAGCTGGGTATAAAATCAAATTGCCAACGTTGGCAAAAAAGGACATTCGCCGGGAAGAACATATGGTCGGACTAAAAGACGTCGCCAGGGATACTGGCCTCTCAATCAGAACTGTCAGCCGTGTAATGACCGGCAAAGGGGCAGTCAGTGAGAGAGCTCTGGCGAAGGTCATGGAGTCGGCCACGCGTCTTGGTTACCGTCCTAACCGCGCGGCAAGAAGCCTTAAGCTTAACCAGAGTTATGAGGTGACGGTTATTCTTTCGGGGATTGACGAGCTTTTCATGGAGAAGGTGTATTTCATGGAAAAGGCTCTGCGTGAGAGTGGTTACTGGGTATCGTTATTGATGGCTGAGAGTGGGGCTGAAAGCAGTAATGACATTCCGGCAATTATTGAGGAAGCTTTGGACCGCCGTCCGGCAGCGATTGTAATACGCGGGGGGATTGAAAGAGAGATTGCCAAGATTGAGGATTCAGGCATTCCCTACCTCCTGATTGACAGTATGTACAGTTATGATTCGGTAAATATCAACCGCTCGCAGGGTGTTTATGATGCGGTAAAATACCTGCATTCCACAGGCCGCAGAAAGATAGCCTACGCCGGAATGGGGGAACCTGAGAACCAGGCGAATATGTCGAGGTTGCCGGGTTATATAAAAGCGATAAACGAATTGCGGCTGTTTCCTGAGATGCTTTCTGGTAATACTGTTCTGAGTGCAGAGCAGTTTGAAAATGGCCGGTATGTCGCGCATCAGATTGACCTTGAGCGCAGTCCGGACGCGATAATCGCCTACAGTGATTTTATGGCAATGGGGTTGCTGGCGGGTTTTTATGACCGCAAGATTCGAGTGCCTGATCAGATTGCGGTGGTTGGCTTTGATGACAGGCCGGCGGCGTCAAGATCAGCTCCGCCGCTGACTACTGTCCGCCAGCCAAATAAGGAAGTCGGCCTGAAAGCTGCCGAGATAATTCTGAAAAAGATTGCCGGTGAGGCTGCTCCTGAAGGTGGCTGGACTTGTGCCTTGCCGACGACTTTGGTTGTCCGTGAGACAAGCTGATTGGCGTGATTTGATTTGGCGGTGCATGAAATATTTTTTATCAAAAATTGTCAACGTTGGCAATTTTGCTTTAAAGAGATTATATTTAGTTTTGGACTGTTGTTTGACAGTATACCCATTTAAAAACAGGAGAGGTGAGATGTCAGAGAAGAAACGCTTTGTACAGGTCGGTGTTGGCGGACGTTCAGAGATGTACTGGAAGTCAATTTGTGAAGACTACAAGGATCAGTGCGAGATTGTTGCTATTTGCGATAATAATGAAGGCCGCATGAACCTTCGCAAGAAGAACCTGGAAAAACTTGGCGTAGATGTTAAGCTTTACGCTGATTCAGATTTTGAAAAGATGATTGCTGAGTGCAAGCCGGATACAGTTATTGTTACAACCAAGGACTGCACTCATGATGACTATATCTGCCGCGCGCTTGAACTTGGCTGCGATGTTATCACAGAAAAACCGATGACAACTGACGAGAAGAAGTGCGAGCGTATCGTCGAGGCTCAGAAGAAGTCAGGTAAGACCGTTACCGTTACCTTTAACTACCGCTACGCGCCACCACGCACCCAGCTTAAGGACATGCTTATGTCAGGCGTTATCGGCAACATCGTTTCTGTCGATTTCCACTGGTTGCTCAACACCTCACACGGCGCTGACTACTTTCGCCGCTGGCACCGCTGGAAAAAGAACTCAGGCGGCCTGATGGTTCACAAGTCAACTCACCACTTTGACCTTGTTAACTGGTGGCTCTCAGATATTCCTGAAAGTGTCTTTGCTGTTGGCAAGCGTAACTACTACCGTCCTGAAACAGCCAAGAGTCTTGGTCTTGAGAACGCCGGCAACCGTTGCCACGGCTGTGCTGATTCAGGCAAGTGTCCGTTTGCTCTGAAGATGGCTGAGAATGAAGGACTCAAGGAACTTTACCTCGATAACGAAGAGTTTGACGGTTATCAGCGCGACAAGTGTGTCTTCAGCGATGACATGGATATCGAAGATACAATGAACGTTATCGTTAATTACCGCAGCGGCGCAACCATGAGCTACTCACTGCACGCGTTCTCACCATGGGAAGGTTTCATCGTAACCTTCAACGGTACAAAGGGACGTATCGAGCATACCTGTCAGGAATCAGTTTACGTTAACGGCGATGGTAACATCCCGGGTGAGCTTGTACCGGAAGGAACAAAGACCAAGGTTTATCCGCACTTTCTGCCTGGTTATGAAGTTGAACTCTGGAAGGGTACAGGCGGCCACGGTGGTGGTGACCCGGTTCTGCTTGCCGACCTCTTTGACAAGAACGCTCCGGAAGATAAGTACATGCGCGCTGCAGATTACCGTTCAGGTGCTTTCTCAATCATTACCGGTATTGCTGCCAACAAGTCTTTTGTCAGCGGTGAAATGGTCAAGATCTCTGACATCCTATGTCCTGTGCCGGATCCTGATTACCCGGTTATGCCAAAGCCGTTTGAGCCAGTTGCTTCTGATTATCTTGCCAAGATTGAAGAATTCAGAAATAAAAACAAGAAATAAGAATGATCCCAATCAACATCATGTTGTAAAAAAAAAGCCGGACTTGCAGGTCTGGCTTTTTTTTATGCTGATGTTAATAAGGCAAAGAGGTCTGTTATAATTATCTTTTAGAATTTTTCTCTTATTTCCGGAGTTTCATCTTCGGCAATTTTGATTTCCCTGAGGAGTACGTCCTTGAGTTCCTTGCGAATTTGTCCATACTCCGGTTTTTTGATGAGATTTTTATGTTCAAAAGGGTCGTTCTCAAGGTCGTAGAGAAAATCATCATAATAGACGGGGCTGTTTTTACCGATGTCGCCAGCTGAATCCGCGCGAACGGAATATTTCCATTTGCTTGTGCGTATGCAACGACCGGTCTGGCTTTCGCTGAGTTGGGCAAAGTGTACATCACGCCATGTTTTATTCTCGTCAAACGCATCCTGCAGTGGCTGTCCGCGCCAGCTGGCCGGGATCTCTGCGTCTGCGGCTTTCAGGATGGTTTTGGGGATGTCAAGCAGGTTGGCAAATTTACCGGTTGTCTGACCGCCTTCAAAACCCGGCCCCCAGGCAATCATCGGGATACGCAGACAGCCGTCGTGGCAGGAGCGTTTATACTCTGCGTTGCGGGTCCGGAAATGACTGCCGTGGTCGCTGGTGTAGATAATCAGGGTGTTTTCACTCTGTCCCATTTCTTCGATTTTAGCGCGGATACGGCCGACGTTCTCATCCAGGCTGTTGCAGCAGCCAAGATAATCCGGGTAGTTCTCCGTCCAGTCACCGGGCAGTCCGGCAAGGTCGCCGGGGATTTCATAATTGGCGAATTTCTTTTTCGAACCGGTTGGGCCTTCATAGCAGACATGGTCATTCTGGTGGTGCGGCTCTAGGTATGAAATAAAGAGGAAGTACGGATTATCCGCATCTTTGCGTGTTTCAAGATAATCAAGCACCCAGTCTGTCTGCACATCAACGCGGTATTTCTTGTTGGGGAAAAATCTGAGATTATTGTCAGTGTCAAACATGTGGCCATCATATGAATGGGAAGTAAACTCAAGCGCGTCTGCGGCAAGCCAGTAATCATAACCGGCGCGCAACTCTTCCGGAATCGGATAGATGCGGTAATCTGGATCAAAGCCCGGCGCGTTTTCATTTGGCCCTGACGCAAGATGCCATTTGCCGATATAGCCTGTGCTATAACCGGATTTCTTGAGTTCCTTAGCCAGGGTATGCTCAAGGTCTCTTGGCAGGTGGCGGTGGTTCTTGTAGCAGTCTGTTTCGCTTGGCCATAGTCCGCTTTGCAGGGCGGCACGCGCCGGTCCACAGACCGGCTGGCAGGTGAAGGCGTTTTCAAAGCGGGTACCTTCTGCAGCCAGCCTGTCGAGGTTGGGGGTTACCGGGAGTTTCTGGCCGTAACAGCCGCAGGTATCCCAGCGCTGTTGGTCGCTGAAGACAAAGATAATATTGGGTTTCATTGCATCTTCTCCTTATGGGGGGGGGATATAGGTGTTGTGCATATTTTTTGTATTGAAATTCTAGCCTGCAGGTAAACTTGCCGGAAAAAATGTTAAGTGATATTCTTAGAAGTAAGAACCGAGGTCTCTGGCCGCCTCCTTAACCAGATCAAAATAGTTCTGTTTCTGCTCATCAGTGATCTCGCGCGGTAACAGGGAAATACCGCAAACGCCGACAAAATTTTCGTCTTTAGTGAGTACAGGCGATGCAATTCTGATGCCTTTGTCCTGTGCCATGATGATCCCGTCTTCACGTGCCTGCATGATTATCTGTGAATATGCTGTCCGTTGCTGTTCCGTTCCCTGATAGTCGGCAATAAGCTGCTGCCTGGCGCGGTCACAGCTGTAAGCCACTCCAATCATGCCAAAACCATGGACTGCGTAACTGTTATTAGTCTTGCCGATATTCAGGTAGTGGTATGACTCAGGCATCTCGTGTTTGTTGCGGAAGGTCATGTAGCCGTTTTCATTCCAGTTCACCAGCGCCGCCGATTCGCCACTGCTTTCCGCCAGACGAATGAGACGGTTCTGAATCAGGCTCTCGCGGTTATTGGCGCCGGAAATATTATCTGCAGCCAGACGGAATTTACCCGCCGCATGATAAAACCCCTCATTCCCTTTCTCACACCAGCCCTCCTCAATGATAACCTTCAGCAAGCGGGAAAGAGTACCCGAAGACAGCCCCCCGCATAATTTTTTGAGTTCGGTAAACTGAACCCCGACTTTGTGTTCAGAGATTACCGAAAGTATCTGAAGAGAATTCCGTAAACCAGCATTTGAGCCAGACATAATATTCCAGTACTAAATATGGTGCTTATGGTTATTTATATAGTACTATAATAACGGGTAAATAATATTAAGCAAGCCATAATTATAAAATTTATAGTTATGACGTTTGGCGGTTGTTTGGTTTTTTTTGTAACTATCAATTATATAATGTTTTATGTGGCGCAGTGCGGCGATTGTTATGCCGTGCGAAAAAACGAGTCACGTGTTGTGACGGGAGTTTAACAGACCGGAGGTGGTTATGAGCGGCAGTCGTCGCGGTATTGGAGTGGGGTGAGGCCGTAATGTTTTTTAAATAATGAGCAGAAGTATGCGCTATCCTCAAAGTTGAGCTGCTCTGAGATTTCGTACACTTTTTTATCGCTGAAATGCAGCATATTGGCGGCTTCCTGGAGTTTGAGTTTTTGCAGGTATTTCTGTGGGGAGATGCTGTAGAAATTAGCCCAGTGCCGGTAGAAGGAGCGGCGGGAAAAGCCATTTTCTTCATAAAGCTTTTCGAGGTTAATATTAACGCTGGCATTGAGTTGCAGGTAATGGGCGATGCGCTGGATTCCGGCTTCAACGTAATCTTCGCTTTCCTCTTTGGCTTTTTTCATAAGAAGCAATTCCTCAAGCAGCTGGAAGCCCAGAATATCCATCCGGTCTACAACGCCATACTCATGAATATGCTGCATCAGCTCAAGCAGCGTTGAAATAAGCTTGTTCACTTGCTCGCAGAGGGTAATCTTCCAGACCGGAGGTGACGAGATAAGCCGCATTTTTAACATTTTGTCATATAATTTCGCGTCATAGGATATATAAAATGCGTCGCGGGGATCAAGGATTTCATACTGATGGCGAATGCCGGGAACTTTAAGGGCCGCATTCGGGAAGGGCGTTGTATAGCAGGTATTGCCGACATATTCCTTACAGAACTTGCTGGTGGAATTTAGCCTTATGGCAATTTCAAGTTTATTCTGAAAGACATATTTGTTCATCAAATGTCCGCGTAACAGGCCGATTTTCTTGATCGGGAAAGGAAATTCAAATTCCCTTTTGACATTTTCAAGCGAGATTGCGGTGATTTTTTCTTCTTTGAATTTCATTCTTATCCTGCCCGATAACAGTAATTATGCGTATTTTATGTTGCTGGCATAATCGTAATATAAAGTTGTTTTGTGTGTATCAGTCTTAAACGCAATATTTTCAGTATATCCCGAGTCATCAAAGTAGTCAATAAATACACGCGATACTTTTCTGTTGTGAAAAATAGTGGCACAAAATTAATGTAACCTTGGCACATCCTTCTCTTGTACAGAAACAGTGCGTCTTGTAAACTTTAATCAAACAGGTGGATTTTTTGTTTAGCGTAATATGTGTTGTCAGTCATTGCAAATTGCCTTTCAAAGGAAGAATAATGATAAAAATGATTCTGTGCGTACTTATTTTAGTTGGCATGATTCGGGCCGGGGCGCAGGAACCAATCTTCAACGGCGGCTTTGAGTTGGGCGGGGCTGGTTATAAATGCGTACGTTATATTCGCCCGGACACTAATCCAGACCTAAAGTACTTGCCGGTAGTGCTGGATGATAAAACTTTTATGACAGGAAAAGCGGCGCTCAGGATTCCCAACCCTTACGCGGAGGCCATTGAATTTTCTTCTGAAGAATTTTGGCTTGAGCCTGCGAGGGAGTACACGCTTACTGTGAATGCTAAGACGAGTGCGGCAAAATATCCGATGCGGGTTAGTGTGGTGTCGGTAAAAGACAAGTGGAGTGTGCATATTAATGAAACGGTTGATTTGGGTACCGGTTGGAAGAACTTCAGCTTTAAGTTTAAAAGTTCGGATGACAGGAGTTTCGACTATTATCATGTGCGGATATTGTTCGGGCAGAAAGATACTCCGGCGGATGTCTGGTTTGATGATTTTAGCATATCTGCGGCGGACGGCAAAAGGGCTGGTCTTGAAAAATTTGACCTTGAGGGCGAGGTTATTAATAGCCTGATTTATGTCAAAGGCGGTAAGAGCAAACCGGTAAGCGCGAGTCTCAGAGTAATCAATAACACTGTCAAACAGTTAGCTGATGATGTTGAAATTAAGATTGTAAACAAGACGACGGGGCAGAGCTTTGGCAATACCATGCTGCGGTTAAATCTTGAGCCGCGCAAGATAAAAGAATTTTTGCTGAATGTTCCGGAGGATATTCCGCTCGGTGCGTATGAGATAGTGGTTGATGCAAAGAATAAGAACAGCCGGATTATCCGGGGGCAGTTTGCGGTTATCGGAGAATACAAAGCTGAACCGGTGAATCTTGACAGAGACTTTGTCGTTGGCCTTAATGGTTCGGTTGAGATTATAACTCCGAGTTGGGTTCCGGGAATATTTGCCAGAGATGATATCGCTGATGGCATCAAGTCCTCTTTTTCATTAGATCAGGAGTACTCTCTTTATGCCAGGATGGGGTGTCGGCTGATGCGTTTATGGGGACCGGGAGCTGTGCGCTGGAGGAAGATGGAGCCGCGTGAGGGAGAGTATGACTTCAGTCCGCTGGAGCTGAATCTTAAGGTGAATGAAAAATATGCTATGCAGATACTTCCGGTTTTGGGAAATATGGATTTCCTTGACCCGCAGGCAAAGCGTGAGTACGGTCTTGGTTCACTTCCTGCGTGGCTGATAAAAAAGAGTGAAACGGTACGCAGCTTTCCCTTGGAGCATAAGTATAAAAATGGGTTAATCCATTTGCCGCCGCTTGAGTGCTGGAAGAAGTATGTAAACAGGATTGCTGAGCAGTTTGCTGGCAGGATAACACATTACGAGATCATGAATGAGCCGAATCTGATCTTCGATGACAGCGCGGTATATGTAAAGTATTTAAAAGAGGCTTATGACGTTTTAAGTCAGGATAAATATAAAAGCAGGGTTGTCGGTATTTGTGTAACAGGTGATCTTGGCGGAAGTCCGAGCAGCTTTCTTGGTTCCTGTCTGAAAAACGGAGCGTTGAGCTATTGCGACATTGTTTCGTTTCACCCCTACAGTTCCCGTGAGCTTTCTTCGGCTACCCCGGCGGATAAGCAGATTGTTAACATGAAAAAACTGACGGTCAAATACGGCGGGAGTGAGCGGGCATTATGGAATTCGGAATTATATTATCTTAAGGGGAAAGACTCTCAGAATTTTGAAGCGTCCAGTTTTGAACCGTATTATGTGGCCAGAAGATTTCTCACTGATCTTGGTGAAGGGGTTAAGCAGTCAATCGCAATTCCGGCAACTTGTGTCTGGGATTCACTGTCCTTGAAAAATCAACACAATCAAAGTGTTAAAAACGGGTTATACCCATCGGAAACTTATGTTGTTTATAATGCTCTGGCCAGATATTTTCAGGGCTCTGTGCCGGTTGAGAAAATCCGCCTCAAGCCAGACAGCATCTGTTATGTCTATAAGAGAAAGGCTAAATATATCGCGGCCATCTGGAATTACAGAAATGCCAAAGATATGGTTTTAGTGCTGGGTAATAACACGCATAACGTTGAGCAGCTTGATATCTTCGGCAATGTCAGTCCGTTAAATACAGACAGGATAAAAGTCGGTCTTTCGCCGGTATACCTTAAAGTAAGTGAGGCGTTGACTTCTGAAGAAAATATCGCGAACGCAAATAAATCACTTGTTGATGCGCTAAAAAAATCGAAGCTGGTTTTTGCGCAGCCTGTGGCTCTGGCTGCAAAAGGAAAAGTTTTCAGTGATGCAGGAACACTTGTCATGGCCGTAGGCGCAGAAAATTATTCAGGCAGCGTCGTCAATGCAGTTATTAATTTTGGTGGCAGAGATATAGCGCTTGATTTTGCCGCTAAGGAGAAGAAAACAGTTTACCTGCCAAATTTTAAAATCAATAATTCACGTCTTGTTACTGTAAGGGTTAAAAGTAACGGCAAGGAATCTGATTTTGTCGTTAAGCCTGAAATAGTATCTCCGGTTTATGATGTGCTGTCTTCTGTGAGTTCGGATTTTATTCCGCTAACCAATAAGCAAGGAAAGGGCAGTGCTGAGTTTGGGGCGCGTTTCAAGGTTGAGGTTAAGGAGGATGATCTGGTTTTAAGCTTTGCCGTAAAAGATTCAACGCCTTCAGGACCTGCCGGCAATAAGCAGTATTGGGAAAAAGACAGTATTGAATTGTTTTTCGATGTTGCGCCATTTTCTCTGCCGCTTGATTCAGGAAAAAACGAAATCAGGCAATACACCGGACGTGCGTTTGTATTGCCTTATGCGGAGGATAAAATAAATTTCCGTGCGTGGAAATGCGGCTCGTCTGGTGATTTTAGAACTACTAGTTTCAAATGTAGGCTCAAGCTTGAGGATAATGGTTACTCTGCAATTCTTTCACTTCCGTTATCGGTACTGAACCTGAAAAAACCGCTAAGTGGTAAATCAATTGGTCTTGATATAAAAGTAAATAACGCGACTAAAGATGCCAGGTCAAGCGAGTCATTATCCTGGAGTGCGGCGGGTGATTCGCACAAAAACAGATACTCATACGGAATAATCAATTTTAAATAAACAGGAGAAATTCTAGAATGGAAATGCTTGGTACTTTCAAAAATAAAACTTCAAAAGAGGTGGTTAAGTCGAAGATCGGTATTGGGCTTGAATGTCTTGACCGGCAGATGTGGGATGATACTGATGAAGCTTACAGGTTGCTTGGGCTGACTGGAGTTAAGCATGCCAGAGTACAGACTGGCTGGAACCGTTGTGAAGTGCGGGAGGGTATTTTTGATTTTGTCTGGCTTGACCGTATTGTCAATAAATTGCTGGCGGAGGGGGTCAGTCCCTGGTTCTGCGTATCGTATGGCAATATTTTTCACAGTGAAGCGACTGAACCGGATGCTGTAAGCTGGCCGCCAATTTATACCGAAGCTGACCGGAGTGCCTGGCTGAAATATGTTGAGGCGCTTGTGCGACATTTCTGTGACCGGATAACGCATTATGAAATTTGGAATGAACCGGACATCAATTCATTCTGGAGTCAGGCTCCGGACACTCTTGAATATATGGATATGCTCAAGATTACGGTTCCAGTAATTAAAGCAAATTGCACTGGAGCAAAAATTATCGGCGGCGCTATGGGGCGCGGTTTTTCCTGGATGGGGTTTGCTGTTCTTGAAAAATATCTTCAGGAGGGTTTTGGTGATTTGATTGATATTTATTCTTACCACCGCTATCGGGTTGTTCCTGAATTATATTCAAGGGATGATTTTGAGTGCCTGAAAGAAACCTTCAGGGCCTACGGTGCGGGCCACGTTGAGTTGTGGCAGGCTGAATCAGGTTGTCCATCAAAAACGTCAACAACGCATGCTCTGGCCAATACCCCTCTTGATGAAACGGTTCAGGCAAAGGTATTGTGTCGTAGCATTATGACTGACCTTGATATGGGGGTAGACTATACCTGCTATTTCCATTTTTCAGATTTTAAGTTTTATTACAGGAATGGTTTCAGTGATATTCCGAATTTCTTCGGATTGATTACTTTTGATAATCCGCCGCGTTGCAAGCCATCATATTCGGCCTTTCAGAGGATCTGTTCGCTTTTTGATGAAGAGACTAAACGGGAAAAAAGATTCAAGCTTGATATGAGTTTTCGTGATATGTATGAGTCTAAAGAGTTATACTCTTTTCAAGTTGAAATTGTCAACAGCCGGATGACTTCTTTCACCCGCAAAGGCTATCCGCTTATTTCCTATTACATGCCTGCAGATCTCTTGAGTTCTTACGCAGGAAATGAATGCTGGAAAGCCAAAGATATTATGTTGCACATCTGGACTTCCGACGTTAATATTAAGAATGCGGTGGTGCTTGATCCGCTGACGGGTGAAATCTTTAAGGCTGAGATTACAGAAGATACAACACAGATCAGGAATGTTCCGACCCGGCAGATTACCGTTGTTGATGTTCCGTTAAAAGACTATCCGATGTTTGTGACGGATCTGGCGGCAGTTGAAGAATTTCTTGCGAACTAAAAATCAAGCTGAGAAAATATCGTGTGGCGGATCTGGTTTATAAAGGATATGTAAAATGTTTACCAAGGCTCTGAAAATACAGGATACAAGACCTTTGAAAGGTTTTACATTAATCGAGATGCTGGTGGTGATTTCGATTCTGGCGATTCTTGCAAGTATGCTATTGCCGTCGATAACCGCAGCTCTCAAACAGGCCCGTCAGATGTCATGCTCGAATAATTTAAAACAGTTCGGTATTGTTCTTTTTAATTATGCCAATGATAATAATGACTGGGTGATAAATAACAAATATACCGCCTTGCCGCACTGGTTTATCCAGCTTCAGCTTCTGAAATACATTGACAATGGCGATCTCCTGCGTTGCCCGGAGATGCAGAGCGCTTTTTCATATACGTATCTCACTAAGAAGTACTCGACAAATTACGGTCTTAATACTTGTGTGGCCGCTGGAACTTCAAGTGTCAGTCCTTCTATCCGCGTTCGGAAATTTGCCGAAATTGGCAAGTCCCTGAAAGGTTCGCCGCGTACTGTGATTTCCATTGATACAAATGACAAGGACTACCGCAACCATATGAATACAAAAACTGGGAATTCCCCTTATGCCGATGATGGGCCGGCCTGTATCTATGCGGTTCATTCACTTAATGCCAATACCCTTTTTGCCGATTTTCATGTCAAGGCAATAACCGCACCGTTTGCGCCTGATTCGACCGGCGTGAACTGGCTCAATCCTGACACCCTCATTAATGCGGAATATATTCGGTATTAATGCGTGCTGGGTGATGAAATTTTTTCTTGGCAAAAGGACGCAAATAATGTGTATGTATAAATAGCCTAGCCGGTTTTTCTGTCTAATATCAATCAGTTCAGACACTGCAGAGGTGGTGTCTGAAATTTTTTCATTGCTTTTGCTTTCTTTCAGAAAATAGAGATATATTTCATTTAGTATTACATGATTAATCCTATTATTGGTTTGTATATCATTTCTTCAATTGTATAGTAGAAAATATTACAGCGGAAAGAATCATTTTTAACCTGAATTTACCGGTAAATTTTATAAAAGGAAAGTATCATGAAGCATTCATTTCTGGACAGGCCGTCTCCGGTTATCACATCAATCATGGGTGGGCAGACCCCGGAAGAGTTAATCGCCCAAGCTAGAAACTCCGAGTTCAGTGGCGCACAGGGAATCGCCATTGATCTTGCAGACCTTAAACCCGAGTTCAGAAACCATGACTCGTTAAAGCGTGTAATTGATTCTGTTGAACTGCCGTTTATGTTCTTCTTTTATCGGGCAGACAGGTGGGAGGGGCTTGATGATGAAAATCGGCAGAAGGTGCTGCTGACAGCGGCTGGGGCAGGGGCGGCGATGATTGATGTCATGGGTGATTTGTATGATCCTTCACCTATGGAGATAACGCGTGATCCGGAGGCTATCAGGAAGCAGGTGAAGCTTATTGATGAGATTCACGCCGCCGGCGCGCAGGTGGTTATTTCTTCGCATATGCAGGTTTCGCGCACCTGTCAGGAGGTCTTTGAGCATCTTGAGGAGGTGGCTAAAAGAGGGGCTGATGTTGTTAAGATTGTCACTATGGCTGATACCGAGGAAGAACTTGCCGAAGCCTTCCGTACCACAATGTTTCTGAAACGTGAACTGAAGACGCCGTTTATTCATTTATGTAATGGCAAGTTCAGCCGCCCCCACCGTTTTATGGGGCCGGCTCTGGGTACGTCGATATTATTTGCGGTCGAAAGATATGAACCTAAATATGGCTTATCACAGCCGACAGTTGCCGCGGTGAAAGCTGTTCTTGATAACCTGCATTGGAATATTAAGGATTATCTTTAAATACTGTTTCGTAAATACTCAACAGAGGAGAGGCTACAATGGATTTTAGCGGTAGGGTTGCAATTGTAACGGGCGCAGCTAAAGGGATTGGCCGGGCGACTGCTCTTGATCTGGCCGGTAAAGGGGCAACGGTTGCGGTGGTTGATCTTGACAGCGACAATGTTGAAAAGACCGCGGAAATGATAAATGCTGGCGGGAGTGATGCTATCGCTTTAAGTGTTGATGTAACCAAGACCTCTGAAATCAGGGCGGCGGTAGACAAGGTTATCTCAAGGTTTGGTAAAATTGACATTCTGGTTAATAATGCCGGGGGGGGCTGGCATAAGTCGGAGTATTTTCATAAATTGGCTGAAGACTCGTGGCGCTGGATTATGGATCTGAATATACACGGAACGTTCGCATTCACCCATGCTGTTCTTGAACATATGGTAAACAATAAATATGGGCGGATTATCAACCTTTCGTCAATCTCCGCATCGGTAGGACTGCCTAAATTATCAGTGTATGCCGCAACAAAGGGCGCTATTGTCTCATTCACCAAATCACTGGCAATGGAGATGGGGCCATATAATATTACCGTAAACTCGGTTGCGCCGGGTCTGGTTGCCCAAACTGAAAATCCCGGCGATACTCAGGGGACTTTCGTTGGGCGCTGGTCTGCTCCCAGTGAGATAGCCAGAGTGATAACTTTTCTGGCTGCCGAGGAGTCCTCGTTTATAACCGGTGTGGAATATCTTGTTGACGGCGGCCGGGTGCTTGGCCCACGCGGTAGTTAGAAGATTAGTAATAAAAATATAATTCAATATTTGCCCGCAGCCCTGTTTGAATTTCAACAGGGCTGTTTTTTTATTAGGTTAAGCTGCAAATAATATCTGAAAAGTTCAATTTTTATTAAATGTTTAAAATTTAAAGGATTAATCCAAGTACCACGATATATATTATTTAATGGCTGTATTTTGAGCATATTCAGAACTTTTATTTTGGCTAAATGGTCATAAATACGTGTATCTGGTATAGATTTGATGATATTGCGATAAATCTTGTTACATCTGTTGGGTGTTTTAATACTAAATGGTTGATCGGTGTCTGTTTGGTTATTAACGCGTTGACAGTTCAGTAGTTATTGTTTATCTGGAATTTTCGTGTTTTTGCCGGGGCCGGTGAAAATTTTAATAAAATAGTTGTTGCCTATTTTTATAAACAGGATAAAAATATAATAATATAATGATTTATTATTCATTCTGCGCCAAAACAGGTGCGGTCTGTGGTTTGACGAGGATTAAAAATGAAGAATTCATTTATCATCTTAACTGTGGTTAGCCTAAGCATGTTGCTTATAACATATAATTCAAATTGTTATGCAGCTTCTCCCAGCGCTGTGAATGATACGATGTATTGCAAATCCGACTCAGCGGTTTATATTCACATTCATCACTCAACTCCTGTTGAAGTAATCGAGAGAATCAAGCACGTTGTAACAGCCAAGGGTTATGCTGAAAGAATGGAGTGGGATGGTAATAAATTCAGCTGTTCTGTGGCTGCGGGGATTATACTCAACCTCAAGGGTGAGGTTACAAATGACCGGGTTATTATCGAGAAGAGCAGCGGCACTATCGGCAAAAAAGTGTTGAAGATATTTAAAGATGAGCTTAATTATGCTTATCCTCAGGATTCCTGATAAATACATAGGTTCATAGGCGTACCTTAATTGACCTTTAGCTTTTTCGTTGGCATATTTCCCGCTTTAGCCAATATCCTGCTGCTGATTGCAACCATCTCGCTCTGAAGAAATTAATCTGAAAAAGAGATGGCGTTATACTGAGTATCTGTAATTTTGGGGGTGGGCAATGTCCACAATTCTAATAATTGATGATTCTCTTATCGTGCGCTCCTCTCTCAACGATCAGTGCAAGTCCAAGGGGTATAATACATTCAAAGCCGACTCGGGTGAGAATGGGATCAAGATACTTCACGAAAAATCGGTGGATCTTATAATTACCGACATACTTATGCCCGGTATGAGTGGTGAAGAGTTGATCCAGTATGTTAAGAGTACTCCGTCCCTTGCCCATATCCCGGTTCTGGTTATTTCCGGTCAGTCCTCGCAGGATACCGTCGTTCGCTGTATCGAGTTTGGTGCGGAAGACTTCCTTTCCAAACCGTTTGTGCCTGAAATTCTTCATGCCAGAATCCGGTCGTGCCTGGAGAGGGCTGAACTGCGCAAGATGGAAATTAAAATGCGCGAGGCTAAGGCCGCTGAAAAATGCAGCCTTGAAATGAGCGGCGCAATATGCCACAATTTCAGCCAGCCACTGACATCGGCGGTCTGCAATCTTAATACACTTGAAAAGTTTCTTGAGCGCTTGATGTCGGTTTTTAATCATGTCCGCGATAGCATGAGTCCTGAGGTGCGAGCGTTTTGTGACGGTCTGGCTAAAGATTTTGTGATGAAAAATCGTAGCAATGTCATGATTGATGATCTGTTTAAGGGTTTGCAGGAGACAGCAAAGGATACGTCGAGATCTTTAAAGCAGATCAGTTCCCTTATTTTTGATCTTCAGACGATTGTCCGCCCATCATCTACATGTTACCTTGAAAATGTCGACATTATTGATTTTGCACAGTCAAAAAAACATACAGTGCTGATCGCCTGCGCCGATGACGATTGCCTTTCTCGTTATATCGAGCAGACGGCGGCCATGGGGTATAATGTGCTTTCTGCCTTAAATCCCAAAGAGGGTTTGATGCAGGCAAGATTCAATTCACCCCATCTGATAATTATCGCCCCTTGTGCTTGTACTCCAGATAATTTTATGGAGATACTCCGTCTTAAAAGCATGAACGAACTTAATGTTCCGGTAATGGTAATTCTTAATAATAATCAGCACATTTCCAATATCAGATTTTCAGAAACTGTCGATAGGTTTTTCTCCCGGTATGAAACCAATGACAACAGCGTGTTTGAAAATCATATCAAAGAACTGATCGACTCTTACAATTGACCGTTCTGCACAGACTAGTGGCGTATTGTCTTTTCTGCGCTATAAGTCTGTATTGCTTTGTAAAGTCTATAAATAATCAAAATTCATAACAGCTCTTTTTTTGTTGTTCGTAAAATTTCCAAATGGTATAATTGCTTGGGTGGGGAACTTTCAGGACGATATATATTTTCCGGTGTATCAGTTGGGGTATACTCGTGAATAATCATAAGCATAGAGCAAAATTACGGTTATGCAATTCGCTGGTTTACTCTATCGTTAACGGCGTTATTTTTTTTCTGATTGGTTTGTCGATTTATCATCTCTTCTTTGCGCGAAATAATTCTTCATTTTTTACTTTTATATTTTCCGCCAGTGTTTTTATCGTGTTAATGAATATTTTGCTGGGACGGTTTTATTCCCCTGCCGGAAATGCTATTCAGGATGTTAATGATACGGCGCCTGACATTTCCAGAAAATTTTTGCCATTCAACGATAAATACAATCGCATAATTTTTGAAAATTCCCACATCCCAATTGTAATTATGGAAATTGCCAGTCACAAATTCGTCGACTGTAATCCTGCTGCGGTTTCAAGTTATGGCTATAAATGTATGGAGGATATTATTGGTAAAACCCCTGCAGACGTTTCTGCTCATACGCAATATAATGGAATGTTGTCTTCGGAAAAAGCGGATTATTATATAAATCTTACCAATACACAAAAAACAGTTATCTTTGACTGGAAGCATGAAAATCCTGACGGGAAGCAGTGGGATGCTGAAGTGCATCTACTCAGGTTCAGTATTGATGACAAGGAATATCTTTTGTTTTCCCTGATTGATATTACTGAGCGCCTGAGTGTTGCCGCTGAATTAGAGCAGGCGAAAAAGGAGGCGGAAGAAAACGAAGCGCGGTTCAGAATTCTGCATAATGCATCATTTGGAGGAATTGCCATCCACGAAAACGGGGTTATTCTTGATTGCAATCAGGGCCTGTCAGATGTTACAGGTTTTAGTTATGATGAGCTTGTTGGAATGAACGGTCTTTTGCTTATCGCCCAAGATTATCGTGATACTGTTTTGGAGCATATTAAATCAAGGTATGAAAAACCATATGAAGTATTTGGCTTAAGAAAAAATGGTGAAGAGTATCCTCTGCATTTGGAAGCTCGGGAAATACCTTATAAAAATCTTCATGTTCGGGTAGTGGAATTCAGAGATATCAGTAACCAGCGCAAACTTGAAGAGAGGTTGCTGCAAATGGAAAAAATGGATGCCATCGGCCAGTTAGCCGGTGGGATTGCGCATGATTTTAATAATATGCTTGGCGGGGTGATTGGTGGGGCGGAATTGCTGCAAACCCGGATCCCGGAGAGTGACCCTGAAGCAGGCAAGTATCTGTCGATGATCTTGTCTTCTGCCAAGCGTGCCTCGGATTTATCCAATAAACTTCTCGCTTTTGCCCGTCAGCAGATGATTCATTCGACCCCTGTTGATATTCACGAAGCAATTCTGGATGCTGTTGCCATTTTGGAAAATACGCTTGATAAGCGGATAAAGATACGAAATTCATTATTGGCGGAACAAGTATGGTCGTCGGTGATAATGCTCAGTTACAGAGTGTGTTTCTGAACCTTGGTATCAATGCCTCACATGCAATGCCAGAAGGCGGGGAGCTTTATTACGATACCAAAACCGTTGAATTAACAGATAATCCGGGTGTGGAAAATGCTACAGAACTGCAGCCTGGCAAATACGTCAGTATTTGTGTGCGTGACACGGGTTTGGGGATACCGGAAAAAGATATTGGCAGGATATTTGAACCGTTTTTACAACCAAAGGGCAGGGAAAGGGAACCGGTCTCGGGCTTGCCGCTGCCTACGGAATTGTCAAGCAGCATAATGGTTCGATTGGCGTTAGCAGTGAGATTAATCGGGGCACCTGTTTTTCTATTTTACTGCCTTTGACCTGTAAATCTGGCAAGCTTGCAAAAGACAATGAAATATTTTCCTCTGGCAATGAAACCATACTTCTTGTTGATGATGAATCCGTAATGCGGACAGTCGGTGAACAATTGCTTTGCCAGTGGGGGTATACGGTTCTTCTTGCGGAAAATGGCAACAGGGCTGTTGAAATATTCCGGGAAAAGAAAGGAGAAATAGATCTTGTTATAATGGATATGATAATGCCGGAATTGAATGGGCGGGATTGCTTCTATGAGATAAAGAAAATTGATCCTGAGGCGCGGATAATACTTGCTTCAGGTTTCAGCCGTTTTGAGGATATTATCGACCTTAAAGTTCATGGACTGAGCGGGTTTATACACAAGCCTTTTCACAGTTCCGAGCTTAGCTCTGCTGTTCAAAAAGCATTACACGGCGGGAAATGTTCTTGAATCAGGCGTGGCTGATTGCTTGGGAACTCAGCGTGAGACGTTGTTCTTTTTGTCTTTTTTTACACGATACATTGCCTTGTCAGCATGTTCCAGTAACTCGTCAAAGGTCTTTGCGTCATCAGGAAAAACAGCAATGCCGATGCTGGCGCTGACACTTACTTTCTTACTTTTATAGGTAATTGGTTGGGTGAGCGAGTTCAGTATTTTCTGTGCGATGGGGATTGTTGATTCCATATCTCTCAGTTCGTTGATTATCAGTATGAATTCATCACCACCAAGTCGTGCTGCGGTGTCTGATTCCCTGATACTTTCCATTAGGCGCTTTGCTGTTGCCAAGAGTACCGCATCTCCTGCATCATGGCCATAGCGGTCATTAATCGGTTTAAAATTATCCAGATCAATAAATAAGAGAGCAATCTTTAAATTATGTCTTTCCGATAGATTTTTGGCAATGTTGTAACGGTCCTTGGCCAGAGACCGGTTGGGGATGGCGGTAAGCGCATCGTGGGTTGCCAGATAACGAATTTTCTCTTCTTCTGCTTTGCGCAGGCTGATATCGGTTATCGTTCCAGACATGACCGGTATGTTTTTACTGCTTTCATTATGGCACAGGCTGCCTCTTCCCAAGACCCATATCCAGGAGCCGGTTTTATGCCTGAGCCTGAATTCATGTACAAAATCCGAGGTTGAACTTTTCTTGGCACAGGCATCAAGCAGCTCAAGGGTATCCTTTTTGTCCTCGGGGTGAATCAGGTCAGAGAGCGTATTGATGGACATCGGTTCAAGCTCAACCATGGAATAACCCACAATATCTGTCCAGATATCGTTAAAGCACATAACCCCTGTTTCAACATCCCACTCCCAAGTACCTACTTTTGAGGCATGAAGAATTGTTTTCAGACGATTTACTTCGTTGTAGACAAACTGTTGCATGCGTTTGCGTTCACTGATATCAAGAAAGGTTATTACCGCTCCCTTCACAGCATCTTTTTCAATAACAGGGTATGACCAGTATTCAACCTCCAGAAGATTCCCGTTTTTCTTATGGAATACATCTTCAGCAATGTGTACAGGAGTGCTGTTGCAAAGTGCATGTCTAATTTCGGCGTTGGTATTCAAGTTGCATTTATTCGTATCCTCATGGCCGTGAATGAGGATATCCATGTCTTTGCCAAGGACTTCATTGATATTTTCATACCCTAATAAATTAAGGCAGAATGCGTTGGCAAAGGTGCATCTGCCTTGCAGATCAATACCGAACATTGCTTCTGCTGCCGAATCAACAAGCCGGCGGATATTTTCCTCACTCTTGCGGAGTATATTTTCCGCTTCATTGCGAATCTGTCTTTCGGCTTCGAGTTTTTCTGCCATGTCATTGAAGTGGATGCCCAGATCACCAATTTCATTATCATTCAAATCTGTACAGCGTGCGTTATAACTGCCATTTATGATTGCGTCAACTTGTTGGTGCATTTTAACCAGTGGATTCTGAATCACGTTAATAGAGTGTTTTACCCATTTGTGCTTTGCCCCGATTGCGGCAAGGGTAATCAGAATGGTTAGTAAAAGGAAATAGTGCAGACGGGATTCATATTTATCAATATCTTGTTGTGTCCGTTTGTCCAGCAATGACATGAACTGCGCTATTGGTTGCATGATTTTGAATTTTTCATGGGCATATTCCTGGCTGAAGAGCAGTCGTATTGCCAGAGCCTGGTCTGGTTGTTTCTTGACAGTGAATTTGCCATCTTTGTCTGGGAAGTAGCCTTCCATGGCCGCAAAGGCACGCCTTTCGAGTAAAACCAACTTGTCTGAATTGTTGTGCGATAAAGCCAGTAAGTCGATTTCTTCTTTTGTTCCAACTTCCTTAATTATTTTATCATGCAGGGGAATTAATTGAGCTTTTGTCGCAGAAGATTCTTCTGGAAGTTTTTTGATATTATGTAAATGCCAGTAGGTTGGGGAGTATTCATCCGGCCTTGCGATCGTGCCGTTACGGATGTCAAGCACAGCATTATACATGTCCTTGTAAACAGAATTTCCGGTTACGACATAGGTTCTGGCAAATCTGGTAAGTTCTTCTGAACTGTTAAATAACTCCGTACTAAGTTGCAGGGCGTTGCTTCTGTGTTCAGTGCTTTCACTTAATTTTTTTTGCGTTTCCAGAGCAAAAAGCATTGTCGCAATAAGTGACAACAATATTACGGTAAATGAAATACCTGTAAGTATGTAGTATTTTTTTATCCTCATGTCATTCCCCTGCCAATAAATATTATATATCAATGATAAATTATGGCAAGAAACTTATTAAATTATGCTTCGAGCTTATCGCTAGTAGAATTTTGTTTCAGTTAGGAGGGGGGATGATAAGGCAGGGCGCTTTGGCTAAGATGCGAAGATGAATGGCAGTGCCATGCGGGTACTGTAGCGTCCACATAAAACGATACATTGGTCTGGGTATTTTGTGATTCGGTCGTACCCGTGATCAGCTTAAAAGGCTGGAAGTCGAAAATCCAAAATTAAATAATATCAACAACTTACAAAATCAAGAAAAAATTTAAGGTCTCCCCTAAGGTCTCCCCTAAGGTCTCGCCAAATTCCGGCGGGTTTCAGGGTGGGGATTGAAGATCAAAATCATTAGGTACGCCAAGTAAATCACGTCAATTATTCAAGCAAAATTGCCTCAAAATTGAACTCACTCATTGATACAAAACTTACTCCAGATAAAATCATAGCTTATCTAGGTGTTTGCGAAACAACTTCAAGTTTAACTTGTTATTTAACAACCCTTTATTTGAAAAACTAGCATAGTTAGGCTTTAGCTAAAATGAAGAGAATCAAGCAGCTAATCACCAACAAAATCATCAAATTGATGCCTGCACTTTTCGAGCGTAAAGCAGCACTGCCTGAAGAGCAATTAAACGCCTGTTTGCGCGTCATGGAAGACAAAGGCATCCAGCGGATTTATGCCACGCAGGAAGAAATTGACCGAATGCTTGCCATCGACAAAACCATGGAACATGACGTCGAAGACTGCCTGAAGATTATCCGAATCTCCACTTACAAACGTTGGCTGCGAAAACGCCGTGGCGGCGAGCCGATCCAAAGACCAGGGCGAAAGGCTCAACTCCTGCGCACATTATAGAGCTGATTCTCAGATTCGTCAAGGAAACCCCCGGATGTGGAATCCGGCGAATTGTAGGCGAGCTTTGGAAACTGAAATACAAGATTTCAAACTCTTCGGTATATAAAATCTGCAAAGACAACGGTGTGCCCATGCCACCAAAACGATGTAAACGCAAGCCCTTCAGCTCATGGTTCAAGTTTGTCAGGTCCAACATGGAAAGCATTGTTGCCTGCGATCTTTTCAGCAAGAATATTCACACTTTTCGCGGCAAGTTCCAAGCCTACTCAATGGTCTTTATTCATTATGCCACCCGTCGAGTTTATGTTTCGCCGCCTACCTAAAATCCAGATGATGAGTGGATGGTGCAACAAGCCCGTAACGTTTCCATGTGCATAGAGGACGAGGGGATTAAACTGAAATATCTAATTCGTGATGGTGACGGCAAATTTTCAAATCGCTTCGACGAATTCTTCGGCAACATTATTAAAGATAATGATCAGTCTGGAAAGAGCAGGGGGCGTGTTATAACCGGCCCGGTTCCGGGTCACGACTGTTCCGCGCTGTCCACCTCAGAATGGATATATTGAGAGCTGGATCGGTTATTTTAAGCAGGAGTGCTTGAAGTGGTTTTGTCCCCTACCAAATTGCTATGGTACGGATTACCGAATTTCTTTTCACTGTTTTCAAGCGTCATTTTCACTTTATCAGAAATTTTGGAGAAGAGGACCAGAATCAACTTTGGAGGGAAGTTCATCCTTCCTCACGCCACCGGCGCACGGTTGCCGTCATAAAAAATCACCACCTCTTAAAAGGGGGGGGGGTTATGCCTGGATCTCTGGTGCTAACGCGCGTTGCTTGTTTGGCGAGAGCCAAAAGTTGAACAAGTTCAACCTTTATCGCTACGCGGTTCTTGGCGTGATTGGTGGAAAAAGTATCAAACTCAAATCACTTATTTCATCAGCTTAAGCCCGGCTTATAATTTTACGTCTTTTCGTGCCTATACGCTAAACAACGACGTCTGTAACTTATTGGGCTGACTTGCTCTTAACCGAAATATGACTCCAACAGGGTAAACAGCTATGAAAGCTAAGCCCCCGGGGCTCCCGGCTGTAACCT
>QKCJ01000062.1 GCA_003245715.1 bacterium
CCTCATTCAGGGGGAGGTCCATGGCCGCTTTGCTATTGGCGACAAGGTCATCCAAACGGTCAACGATTATAACCTCGGCATCATGAACGGCCATCAGGGTCGGGTGCTGGATATTGATAAAGAAGGGATCACCGTCGGCTTTGACGGTGAAGAGCCAAAAGTCATCGAGCAGGACAAGCAGGGAAATATTCAACTGGCGTATGCATTGACTGCCCATAAAGCGCAGGGTAGCGAATTTCCCTGCGTGGTGGTGCTCTGCCACAAATCCCATTATTTTGCCGACCGCAACTGGCTTTACACGGCCGTGACGCGTGCTGCAAAACACGTGATTGTTCTTGGCGACCGCTGGGGACTGAATAATGCAGCCAAGAAAAATGAAGTCAAAACCCGCAGGACATTTTTATCCCAGTGGATTTCATCCACGTATACAAAAGGAACCCCATATGCCAGAACCTAATATTAATGAAATATCCCCTTCAGAAACACGCATTCCGCAAATTGCACAAATCCTTGCCCAAGCCATTATTCGTCTTAAACAATCCCGCGCAAACGCATCAAAAAAGAAGTTGCTTCAACCTACCCTTCAGAGCGAAACTTGCGCTTCCGAGAGTGGTTAGACTGTTTATGCGCTTGCCATGGGTGGCAGCCGGTCGATCTCAGAGAAAGCAGATGAAAGGTAAAACATGAATCATCACCGGCAGGCAAAGGAGGATGTATCCGGAACCGACAGGTCGATTCTCGCCCAGATTGTGGCATTTGAGGATATGTCTTTTTCCGATCTCAAAAAACAATACCGGTCCCTCTACGGCAAGGAGCCACCTTCAAGATGCAGAAAGCAGACCATTGCACGCCTGGCGTACCGCCTTCAGGAAATAGCGTATGGAGGACTGTCCGAAAAATCACGTGAAAGACTGGTCGCTATCTGCGAGGCTCAAGGTATGCCGGGTAAAGAGAAACCCCGTTCAAAAGAGCGCAGAGGAGCACCTGTACCTGGAACGAAACTGATACGGGAATATCTGGGCGAATGGCATGAGGTGGTCGTGTTGGAGAAGGGGTTTCAGTACAGAGATGGTGTCTACCGCAGCTTAAGCGCCATAGCCAAGGAAATTACCGGAACGCATACATCAGGCCCGGCATTTTTCGGCACGAAAAAGAACAGGAGCAAAAATGAATAAACCGAATCAACCAGACAATCATCATCCTGTTCGCTGTGCAATCTATTGCAGAAAATCAACCGACGAAAATCTGGACAGCGAATTCAACAGCCTTGATGCGCAGAGGGAAGCGGGAGAGAATTTCATCGCCAGCCAGAAAGCCGAACGCTGGTTATGTCTTCCGGACCGTTATGAAGATGGTGGGTTTTCCGGGGGCAACATGGATCGTCCAGCCCTAAAACGGCTGATGGATGATGTGAAAGCAGGAAAAATTGACACGGTAGTCGTATATAAAATTGACCGCCTGTCCAGAAGCCTGCTCGACTTTGCAGAGATCATCGGAACATTTGACAGGCATAACGTAACCTTTGTTTCCGTGACCCAGCAGTTCAATACCACGACTTCCATGGGCAGGCTGACACTGAATATCCTGCTTTCCTTCGCGCAGTTTGAGCGGGAAATTATTGGCGAACGCATCCGCGATAAAATAGCCATGCAGAAGAAACGGGGGATGCAGACAGGCGGTTCGCCGATTCTCGGGTATGACCTTGTGGACGGACGCCTTATCGTAAATGAACCGGAAGCCAAAACAGTCCGCACCATTTTTACCAGATTCCTTGAGCTTGGTTCTGCAACAAAGCTGGCAAAGGAGCTGCAGGCGCAGGGCGTAACATCTAAATCATGGACTACCGCCAAAGGAATCCTGCGGAAGGGCAGGCCGATCAATAAAGCGCATATCTACAGGATGCTCAATAACCCCAAGTATTTAGGTAAAGTTCCGCACAAGGATCAGCTATATGACGGGGAGCATCCGGCACTGATCGATCAGGAAACGTGGGACAAGGTTCATGCTATTTTGTCCACCAATAGCCGAGAGCGAGCGGCCGAAACCAGAGTAACCACACCCTCCATGCTCAAGGGAATTATCCGTTGCGGTCATTGCGGTTGTTCCATGCGCCCGGGGTGGACAAAAAAGAATGGTAAGAAATACAGATATTACATTTGTATCAATATGGATAAACACCCGAAAGAGGTATGTCCGGTGCGGCGCATTTCCGCTGCCAAGGCTGAAGAAGCCGTCATGCAGCAGATCCGCATAATTTTACAGCGTCCGGAAATTATAGCCCACACAGCCCGCATAGAAGCAATTCTTGCGGAAAACCTTACGGAAGGCGATGTTAGGCATTATATACGAAAGATCGAAACCGTTTGGGAGCATTTGTTTCCAGCGGAGAAGGCCCGGATTATAAAGCTTCTTTTTGAGTCCATTTCCGTTGGCCCCAGCGGTATCGACATGATAATGCACGCGGACGGATTGGGGGGCCTGATGACAGAATTGACCGATATCTCAACACAAAGCCCTGTTCCGCAAACTGGAAAGGAGGCGTCATGAGAGGCGAAACCCACACGTGTGATGATGGTCGCATTATTGAGGATCAGGGGAATCGGATTCGGGTATTTGTTCCCATGCAGCTACGCAGGCAGTCCGGGCGTAGAGAAATTATCACACCGGAAACCGTGCCGGATGACTCGAATCCTTCGCCAATGCTTGTTGCTCTGGCCCGTGCATACGTGTGGCAGACATGGATAGACGAGGGGAAATTTGAAAACGCCCAGACCCTCGCCGACCATTTTGGTGTGGATGCCTCCCTCGTGCGCCGGATATTGCGGCTCGGGGTTATTTCACCAAGGATCATCGAAGCTGTATTGGAGGGCAATGAACCGGAAATATCTCTGCAAGAGCTATTTAAAATTAACCAGCCAGTGAATTGGGATCACCAGAAGCTGTAAGGATAAACAGTTTGTACTTATTGTATATGGTCTGATTGATAAAAATACAATCTATCGCTTAAAACAAGAAAACAGGTTTCCAAATCGTGCTATAATAAGATAAGGAGCAGAACGTGGACGAATCCAAAAGATCATCAAAACAAGCGACTATATTATCTCATAGAGAATTACTATTTTGTTATATCGCTATGAATATTATTGAAGAGGGAAGTTGGAATAAATTTGAACAAATAGTTATGGATCAAACAGGAATTCCCGTCAAGGAAGAAGAAATTGAAACATTGTACGATAAACTTGTTTCTTGCATTTGAATTCCTAGAGTCTATTGTTGTCGACTTATGTTTATTCTTCGACAATATTTATTAATCACACAGTTTCCACATAAAGGTTTTCTTGATTTGCATATCGCTCTGCCATGAGAAAGCATGTTTATGTGTAACGTAAAACGATATTCACTGGGTATTTTATCTTGATAACGATCCATATCACGAAGCGTGCAAATATTGGTTTTGTTTGTACTTTTGATCCAGCCAAGGCGTAGCCCAATACGCCAACAGTGAATATCTACAGGAAAAACATTTCGGTCAAAACTGTACAGCATTACGCATCTAGCGACCTTTTTGTTGACTCCAGGAAGATCAATTAAGAATTGTTCAATTTCGTCATTTGATAATTTTTTTAATGGTGACAAGCTAATTTTACTAAATTTTTGACGGATAATTTTTAAACATCCTATGATTTGAGATGCACGTAATTTTGAAAGACCTGCAGGTCGTAAAATGTTTTCGAGATTCTTACCATCGTCCAATAGAATATCATTCCAAGATGGGTATTCTTTTCGCATTGCTTTAAAAACGGGCAAATATAATCTTTCATCTGTTCGGACACTGCATAAGATAAAAAAAAGCTCAGTCAAAGGATTTCTTTTATTGTGATGTGTATTCTTACCGTATTCATGATACAGTAAATTTGCTATGTCATAAAAATTATGCGGTAAAGTTGGTTTCTTTCTCATTTCGCCGGGCAATTTATCTGAAGTAATCGATTAGGCCAAGTTAGTGAACTGTCGTAAACATATAAGGCTATATTTAAAGATTTACAGAATTTTTCCCACTCAAGAAAGACATAATCCTCGACACAACGAAAAACAATAAGCCGTGCATCTATTGGTTCCATTATCTTTTCTTTGATGACGTATCGGTAATATAAAACTTGAATAATACCTTTTTCAATTTGTGAAGTTAGATTATCGGCATTAGCGCTTTTAATTTCACAAAGAATAAAAGTCTTATTCTCTGAATACGCCAAATCAATAGAAGATGATTCTTTGGGGGTAATTCCTTGAGAAATCAAAAAAGACGCAATATCTTCAAGCATTGCCTGATGTTGCTTTTCGGCTTGTTCTGTTTTCCACATGGCCTGTTGACTTTGGGCGATAACGTTATGTGTGTCTATGTTTGAAAAAGATCTTGCACGTATTTGATCTGGTTTTATGGGGGCCAGTTCAAACGAAGCATCTAAAACTCCTGACGAGTCAGAGTCAGAAAAGTCGAATCGATGCAAAGACAAGCTGTCGTACCCATCAACGTCAAAAGGCTTGTCAATAGTCCTTAAAACTTGTTGTACCAACGTTACGTATTCATCAAGATTTTTACTCTTTGCGGAACGCTTAAGATCCGACAGGGAATATAGGTATTTGATTTCGCGCAAAATATCGACGAAAGGCATAGACGTAAGATTATCGATATGAGCAATAACTGCATCGATGATTGCTTTGTCGTATTTAAAAGTATATGCGGGAGACAAACGAATAATGTTAGAAAAAAGCTGGACCATTTCTAGGGGCATGCTGGTTAGTGTAAAATCATCAATTCCGAAAAAAGATTGTTCATCTATGCGAAAACATTCATTCCTGACGGGATTGCGATAACTATAACAATAGAACGACTTATCGATGATTGCATGCGCAATAATCCTGCCTTCGTCTATGCCATCGTCTATTATTTCAATATGTGATATTTGAAATAATGATCGCAGGTAATAAGATGAACCAAATCTGACAACATGCCATAGACCTGCAGGCGATATGCATGATGAAATAATTGCGTCATATTTTTTGTCCAGAACAAGCTGAAAGCTATTTTGAGCTGTATGATTTTTTTGATGTTCTGAATGAGATAGATACAATAAGTCATTCATATTTGATCTCGTTGAAGTTCCTTAATTGCTTCATCTATAGAAACTGGCCAAGTAACATCATCCTGTAAAAGCTCGTGCTGAGCTTTCTCTTTTTCTCGCAATCGTCTAACCTCGTTTTCCTCTATCGTGTTTTTGCAAATAAGCATGTGATAATTTACGCTAGGAGCAAATTGCCCACGCCGGTGAATTCTATCTAAAGATTGAAGGAAGTGGGCCGCTTGATTTGAATACGATAAATATACGGCATCACTAGCGGCATGCAAGGTAATACCAGCGCCAGCAGCTGCAGGGTTTCCAATAAAAACACGAGTCTCTGAGTCGTTTTGGAAACGACATACAGCTTCTCGCCGTTCAGTGGCGCTAAGTATCGTCCCGTCTATGCGGACGAGGCCAAGATGGGAATACCTATTGCTTATTGAATCAAGTGAATGCCTATAAAAAGACCAAATTACAATTTTACGGTGGTTGATATTGACCGTTTCGTTCACAATATCATCTAGAGTTGAATATTTTGCAGGCGTATCATGATACTGAGGGTCGAAAGCACTGGGATCTGTGCATATCTGTAATAGAGCCGCCCGCCTTTGAAAATAGGTCGTCAAGTGGCGAGAAAATCTTTGATTATCTAAGTTGCGAAGATATATAAGAAGAGCCTCTTTCGCGTTGTTATACAAAGAAAGTTGCCGGCCTGTAAGAGGAACCCTATGAATAGTGAATTCCTTCTCAGGCAATTCTGGAAGTAGCTCTTGCTTTAAACGCCTTATAAATACCCCCCTAGCGCTAATTCGATCCATTACTTTTTCTATGTTGTTCCCATGCTCAATAACATCAAAACCTTCGAAAGTATACCCCCCATCGGCAACATTAAATTGGTGTATAATATCTTGAGGTGAATTTGGGGCGGGTGTACCACAAAGACATAAAGCTCGCGTGCATTCTTTTCGAAGCTCAAATACTGAAGCAGATCTTACGGAGTCTGCATTTTTAACATAAAATGATTCGTCCACAATTAGCATTGACTTTTTTGACTTTGCATATGCTTTTAACAGCTCGATATTCGGTTTTACCGATTCGAAATTCATTACTAGCACGGTAGGATGCGAATAAATTCGAGATATTTTTTCTTGAGAATCACCTTCTAACGTCATTATCGGATATTTATCAGAGGTAAAACGCCCGAACTCATTTGGCCATTCGCTAATCATACTTTTAGGACAAACCACTAACAGTGATTCTACTTCTGCTCTATCATAAAGGATGTCGAATGCTGCGATAGACATTACCGTTTTTCCAGAACCTTGCTCGTCGAATAAGCACATACCTAGTAGACCATGGCATGTCATTGCATTTACTGCGAGCCCTTGTTGTTCATCCAAAATCGAGTCCCAGTATGGAACATCAGTTGAACATTTTTGGGTATCGAGTATGTCTGATATTGTTATTTTTGCATTAACATGCTCTTCATGTAGAATAATCGAGGGCTTACATTCATTCATAATGCTAGTGGGTAGCTCGATCGATAAAGCACTAAAATGATTCATCAGGTATGAGATTGAACCTATTTGTATTGATATTAAGCCTTTACCTTCATGTTGCCATGAACCAGAAGATAGTTCTTTTGTGAGAAATGCTTTGAGTCGCAGAAATTCTCCGCCTTTGCCCTCAAAATAAACTTTGTCTTTATCTTTGCGAACTACAATACCCATTATAAAACCTTTTTACTATTTCGATTTAGTTGAAGTTGCCATACCTTCAATCATTGATAGTGCATTTTTAAGTTTGGTCACAGTTCCTTTTGGTAAACCTTGAATTTCCGCAGCGCTCATACATTCTAAAAATTTAACAAATTCATCGATTCTCGCACTCGCCTCGTCGCGTCCCTTTACGATACGTTTTTTATAGTCGATAACTGCTTTTGCGTCTTTGGCTGCTGTCGGGGCATCGGCTAATAAAATACTGCGTGCCTCCGGGTCACACCAAGCTTCATAGGCAATGCGGACCTCTGGGAAACTGGCGAATTTTCTGTTAGCTATCCACTTGAAAAAGTTTATTTTAAACGTAACATCCGATTCGAGTTGATTTCGAAAGGATTTTTGGGCTTCGTTGAAGTACTGGTAATTGTCAGCTGCGATTTTTTCCGCTTCGTTTTCAGTTAATCCGAGACCTCCGCCCCATTCGTCTTCAAGATCAACATCTTCTTCTGCGAAGGCCATAAAATCGTCAATCAGTTTTATAATATTAATGGTTTCGCTGACTTTTCGCTTAGACCAGCTATATCGGCGGGCAATGTCCGCAGGAGAGATTCCGTCTTCCCAATCTTTCCTTATAAAAACAGATTTAACATAATCAGGCCATTCTTGTTTAAGGGATGGACTAAAGTTTTCTTCTACCAAAACGAGTATTTCGTCTTCTGTAGTAGTGCTATCGCTAAGTACATACGCGGGAATGGACTCATAATCTGCTCTATTGGGGTCATTTGAGTCCATTGACTCCAATAGATAACGCATTGCAAAGTATCGCCTATTACCGTCAAGCAAGCGACCGCTTTTTGCTAAAATAATGGGCTCTTTAAGTTGATTCTTTAAAATATCATCTCGCAGGGTCTTGAGTTTAACCTGTGGATCATTTTTCATTATCTCGAAGACTTCATCCTGAGTTAGCGGGCGGTCACCCACAATCTCCTTCATTTTTTTTGCTTCAAGATTGATTCTCGGATTATCAACCCACCCTTGTACGGCTGTGACCTTAACATAGCCGTACCACACATGAAGCCTTCTGCCACCAAAATGGCGATCTAATTCTTGTGGTTTTGGTTCTTTATTAAATAAAGATGATGCACTCATACGATTCTCCCCTTTATACCTTTAACAGTTTGATTGTTCGTTTATGTCTTCTAATTCGCGAAGCCTTGAACGCAATGTTAAATTTTCTTCGCGAAGATGGCTGATCAACTGATCTTTATTGAGTCTACGCTCTTTTGCATATTTCTTTTTTTCAAGCTCGTTTATATGTTCATTTACGAATATTTTGCATGGCATATGTTTTGAAAAGTGCTTATATTCAGATTTTAATTTCCGTCCCCACCATGTTGCTACTTCTTCAGAAAAAGCATAAGTTATATGCCCGGTGAGTGCATCTATTATCTCAGAATCTTGCACGAATTCAGTATTTCGGGATAGAATTACGGCTAAATCAGTCCAAGGCGTAGTCGATTTTCTATCGTCTAAAAATAGCTGTATGTTAGCAGGCCAATCGGGATGCTTACAGATACCCCATGGTTTACCATGAACATTCCCCCCCAGGTACAGGAGTGGCTTTGGGCGACGAGGATATGGTTTCTGTTCAGCTGATAAGCTAGCTGTCTTAAGTGGAGTCGTTAGGAAATCATTTCCAATGCGCTCTTCACAGTTTCGGCTACAATCAGTATTTACACTTCCTATATTATCGATGACCCATTCGGTCCTATTATTATTTGTTTTCACAAGGGCCATTTCTCGATACAAACTTACAAGAAGGTGTCGATTCTCTTTTCCTAGACCTGTATCTGGGTCAAAAAGAACAGAAGGCTCTCCATGTTTTTTACATAAGCGATCAACTGCAAGAAAGCGAAAGACTCCAGAGGTACGCTCAACACCGCGTTTAGCCTTCGGTTCGGTTTCTCCTAAACGGAGAAATGACACTCCAACCACTTCAGGATTAATATACATAATGCCCTCCCCAACATTTAATTGATGTAATATATACCATTATTTATTGCTGTTTCAATAAGCGTTTTCAGAGATATAGTCATAGACTACTTCAACATCTTCTGGGCGTATCGGTTTTCCTGAATCGCGTACCTCAGAGAATGTTCGAATTGGAGTTGCTGAGGTATTTCCATTGATGGAATCAATGATTGCATTCGCTACAGAATAAGCCAGTTTGGGAGGAACCGCATTTCCAATCATTTGATAAATTGCCTTTGTTGACTTAGCATTAAAAACAAAATCGTCGGGAAATGATTGTATACGAGCGATCTCTCTAGCTGAAAAGGTTCTGTCTTCTGTTGGATGCCATACTCCAGCGTTTTCTGGTTTAAATGCTGCCGTAATTGTGCCCGCGATCTCATCCCTTGAAAAACGGCGATAGAAATTTGGCCACCGATACCGTTCAATGTTGTCATGTATCCTCTGCAACCTCGCGGGTAGTTTCTCATAAGGAATCGATTTCCATGATCCTCCTTCTGGGACAAGTTTACCTATTTTATATGCTTGCGGATTCAGGGTGATAACGTCGTTTTGGTTTGGTGTATCACAAGGAACGGGCAAAACACTTCCAAGAGTAAGGTCTTTATTTCCGATTTGACCGGGGAATCTGAAAATTGGCATAGACTTTTTCCGTCTAACCCCGACGATGAAAACTCGTAATCGGTTTTGAGGGACCGAATATTTCGATGCGTTTAACAACTTGATATGGACTTCATACCCTCTCTCTGATAAATCGTCGCAAATTTCCTCTATGAGTCGTTTGTTTTTTCCGGGAATAGTAAGCAGACCTCGAACATTTTCAAACACCGTATACTGAGGTTCAAATTTATCAATATAATCTAGGCAATATCGGTAGAGCCTTCCTCGTTTATCGTCTACGCCCTTGCGTTGCCCTGCGTTTGAATATGCTTGGCATGGGAAACCGCCAAGAAGAACTGTTAGTCCTTTCATTGATGACTTTGTTGGTGGAGTGATTTCTGCTATATCCCCCTCGTGGAAAACATCTTTTCCTGCAAGCCGTTCAAAATTCTCCTTGTATGTGCGTCCACAATCTTCGCTAAAATCATTTGCCCACAATATATCAAATCCAGCCTCATGAAACCCTAAATCCATTCCTCCGCAACCACAAAACATACTTAATGCAGTTAAAGAAGTGCTTTTTGATTCCACACCAGAATTTTTCCTCTCTACTGCATTGATCTTATTGCTAGCAGGCTCTAGATGATTTGCATACATTTTGATCGTCTCAACTTCTTCTGGAGAATAAACAATAACATTATTCTGGAGACGCTGGCCATCAGGAATTTTTCCTGCCTTGCGCCAACGCCAAAGCGTTTGACGAGACAACCCCAAATCATCTTCTAATTGGCGGGTATTAATATAAGAAACTCCATCAATTTTTCGTGACATCAACAATACCTCTCTGCTCATTTTGTGTATACCATGAATTTATAGACGGCAATAGTTTTCATAAACGTACTCCATAAACATAAGCGCCGTAATATATTGATATCAAATAATATGGAATGTGGTGTAAAAGTCAATGGCCGTAACAGCATGTTGCATAAAGTATGATATTGAGAACGCTATCAATGATGGTTGCTCAATATATAATTCCTGAGTTGAGGATTTGTGTTTGCTTAATGTTGCTTAATCCATAAGGACTTTCGCAAGACTAATGCATTGCGAAGATATCGTTAGTTTATAGTTCGTCAGTAATCACTACCGAATCTGAACTATATCTACGTCCTGCAATGCAAACCACTACATTGTCTTACATCTCAACGTGTTAGGTTACAGGACTTTCTCTTTCATCCGTCCTGCAATTTTCGAGAGTTTGAGAGGTTTTGGGGATATCTCAGGGCATAATGTGGGCCGACATGGGAGTGAAGGTGTCACGGATGAGTGCGGTGGCAACAGGCCATAAAAACCGCAAAACCTTTTATAGCTTAGGTATATAGCGAAGAAAAAGAAAACGCCCCGGGATGTTTCATCCGGGGCAAATATCCTCAAGAGAGCGGTCGCTCTTGTTGTTAATGGTGGAGGCGGCGGGAATCGAACCCGCGTCCTGCGATGCTTTCCAAAGGGATGTCTACGTGCGTAGTTGACTCCTTAATCTCATTTCAGGATAGCCTGCCAACCTGCCCCCTGAAACCAGAACAAATTTTATCTCAAATCTATAACGACTTGTTCAAATCTTTATAAATCCCAGCCGATGCTTGTCGCGCAGCCAGTATCGGCGTCCCTTCGCGCGCGGTGCCTTTTATTAGGCAGCCATTGAGTAGCTGGCTGTGAAGTCAGCTGTTACTGTATTTTCAGCAATTATTTTTTTAATCGGCTTTTTACGAGGCCAACCGATTAACCTCGGCACGCAATCCAATCTTCCTTCACCCAGTCGATACCAAGTCGCCCCCGGTTTCATTATTTGAACAGAAAATCGTTAAATTTATTGTAGCAGACAAAATTCATTCTGCAAGTAGATTAATCAAAAATAGCGTAAATAGGCTACCTGCAAAAGATCATTTCCCCTGCCAGCGCTCAAGGCGGGGAATTCCCCGGGTCAGAAGCCAAGCCAGAATTCCGTTCATGCCTTTTCCTTTCATGATCCGGATACAAAATTCCTGCATCTCTTTGGCATCTTTAATATGGTCTGCAGTGAATGCACCATCACGGTAGCAGTAGAAGCAATATTTCTCACTTTTATTTCCGTCTTTATCAGTGCCACCGCCCTCAGGATCTTTATTCATTGGCATGCCGCAACTCTGACAGAATTTATATTTACCCACAGGAGACTCCTCGCTATCTAATTTGAAACGGAATTCTTATGAAACTTTCTGGCCTCTTTGGCAATTTCATTGATGTCAGAGATCACCTTTTTCTCATCAAGGGTAAGAACCTTGCGGCCCTTCATCAGCCATTTACCCTCAACCATAGTGTGCTTGACATCCGAACCGCTGACGCTGTAAACAAGGTGCGAGATATAGTCATAAACAGGAACCAAGTGCGGCGCGGAAAAATCGACCACTATAAGGTCCGCAGATTTACCGACAGCTAACGATCCTGTAATTTTGTCTATACCAAGCGCCTTCGCTCCATTAACGGTAGCCATTTTAAGAACATCACGGTCACTGGTCACCGTCGCATCAAGCATGTAGCCCTTATGGATTTTAGCCGCATAATCCATCTCGGTAAACATATCAAGATTATTGTTACTGGCGGTGCCGTCTGTACCAAGGGCAACGCATACACCAGCAGCAAGAAGCTTGGCTACAGGCGCAAAACCGCTGGCAAGCTTCATGTTGCTCTCAGGGCAGTGCAGCATTTTGACACCCTTTTGAGCAGCAAGGGCAATGTCATTATCATCAAGCCAGACCATATGCGCCCCCATCAGGCGTTCATTGACAAGGCCAAGATTATCAAGGTGCATGAGCGGATTCTTACCGTATTTATCTTTGACCATATGTACTTCGTTCTCAGTCTCGGAGATATGCGTATGGAACATCATGCCGTATTTCTCGGCCACTTCACCTGCACGGATAAGCAGGTCAGGTGAGCAGGTATAGGTCGCGTGCGGCATTAGCGCAAGCTTCACTCTGGAGTGATTTTTCCATTTTTCAGCCAGACGCTCAACCTCCGCAAACATCGACTCAACATCAGACAGACTCGGCGAGGGGAAATCAAACATCCCTTCTCCGCAGACCGCGCGCATCCCGCTGCGATCAAACGCGTCCATTGCCGCGTCCTCGAAGATATACATATCAGAAGCAGCAATAGTGCCACTCTTAATCATCTCAATGCAGGCCAGCTCTGTGCCGGTCCTGACCCAGTCGGAAGTCAGGTTTTTTTCGACTTTAAAGATTTCTCCCAGCCAGTCCATCAGCGGCAGATCATCAGAAAAACCGCGCAGGATAGTCATCGCCGCGTGGGTATGAGCATTTATCAATCCCGGCATCAGAAGATTTCCCTCAAGGTCTACACCTTCTGAAGCTGCCGGTATTTGCGTCTGCCCCTGAATATACTCGCCAAAACCTGCGACCTTCCCCCCCTCTACTTCAAGCCAGCCACAATCAATAACCTTGCACTCCCCGTCCATAGTAAGGACCGGACCATTATAAAAAAAGGTGCTACTCATTAATTAAATCCTTTTCGGTGAATAAGAGGTCATAATTGAGCAGCTGGGTTACGCGTTTAGGGGGAATCTGGTTTACCTGAGCGACAATTTTTCGCCTCTGCTCAAGAACATTTATAATTTCGCGCACCGAACTGTCAATATTGCTTGATGATACCTTCTGTAGTGGTGGCACCAGCCGCTCTATCTGATCGAGCAACTTGGTGATCTTCTCGCTTTTAAGCAACATGGCCTGAGTGAAGACCAGCTCTTCATTGACCTTCATAAGCGGATCAGATATATGATTGATGCGTATTATGTGTTTGTCGCGCTCAGTCGGCGTGGATATCATCCGCGATAGTGCTTCCGGGTCGCGGTATGACTGGCTCTCGGTTATGGCGGTATTATCCTGCTCGTCAAGACCGGTGACATTTACTCCGCGTGACTGCAAGAGCTTGAGTTTTTTATTCTGCTCCTCGCGGCGAAGGTCAGCATCATGCGCGTCTTTCTGCATCTTGCCCCGGATCTCAAGCCCCTCCTCCGATGACCAGTATTCCCGCCGTCCCATCAGATGATCTATCCGGCTGCGGAACTTGTCCTGCATTTCATAAATGCGGGAATTATGTGTCCATTCCTGGGGAACAATCAGAAAGTTCCACCAGCGCAGGCGCTTGGCAATAGTCTCGGAAAGTTCTGCAGGAAATGACCCGCTTGAAATCTTACGCAAAGCCTCTGCAAGATTTTTGGAGTTATTGGCGCTCTTGACAAGGATATACCAGAAAAGCTGGGCAACCGTCAGCGCACCAAAGACAAACGCCACCTGGCTCTTCATCGCCATCAGAAAAATTGTCGCAACCGCGCAGGCAATTATCATCGCCAGAGGTGGAGCCGACGTCTTGTCTTTATACCAGTTTTTGGCATCTGCAGCAGTACGTTCACAGAAATACTCCCACAAGCTTGCAACTTGCATCAGATCACTTCTGTTCTCGCTGCCCTGGTCTGTTGAACTGTAATCCTGTGGCATCTATGCTATCCTGAATCAGTAAATATGCTATGTTATATCTTCTCAGAATTACTGAAATTTTGCAATTAAAATTTGGAATAAAATTTTACGCTATGTATATATTTATTCATATCCTGCTATAGCAGCTCTTTTAACTTGAAAACAGCTCCCCAGATATATAAATAACAAGGTGGATTAATAGTATATCCCTTATTGCCCATTATGCCATAAATCCTATAATTATCAGCTATTGCCAATTTCATGCCATTTAAAAAGGTATCACTAAATGAGTCTTTTCAGTCCAGCCCAGCCACTTGCCGATCGGATGCGCCCGCGCGATCTGGATGGATTTTATGGGCAGGAGCATCTTGTCGGCAAAGACCGTCTAATCCGCAAGGCCATAGATGATGACAAGGTCAGCAGCATGATTTTATGGGGGCCTCCCGGCAGCGGCAAGACAACACTGGCCAGGGTGATTGCCAATTCCACGAATCATGAATTTGTTTCATTCTCGGCGGTTTTGCAGGGGGTCAAGGATGTTCGCGAGCTAGTGACAAAAGCCCGTGACCGTCTGAAACTAAGCGGCCGGCGAACAATTCTGTTTGTTGACGAGATTCACCGTTTTAACCGTTCACAGCAGGACGCTTTTCTGCCGCACGTTGAGAGCGGGGTTATCATCCTTATCGGCGCAACCACAGAAAATCCGTCATTCTCAATCAACAACGCCCTGTTGTCAAGATGCCGCACATACACCTTAAAAGCACTTACCGATGCGGATATCAGCGAAATTATTACCCGCGCTCTGACCGACCGGGAACATGGTTATGGCAAGTATGCTATTTTACTTGAAAACGAGGCCCGAGAACTTCTGGTTAATTTTGCCAACGGTGACGCCAGGGCTGCGCTTGGCTCGCTTGAGCTGGCAGTTACAGGCAGCCTCAATGACGGTGAAAACAAGTCTGATAATTCTGATAGCGGGGATACCGAAAACAAAGATGCGCAAATCGTAATTACCCTTGATATTATCAAGGAAGCGATAACCAGCCGGATTGTCGCGTATGACAAGAGCGGTGACGAGCATTATAATCTGATCTCGGCCTTCCATAAATCAATCCGCGGCTCTGATCCTCAGGGGGCCTTATACTGGCTGGCACGGATGCTTGAGGGAGGGGAAGACCCGCTGTATATTGCCAGAAGACTGGTACGCATGGCAAGCGAGGATATCGGCCTTGCCGACCCTAGTGCCCTCCCCCAGGCAATTGCCGCCAGAGACGCGGCACATTTTCTTGGCATGCCTGAATGCAATTGCGCCTTGACCCAGTGTGCAGTCTATCTGGCGACTGCGCCAAAATCAAACAAATGCGAGACGGCTTATGCTGCAGCCGTTGCCGCAGTGCGCGAAACCCGAAATGAATCACCGCCGATGCATATTCTAAACGCCCCGACCAAACTGATGAAAGAACTTGGTTATCATGAAGGTTATCAGTATGATCACGACTGCCCGGATTCTTTCTCCGGACAGGAGTATCTGCCGGATGCGTTGCGTGGCAGTGTTTTTTACGAACCGGGACAGTATGGTTATGAAAAGGAAATCCAGAAGCGCCTTGCCTACTGGCAGCGTCTGAAAGAGAAGCGCAACAATAACAGACATGAAAAATAGCAGAAGACCTTTCATCTGAGGAAATTATGGGAAACATCAATAAACATCTTATACGTTTTTTACTGGTTACGCTATATGCTGTAACTTTTGCCACGCTTGGAGCATTCTTATATGACTGGTATCTGAGTGTTGATAAAGCGCCGCCCCTTTCACTGTCATTTTCCGAAGAAGTCGCGGCCAACGCCTCAGAGCGTCTGTATGAGGGAAAGAGCATTTATGATGATCTCAGCACCAGCGGCGGTTATTATTTCTACTCTCCCATGCTGCCTTACCTGACCTCACTGATCCGGCCATTTTTCGCCTCCCCGGTAAAGGCGCTTAACCACCTCTGCGCGTTTTTCACATTCTTAATTCTTGTGCCGATATTTCTTATTACCAGAAAGCTCAGCGGTTCGACCCTCGCCGCACTCCTTGCCCCGGCAATATTTATCACATTTTATGAGGGCTATAACAAATGGCTTTTCCAATGCCTTCCTGACAACCTGGCATTCCCGCTGGTACTCTGGGCTTTTTATTTTCAGTACCGTTTTATTGACAGAAAGAATATCCTGCTTTCAGCGATCGCGCCATTTCTGATAATGACAGCAGCTATCGCCAAGGCAAATTTCGGACTATTCGGCATTGCCTGGTTTATCATCGAAGCGGTGCACAACGGATTTATGCGCGCAGCAATCTCTGCTTTTCCCTCACTGATGATCTTTGCTGCCTTTGCCTGGAAATTCAACACCGGACTTGAACACTGGTTTGAGCATATCCTGATACTCGGCAAACGCAAATATGAACCTCTGCATAAATTTATCTGGTTTACCTTCAGATTCAAAGAACCGTTTTTTATCTTTGCCCTTGCGGGAATATATGGGCTGATAATCCATCCTGGCAAGAAACTTCGCAATGCCGCCCTGCTGATTCTGACAGTATCGCTCCTGCTTGGCACGGTAACCTTTATCCGGATAGGAGGGAGCATGAACTCCTACTACCCCCTATTTGCATTCCTTGCCATCTTCAGCAGCTACAGCTTCGTTAAATTCTACAAAGAACGTTCACGTTTCAGCAATGCGGAAAAAGTCCTCGGCTTGCTGCTTGTCCTGACAACCATGTCTTTTGGCCTGCGCCAGTACCTGCGTGAGGTGGGGATAAAAAAACAGATGATCGTTGAGAGCAAGGCCAATAATGAGGATTTTCTAAAGACGATAAAAAATCTTGCAAAGGAAGGTAATGTTGTCTATATACCGCATCATCCGATTCTGATGCGCCAAGTCGGAACAAAAGACCTGGTCACGGCAATGATGATAAATGAAAAACGCACCCTGAGCGGATTGCCATTTCCTGATTCATTTATCAGTAATTTCTCCGCGCAGAAATATGATGTCATCATAATGTGGCAGACAGCCTATGAGTACCTCAGTGATTACAGGAAACTTGTCGAAAAATACTACAGCTTCCGGGAACCGCTTATCCTGGAGTCGAAAGACAAATCACTGACAAAGCAATACCGCGTCTATAAACGAAAACCATCGTTGGGTGCCGATACACAGTCATCAGCTACCAGTGTAGCAAAATGATATTTTTTACTGAAACCATTCACGTAACTAATTACCATTACAGGATATCCGCCATTTCGTCTTCAACCCGCCTGAAATAGGCTGTAGCGACAACAAACAGAGTTAAGCCGACTACAGCGCCGATACTTATTGCAGACCAGTTTGGTGTGCAGCCAATAAAACAGGCGCGAAAAGCGTTGACCATCCCTGTCATGGGATTAAGGCTTGCCAGCCAGAGCCACTTTTGAGGTATCATATTTGCAGGATAAACTACAGGCGTAGCAAACATCCAGATCTGCAGCATAAAAGGCACCACGTAACGGAAATCACGGTACTTGACATTCAACGCAGCAACGATAAAACCAACCCCCATGGACGTGGCAACCAAGAACAAAGCCCATATAGGCAGAAAGAGAACAATCGCCGAAGGAACAGTATGGTAGTAAAACATCAGGACAATCAGCAGCACCATTGATATAAGCAGATTCATTGCGGTATAACCGACGACGCTTGCCGGTATCATAATGCGGGGAAAATAAACTTTTGTAATCAGCCGGGAACCTTCAATCAGACTCTGGCTGGCACCGCTTACGGTCTGAGAAAAAAACGTCCAGGCTAAAAGCCCAGTATAATAAAAAAGTGGCGCAGGAATATTATCTGTCGGAAGTTTGGCCATCTTGGAAAAAACCAAAGTAAAAACAATCATGCCCGCAAAAGGCTGTATTACCGCCCACGCCACCCCCAGTACTGTCTGTTTATACCGCACCTTGATATCACGCAAGGCAAGAGTAAACAATAAATCGCGATATTGCCACAACTCCTGCGCACGTATTTCCAGCCAATGTCTCGGAGGCTCGACAACGACAAATGGCTGTTTGTTTATTTTACCTGAGTCCATATGTTCTTATTACCTTTGCCCTCTAAGCCAACCCTGGCACCATTCTCAAGCATAACGAACTAAATTTTTAATTGTATCAAATGCAAACAAACTATCAAACAAAAATGCTGAACATAAGGATAACAGAGACAAATACACTCAAAGTTAATCCGAAATATGATCTATCAACCTGATATGACTCAGGTAGAAGGAGGCTCATTAGACCGCCCAAAAATCAGCGGTAAATACCATAAATATGTTGTTTAACACCAGATTTGTGGTGTCATATTGAGAATATGCTGGCGTTAATATCAATTAGTGAAAAATTGAAGCTAAAATTTAGGTGGAATAATACTTGCATAATAATTCGTTCGTACTTACTCCTTACTACTATTAAGCTGCGAAATAAACCACATATGCTTATAAAGGCACAAAAATGAGAATAAAAGCTAAACTACTACTTGGGTTCGGAACTGTTGCCGCGTTATTGATAATTGTTGGAATAACGTGCTATATTGCCAGTAACAGTGTGCTGGAAAAAACAGTTGATGTTGAGAATTTCCAAAGACTGGATAATGCCTTGAAAAATCGGGAGATCGACCACCTGAAATGGATTGAGCATCTTCAGGAGACATTCCTGAATAATAAAGACAAAATTCTGGTTCAGATTAACCCGAAAAAATGCGCCATGGGAATTTGGCTGGCTGGTGACGAGTTCAAAAAAATCAAGCAGACCAATCCCAAAGTTGCGCAAGTCATAGAATCCATCCATGCGCCGCACAACGACCTGCATCATTCAGCCAAGGATATCTCCAACCTCTGGCTGGCAGTTCATCCGGAACTGATTCAAACATTATACAAGCGCCTTGACGATCACCGTAAGTGGGCAATCAATGTTGGGGTAGATCTGCAGGAAGGCCGGACGATAACAGCAGAGATAAATCCGAGTAACTGCCATTTCGGAAAATGGCTCAAAAGTGAAGAATGTGCAAACCTGGAAAAACAATGGCCCGCGTTTTCAAAGATAATTGAAGAGATCAAGCCGATACATGAACTACTGCACAAGTCTGTAACCGAAATTAACAATTCGGCTCCAGAGGAAAAAAACACTATTTATTCAGAACAGACGCTTAAATATCTCAATGAAGTCTCCGGCAGATTCAACAAAATTATAAGCATGGAGGAAGAATTGATTAAAAGGCAAAAACAGTCGCATGAGATATTCAAAAACAAGACGATACCGGCACTGTCTTCAGTTCAGAGTGTTTTCAGGAATATTGAGGAGATTGTCAATAAAGAGTCAGACTTAATCGCCAAAGAACAGCACCATCTTTTCATGGTTCAGAAATTTTCCATTATTATCGGGTCTGTAGCCGGCCTGTTAATAGCGGTATTTCTTGGTTGGATAATCTCGGCAAATATCTCAAAACGCACTGTTAAAATGGTTAAGGTTCTGGGGCTTCTGGCTGAAGGTGACTTAACCATAAATGCCGAGGAAGGAGCCGGAGATGAAATCGGGGATATGGCTAAAGCCGTAAACCAGACGGCAGGGAAACTTAAAGATGTTATTTCTGAAATCAGTTCTTCTGCAGACCATACGGCCGCAAGCAGCGAAGAGCTTTCCGCCGCCGCCCAGAATATTTCAAGCGGAGCTCAAAATCAGGCCTCAAGTGTCGAAGAGATAAGCGCCAGCATGGAAGAACTTACCGCAATGATCCAACAGGCTGCTGAAAATGCCAAAGAAGCCAACGAGATTTCCATACAGACCAACCAAACGGCAGAAGAAAGTTCTGCAACTGTCAAGGAATCGGTGAATGGTATGTCGCTGATCAATGAATCTTCTTCGCAGATCAATAAAATTATCGGCGTAATCAGACAGATTGCCAACCAGACAAATCTTCTGGCATTAAATGCGGCGATCGAAGCGGCAAGTGCGGGCGAGCATGGGTTGGGTTTTGCCGTTGTTGCCGACGAAGTAAGGAAACTGGCAGAACGGGCGGGACAGGCATCCAACGAAATAACCCAATTAATCGAAGAGTCGGGAAAACGCGTTGCGCAAGGGACACATCTTTCGGAGAAGGTCGGAGAATCCCTTGAAGAGATACAGGCCGGGATTATCAAAACAGCAAGTGGCATGTCAGAAATCGCCTCAGCTACTGAAGAGCAGGCCAACACAGCCAGCCAGGTCAGCACAGCTATCGACAGCATCAGCGCAATAACCGAAGAAAACTCTTCAAGCGCAGAGGAAATGGCCGCGAGTGCAGAAGAACTCTCAGCACAGGCACTGAAAATGCAGACTCTGGTGAACCGTTTCAAATTAAAAAAGTAGGACCGCATATTAATATAACCAATCTTACTTTTTGAATGCCACAAAAGCACCTCTATAATATTGTATAGTCCTGCGTGCGGTTGAAATGCTCAAGCTTACTCACCAGAGTATCATCACCTGCACGCAGAAAGCTTCCGCCCTCAACCGCCAGCCCCTCGTCTGAAAGGCCGATAAACACAGAAATCCCCTTACCTTCAGAATATTTGACCGCTTCAACCACATCGCTTAGTTTCGGCGGAATATAATTACCACTCAAAAAATCATCCGCAAGCTTTGTACCGCGCGCCGCATAAGTAGGATTCAAGTGCATATTAATTTTAACGCCATATTTTTCGGCGCAGTCAGAGAGATATTCAATTGCGTTTTTGATATCAGAAACAGCTTCAGCATCCGACATCCCGGCGACCGGCTTCTGCATGAAATAACATTTAAGCAAGTAGTCATAAGGAGCTATCTTTTTTACAAAGCTCTCAAAGACAGCCAGACTCAACCCCTTATCAAAAACATTATTGCGGATATTGTCATCAAACGCTTCAAAACCAATTGCGAACTCCATCTTGGTTGGAGTATCCCCCTCAGCCAGAGATCTGGCCAGAAATTCAAGTTCTTCAACGTCAACATACTCCGGCCTGCTCTCCATTGTAAGGACCGACAAGTTCGGAAAATGAATATTAAGCATCGCCATCAGATAAATCAGCGCGGTACTTGAAAATGTTTTCTGGTCAAGAACCGAGCCATTATTGCTGACAATAAATTTGTTGATTTGTTTATTTTTCTCACGTACCTCAGGCAAGGAAAAGATATTATCTATCTGGGCAATTATTTCGCGGTAAGAGATATGCCGGCTTGACATCTGCATCGGAAGATTGCAGCCCTGACAGCGCGACCAGCGGCAAGCCTGTGTATAAAAAACAACAAACAAGACCAAACCCTCAGGTGACTCCTGAAACCACCACTGCGCAACCTGATTTGAATCATGTGAATCATTAAACCTGTATTTTTTACCGGCTTTATCGGTGCCGTTGATAATCTGGTTTTCAATACTGCTTCCACTAACATCACTCATCTAACAATACCCCATACTTTCAAGTTCTTTAATTTCCCGCAACCAGCGCTCTTTATTACCGCAGACATCCGCGCGCAAATCTTGCGGCAAGAGTGATCTGCGCGTACAATTCAGCAATGCCTGAAGCTGCTGATATCGCCGCATCGGTTCAATATCCGCTTCAAGGCGGTCATTGACAATTTCTTTTATTTCCTCAACGGTAAGCCCTCTGCCACGCAGTTTTCGTTGCGCCGACATCTCACTGCGAAGTGAAGAAAAACCCGCCGCAGATATGCCGCCGAATAAAGGCTTCAACTCTTCAAACTCGGCAGCAGCAGCCGTCCTTCCTAAAGCTTTATCAATCACCCAACTAACAAACTCATTCCAATCATCACCTTCCGGGTCAAGCACAGGAATTATCAGGTCACCAACTCTTCCCGGCCTGCGCAGGTCAGGGCTTAATAGGTTAATCCGCGCAGTCATCAACAGCCAGATAACTCTTCCCTTCAGTCCGGGATCTGACATCATCGCCTGAATCTTGCCGGTCAGCCGTCGCTCGGTCGGATGAGTATTTGCGCCAACCCCGCCAAACTGAGTATCAGCTTCATCAACAAAAATCAATACTTTCGGCAAGGACTTAAGCAATTGATAAAGGCGCTCAAAAATAACATCCGTCTGCCCGAACCATTGGCTGCGGATATTCTTTAAAACAAGAACAATAATCCCCAACTCACTTGCCACCGCTTCAAAGATAAAACTCTTGCCGCCGCCAATAGGACCGCATACGCCGGCACCAGAGAAGGCACTCTCAGCCCCGCCCTTGCATCTGGGAATAAACTCATCACGCAGGAACTTTTTCAATTCCGTAAAGCCCTTAACATCATCAAGCGTGTGTGTCGGCTTTTTAAATTCAACCACCCCCTCACCAAGCTGCGCGCAGACATACTCCTCAACCTTGCCGATAAGCGCATCAAGCTCAATCGCCTGACCGCTGTGGCTCGCATATTTTAAAAGTTGCAGCAACGCATGCAAGGTCATACCGGCGCTGAAAATCGCCAGTTCGTCAATGCCCGCCCATAATTTCGCTTTATGTCCTGCCTCCTGTTTATTCTGATAGTCATTAATAAAACGAATGCGCTGCTCTTTGTCCGGCAGGGAAATACCGATTTCACAGAGCTGCGGCAACCGGGCAATGCGGTTATTTAGAAGAGACCGTGACTCACAGAGCAGTACCACAGAATCACCGGAATTGATAAAACCCGGATCAGAAAACCAGTCGTGGCAGATACAGACGCGCTGCCGGTCTGCCTCTGAGAGATGAGTAATTTCACCTTCAGGCAATAGCATATCCGAAGCTTCAATAATGATTATCAGTTCCTGCTCAAGGACTCTCTGCGAATTAACCAGCGATCTTGAACACAGACATAGCTGGCGCAAAAACTCAAAGGCAACAGACGGACGGCCTACAGAATCCACGAGGCTTTCATCAAAACTCTTCTGCAGAAATTCTATTTCCTTTTTCATTCCGCCGTCAGTGAGCATGTTTTTAATTGCCAGACCATTACTGCTGAGGCCGCTACGCCACATCACCCACGCTTCACGCAACGCCTCACGATCTTCCTTACACTGAAAATGCACCGGCCCATTAAGCTCATAGCTTATTACAATTTTCCCCGGCAACGCCCACTTTTCAGTCAGAAAATCAAGCAGGGGGACATAGCTACTGTTATCTGCGGCAAACAGATCATAAACATTACCACTGAAAATCAGTGCGCGTGACTGACCGGAATTTAGCGCCCGACCAGCCTGTCTGAGAAAATCATATTCACTCACGCCAGCACTCCCTTTCCTTTACCCTGCATCACATCCTCCCAGAACTGTTTGAACTGCTGACTGTCCTGAAGGATATCCGGTTCAAACGCTGCATTGCGAATGGTCTGCCGCTGCGTTTCAAAAGCAACATAATCGCGCTGATCTCCGGGCTGGAATACCGGAGCAAGATTATCATAGACAATCGTCGCCCCCGGACAAACCACATGCCCGACCCCTTGCCAATCCCAATACTGCGACAGAGCAACAACGCGGTCACTGACATAAATAGCCTCATTAAGCTCGTGCGTAACCATCAGAACCGTGTAGGGCGGTTCTTTGCCTTCGCGTTGCATGAGACAGTTTTCCGCGTACAAAGACAAAAGCATCTGCTGCAACTCTTCACGCGTCGCTTCATCAAGCGCACCAAACGGCTCATCAAGCAAAAGTATCTCAGGCTTCATAATCAACGCCTGCGCAATCGCCACACGCTGACACATCCCGCCAGACATTTCATGCGGATACAAATTAAGCGCCGCCCCAAGTTTCAGCTTAACCAGCAATTCCTCCGCCTGCTGCAAATGATCTTTACGAAGCCTGCGCCAATTAAAGTATTTAAATAACCGCCCTGCCAGTGAGGACTGGTCAAGCATCAGGCCAAAAGCGACATTCTCTTTGGCGGTCAGAAACGGATACAGAGTATAACGCTGATATACGATCCCCCGGTCACGTCCGGGACGTGTAACAGTATTTGCGGAACCATCAATATTATGAACAACGACCTTCCCTTTACAGGGCGGATGCGTTCCGATTATCGCCCGCAACAGCGTTGACTTGCCGCAACCGCTTGGCCCGACAAGCGAGACAATCTCACCACGCAGTATTTTAAGATCAACCTCATGCAAAACGTTGTTGGTACCAAACCAGTGGCTGACGCCGCAGCATTCAAGTACGGGACTAAGCTTTTCCATCAGCGTTTACCTCCCTGAACATACCAGCCGCAAAACAGCCGCTGCATAAGAGAGACAACATAATCCATCATAAAACCGAAGATCGCAAGCAGTGCAAGATACGGGTACACCACACTCATATTCAGCAGTTTCTGCTGCAGACGTATCCGGTAGCCAAAGCCGACATGACCAAAGACCATTTCCGCAGCAATAAGATAAACCATCGCCGGTCCTATCTGCAGGCGGATTGCATCAAGAAGCTTCGGCAAAATAAACCGGACAATCACACACCAGACCACCTCAAGATTTGACGCCCCCAGAGTATAGGACTTGTCAATCAGTTCCTGCGGCACTTCACGCACAGCAAGATAAACCGACTGCGCAAGTACCGGTAGAACACCGAAAGCAATCATCGCCAGATACATCTGGTTTTCTGTGCCGGTTACCACGAAAAAAACCGCCAGCGCTGCTGTTGGCGGAATTTTTGCAAACAATTTTACCGGCGGCCCGAGGACTGCCTCAACAATCCTGAAACATCCCATTAAAACCCCAATAACAAAACCGCCAAGAACGCCCCAGCTAAGGCCACAAAACAAACGATACCCAGTGGCTAGGCTATCCTCAAACAGCCACACCTCACCTGTGCGCGGATGCGGGCTTATCATTTGTTTGACGCCATCACAAAGCTGCCCCCAATCGGGTATTGTTGTATCAGAGGGGTTTATCTGATGCTGTCTGATTGAAAGCCAGGTATATAGCAGCAACAGAACCACTACCGAGATAACAGAAAAAGCCATTGCTTTCCTGTGTCCCAGACGACCTCGAATCATAAAAATCTCCAACTAAGGATATACCCTATTTTGTGTTCATATAATTCTTGATGTAAGAATCATCAAAAACAAGATCCGCCCCGCCCTTTATGTTTCCGGCTTTTGCGTACTTAACAACAGGCTGCTTGGACACAATATCATGTGTAACACAAAAACGCACCACTTTGTTCATGATGCCGGCGGTATTCTTCTCAGCAAGAACGTCACATCCTTTTTCCGGGGTATTGTAAAACAGCGTCTGCTGGACAACCTTTTTCATCTGCGGCAACTTGAGGTTTGAAAATTTCTCGCCAATAGCAAGCAACGCTTCATCGGCAGTTGCCGGATCAGCCAGCAAGCCATTAACCCGGTAAAACGCCTCAATAACCGCACAGGCAAATTTATCGCCCTTGTCTTTTTTAAGTGCCGCTTCAGATACAACCACCATATCAATAATCTCGCCGGGGATACTGGTCGAATCAAAAATTACCCGGCAATCTTTTCTTTTATCCAGCGTCTCAAGCACAAACGGATTCCAGACGACAATCGCCTCATAACCTTCTTTCTTTTGCTGCATGGCCGCGGCTGCCGCTGCCGGGTCCATGTTTGTAAACTTGTAATCGGCCTCTTTTTTACCAAGAATTTCAAGGTTGCGCACAAAGCAGTACTCAGAGACAGTCTTGGCCAGACCAAATACCGCCTTCCCCTTAAGATCAGAAACAGTCTTAATGGAATTATCAACAATACACGCATCAGCCCCCATTGAAGTGCTTGTCGGCAGCACCGCGCGTGACTTTACCGTCAGACTAGGATTAAGCACATCCATATTGGTAATGCAGACAGCATCACATTTGCCTGAACCATACATCACAAGGCAGGTGTCATAATCCGCTTCCTTAAGCTCAATATCGACACCCCATTTTTTTTCAACCTCACCCATTCGCCCCCTGGCACCATCAATGATCTTATAAGAATCCGCTACACCGAAAACACTCCATGACGGATACTCGCTCCAGGCCAATGAGAAGACCGGTGTTTCAGCCGCGCTTATATTAACCAAACCGACAAATGCCATAATAACCACAGATATAAACAGTCGCATTTCTTCCCCTTTGCTTAATGCAATCTATATTCAGTTCCCAATAACCCAGTTTTTCAATAGGATTCTACTCAGGCAAAGCTGATGTTTTGGTTTCACCGGCCTTGTCTTTACTGCCACTCTCAGCTGCACCAGCCAGACCAATCAACTGGTCAAATTCTGAATTGCTACTGCTGCGGCGGGCATACTCAAGAAATTCATTTTCCTGTACGCGTGAATCGGTACCGGCAAGCTCTTTACTGATTCTCGCTTCGGCCTTGACTTCCTGACGAAGATTACGCAGATTTTCAAGTTCCTTGGCCGTTCCGTCCTGAGCAATACCGGCGAGCGCGTCGGCAACTTCCTTCTCCTGATTTGAAGCAATCATGTCGGCAACCGCATCAGAAGCTTCAGCCTTGATTTTTTCAATCTCACGTACAAGGTGCTGCAGTTGTACCTTATGCTCACCAATCCTGGTTTCATATTCCTGAATATCCTTCTCGACTTCATCAATCCGCTCCTGCTTCTCGGCAAGCGTAGAGGAGAAATCATTATAAGCATTCAGGCATTTGAGATACTCTTCATCCTGCTTGATCTCTTCCTGACTCTTGCCGCCAAGCGTGGCTACACGCTCCTTGGCCTTAGCCAGAGCGCCGGCCTTCAATCGCTCAAGTTTCTCCACCTCTTCAGTAAGGCGCTTGATGGTCGCCATCTTCTTTTCCTGCTGGGCGATCAACCCGGCAACAGCCTGTTTGTACTGCTGGATACGTGAAGTCTGTTGGCTCAACACCTCGTCATACTTGGCACGCACAACATGCGGATTGGTATCAAGAGTACGGCGCGCCGCGTCAATCTGCCCTGTCACAAGATACCCCACAGCCTTAACCCAACGAAAAATTGCTCCAAACATTATCTCTCCTTATTTTAAAAATTTCATAATCCATAAAGTTTATATTTTATCAGCAGCAGATAATAAACCGCCGCCAAGCCCTATTCATAATCGCCGCCGCCAATTTCTTTTTCGATTACAGCCATCCGCTTTTCAGCTGCACGCGCAACCGTCAGACTATCCTCAAGCTCACGGCTGATTCTTTTGACCTCCTCATCGCCACCATTCTCAGAAGCAGATATTTCATGCAGCCCAGCCAGTACATCCCCAAGCTTGCGCAAACCCGAATTGACATCCTTAAGCATCTTTTCCCGCCGCTCCAGAATCGGCTCGCGAGCCGCCTTGACACTGATCTGAGCTGCTACCTTCCAAAGTTCCAGAGTCTTGCCCAGCAAGTTAACACAGGAATCAAAGAGTCGCGATACATTATTCATAATCTCCGCCCGCGAGGACGAATTAACCTCTTCCGGCCAGAGCGCAGAGCTGGCAAAAGCCTCGGTTAATTTGCGCAAGTCACGAAGCGCCGTCTCCGTGCGTTTATCACCGTCACTTTCAAGGTCTTTCTCAAGCTTGTCAAGCGCCGCTGTCTGGCTCTCCTTAATATCAGCGCTGATTTCCTGCGCCACCTCCTGACCGATCTCCCCGCCGGAAGTCAGAAGCTTTGTCGCAAATATCCCGGCAGAAACCAGTAACGCGCCAATTCCGGCAAACACCGCCGCCCCACTTCTGAGATCCAGCGCCCAGTTTGCCATAAAGCTGCTGCAGCCAATAACAAATGGCGCCAAAACAGTCGGAGAGCTTAAAATTTTCAGCCAGAATCTCTGGTTGAACTCTTCTTTATAATCACCGGAATCACCGGAAGAAGCCGGGTTATTTTTCATACGGCAATCCGTTAAAATGTTCTCTGCACAAGTTCAAAGGTAACGCTCTGCCCTTCCCCGCCGATAAGCCCGACCGAACCCATCTCACGCTTGAGCCGCTGTGGAGGGACATTATTTTTCAGCATCTGGTCATAAACAGCCTGCGCTCTCTCAAGAGCCAGCTTGCGATTAGCCTCAGAATCTCCATCACTTCGTGTATTACCATAAATTTTCAGGTAATACCCAGGCAGACTCAGCAATGTTCTTGCCGTTTTTTCAAGCTCACGCCTGCTCTGAAAATTAATGCTCGCCCGCCCTCTGGCAAAGGAAACAGGCTTGACCTTCATCTCGCCAACCGGCACAAGCTTCTGCCACTCATCAGCACTCAACTCCCGCAGGTCAATCTTGCGCGACTTTGATTTAACCGAGTCCGGCCTGAAGCCACTCCGGCTCAATTCCTGCAACGGAGCAGAATAAAAAATCTTCGCAAGTTCCTGCTCTGAAAGTGCGTCACCGGCAATTGCCCCGGTATTTTTCAAAACGTCGACAACATTTGCAATACCGTCCTCAAGCAGAATATCGCTGCTGCCTTTCTGCCGGTTGATATCAAAAGCGGCATAATTCTGCAGAGTGTTTTTCCAGTCAATACTCTTGGCCAGGGTCTTGGCCTGATCCTTGCTAAGCTTGTCCGCACCATGCCCGGAGTCAGAAAGCAATAACTCTTCCATCCCGCCCTCGGAATCAATATAGTAATTAAAGGCGTTAAAATACGCCCTCAAAACCTCGACAACGACCTCAGGATTATCACGCAGGAAATGCCGCTCGGCAACCAGTACATCAATGATATGACCGCTGAGTTTAGAACTATCTATCAGGATATGCGCGTCAGGGTCCTTCAATGCCAAAGAGACATACGGTTCCCACAAAGCATATGCAACCGGCAAATTTTTATTGGCGCCCAAAAAGGATTCAAAAACTTTTTTTGCACCGTCACGCTTCACCATCCAGTTACCAGAGAGCTGCGGAAGATTGAAGCGGGCAATCATCGTACGCGCCAGAAACTCACTTGGCGAATCCGGAGTAAGCTCGATCTTGCCTTTTGCGGTATTAAGGTCGTGAATACTGCCAAGAACGTTACGGTAGGAAATAATCGCGTCCGCGCCCTGGCTTTCATCAACAAGCGAGACTATTGCCGCCGGAAATTTTCCAAGCTTCAACCCTGAACTGATAAACGAATCAACCGTAAAAACAGCCATCTGGACATTACGTCTCTCAAGCGCCCCCATGCGCGCATTATAGCCGGCATTATCATCAACAATAATCAGCCTTATCCCTTTATCAGAGAGCAGTTCACGAATTTTCGCAGAACGCAGAACAGAATAACCGGAAAATGAGTCCGCAGCAATTGTGACCGTGTGCTTGTACCGGCTGTCATTACCGGTCAAGTCGGCAAGCTCGTCATCAAAATAAGGTAAAATATAAAACTTGGCTGCCACCGATAACGCGCCTAAAATTATTATCCAGATTATCGCCGCCACCAGACAGCCCTTTGAAGAACGCTCAGCCATTTATCTACCTGCTCTTCTTGCCAAAAAGTGACTTTAAAAATATAAACGCAATCACCGCCAGAATTATTTTCCACCAGCCAATACCATCGCTGCCGTCGATTTTAACGTTACTATTCCCCTGCTGGGTATTTGCTGGGGCATTACTGACGTTTGATTTTGTTTCGGTATTTTTAACCACAACAGCCTTAGCCTGTACCGGCTCGCCCAGAGCCTTAATCATCGCACCTGCCGTTTCGGCAGGAATAGAAGCAATCTCGGTAAATGCCTCAGAAGCCGCAACAGAAGCGTCCGCGCCGCCGACCTCGGCAAAGACATCAGCAACCGCTTTCTTCAAAGCCTGCGGGTCATCAGCGCTGCGGTAGGAATGCGCCCAGTTAGCCAGTTTATGCTTGCCAGACATATCCACCCCGATAACATCAAGCCTGATACCGCTGGAAATTACTGAAGGGGCATAAACATTTACCTTTTCCGGATCGCTCGCCTGCCCGTCAGTAACTACCAGCAAACGGTACGTGCCATAACCTAGCTGTTTTTTCCGTTTATCCTTGAGAGCATCAGTACCCATGGCAATAAAACGCCCAAGCGGTGTTCCGCCATTTGGCGTAGCCCTGTCAATGGCCGCTTTTATTTTATTGTCATCCCTCGGCCCCAGCGGAAAGCGCCATTCTTTATTATCACCCCCGCCAAAAACAAGAAGGCCGATATGGGTGTCAGGCGGAACCTGCGCAAGCACTTCTTTCAGCGCATCCTTGGCCGCGTCCATCTTTACCGTTGTAGTACCACGCATAAACGAGTTCATCGAACCCGATGCGTCAAGCACCACCACCACATTATTTACCATTACATCTTCAGCCCCGCATACCACCCACGTCACCAGCAGCAGGCAGAAGAACATTCTGGCGATTTTCATCTCTTCCCCTTTAATTTTAATATGCACGTCAAATCTGTCAAAGCGTCATCAGCAGGCAATAATCAGAAATCAAAGTCAGAACTGCTGCTGGCCTCCGCCTCAACCCTGATAAGCCTGAACTCGACACGCATATTTTTCTTCGCTTCATCCATATTACCCGGCTTTGCGATAAACGGCTCACGCACCCCGACACCAACCGGCTGAATCTGGCTTTCATCAAGCGTCAACCCCTTTTTGGCCGCATACTTGATAACCGAATCACGCACCGCCTCAGCTCTTGACCGGCTCAGGTTAAGCGCCGCCTGCATGGTCTGCCGCGGATCACCACTACTCGCACCATCAAATTCACCCGCCTCAATCAGTTTGACAATCTGGCCGGTTGAGGACAGATCAAGCGGACGCCCCCTGAAGGAATAACTGTAATTGCCGTTGCTGCCTGTACGCTTGATAATACCTTTTGCAACACCGGCACGCACCAGATCAAGCAGGGTCTTGGTCGGGTCGCTATGCCCGCGGATAGCAAATACCGCGTTACCATATTTATTTGCCATTTCAACCAGACGCTGATACTCCGCCCCGTACTGGACATCATTAAACTCTTTCTGGTTTGGCTGGAAGTTGATAGTGAAGCTGACAATTGTCCGGTCATCAAGGCCGCCGCGGGTACTCAGCTGCTCAATCTCCTCAAGCACCGCCTCTGCGCGGAAACGGTCTTTACGCTCGACCTTAGTGATACTGAGCATACTCGTCAGGTTCTTGTCAGTGTAATCAAGCGGTGAGGGGAATAACCCGCTTCTGATCTTGGCGTAACCCTGATTGACCGCCAGATCAAGCGCCGCTTTCTGCATCGCATCAAAACCGGACAGATTATTCTTCTGGGTAAAGAAGGCGACGTTACCCGGATAGCCGACGAGCGTACAGTCCTGCAGCAAACCATGCGCGTCTTCCTCAAGAGTCGGGATTGTCTCCTTACCGTAAATCTCCTGAGTCAGCTTGAGCAGCTTCATATAATCAGACGACCCGCCACTCTCAAAACTCTTTTTAAGCTTGATAACGTCCTCACTCCCCTTGAGATAACCAGCAACAAACTTCCTAACGATATCAGGATGCTGGTCATAAAAATCCTTGCGGCAAACATAGACATCCGCAATCGAGCGCGACATTTCAGCCGTTGAAACCAGAACCTTCGCACCCGTCACTGTTCCTTCCGCACCACTCCCGATACTCTTAAGACCACCGCTAAGCCCAAGCATGTCCGGCGTAATGACAAAACACGCATCAACTGAAGGATCTTTTCTGAACTTCTCAGCCGGTGAGCCCGGGCCTGAAAGATTCTTCATCCAAACAACCTCAATATCACTCCACTTGAGCTGCCCGGTCTTGAGAATATCATCAAGCATGCCAACATGCGGCCCGCCCTGCTGCAAGGCAATCTTCTTGCCCCTCAGATCATTGACACTGCGGATATCTTTACGCGCCACCATATGATCGCCAGCCGACCAGGTAAGCTGCAAAATAACCATGCCCTTGGTACGCGGATCTGAACCAATCACCTCAGAAGCCATCCCCATCATGCGGAATGTCCCGCGCAAAAACGGACTGCGCCCTGAGAGATAATCGCGCACCTGCTGGACAAAATCATCACCCGCAACCAACTTGAGGTTAAGCCCCTCTTTGGCAAATATCGTCCCCGGTTTTGTCTTGAGCCCACCGTTGGCGTAAAATGTCACCATATCCCCGCCCCAGGTTATATATGGAACCTGCAATGGATCAGTCGACGTTACAGCCCCGACCCTGACATCACCTACCAGCTTTTTAAAGTTGTTATCCTGCGCCTGAATTGACGCCGCAAACAAAAGCGCAACCATAACCGCCCATATGCAGAGCATACCTCTGAACATAATAAATTCCTCCCCGTTAAAAAATTTATACATTACAGTAATCTGATTTTTAATAAAACATTCCCTTCCAGATATAAAAAATCCGGATATCATGATATGCTAATTATCATTACCCGACATAGGCAAAGCGTAAAATTTCATAACTAATAATAACTTTTGACCTTATAATATCAACCATATTCTGTATGCCAAAAGTACAAATTCCAGTCAGCAACAAATCAGCCCAACACCAATAAATGAGTAATAAATAAAAAAAAGCTGCTCCGGCACTGGCCGCAGCAGCTCTGATAAACCTGAGTTAAGCCAGATAACTATTTCTGGGTCGGCACGTTCCATGAATCGGTACGAAATGGTGAAGCCGGCAGACCTTCCTTATTATAAAGGTTAGCCCCTTCAGGGTTGGTCTCAAAAGCGTAACGCACAGCCACAGGATTTTTAACCTTCTCAGACCAGACCAGAACACTGTTACCGTCGATTTTGGCCTCGGCCCAGGCAAATTTCTGATCCTCACCGGCAATGGCAAAACGCTTAAGCTCGCCTCCTTCGGCAACCAAACCACCACCGACATGTTCAAAATCAATGCGGATTTTATCACCCTCAACCTTCATTGATTTATACATCGGGCCGGAATACACCAGACCTTTCTGGCCATAATGACCTGCCCTTGCCGCAAGCGAAAGACGATAACCGACATCCTTCTTGTTTTTCGGATGGATATTACCCTCCTCGCCAATATCGATAATAACCGCAGTACCGGTATTTGGCAGCTTCAGAGCCTCATTCTGTGACTCACGGACAATCGCCCAGCTGTCAGCCTCCGGGGTCTTCTGCGGAGCGCGGAAGTTAGCAAGCTGCACCCAGTAAAACGGAAAATCCCTGCCCCACAAAGCCCGCCAGTCATTAATCATGGTCGGGAACAAGACACGGTAATCATAGGCATTTGAGGCATTAGATTCACCCTGATACCAGATCGCACCTGAAACCGGGAAAGGAATCAGCGGATTGACCATACCATTAAAGAGAGCGCTAACAACGCGCTGCCCATTGTTCCCCTTGGGAGCATCAGGCATGACATAAGTAAATTTAAAGCGCCATTTACCGGCAAGTGAAAGCGGTGTCCCCGAACCGTCAGCAGGCTTCAGATACATATCCCCCGCATCACCGTCACTGAACATTCCGCCCGCACCAGCAAAGTTAAGAACCTTGACCGCAATAACAGCCTGCCCTCCCTTTACCAGATTGCCCGGGATATTATAGACACGTTTCTTGTTCCAGTACTCTGTAACCCTCGGCATGAAGCTGCCACGGCTGCCAACCCTCTGACCATTAAAGAAAGTCACCTCAATCTCATCCACCGCACCCGGGCTCAAGAGCAGATCCTTACCAGCCCAGTCTGCCGGGATCGCAACAGTCTTGCGGTACCACGCCTCGCCCTTTATGTCCTTGTAACCCTGATTATCCCAAACATCAGGCGTGTTGATGAATTTCCAATCGCTATCATCAAGACCTGGAGCGGCAAACTTCTGATGATATTCGCTGTCCTTCTCCATGGTTGTCATCTCTTTTACAGCTTTTTTGTATGCCTTAGACAGCTTTTCATCTTCGGCTCTGGCTTCAATGTTTTCACTGGCGGCAATAAATGTTTTACGCGCCTCGATCATGCTGTTATAGAGAGGGTTCTTGCTAGCAGTCGGAAAACTTGTCCAGGGTTCAACCCGTGTTCCGCCCCATGAGGTATTAATCAGGCCAACCACAACCTTCTGGTCTTTCTGAATTTCTTTACCAAAGTAGTATCCCACAGCCGTAAACAAACCTGACGTCGTGGGATCAGCCACCTCCCACGCACCGGTAAAATTCTCTGCCGGAAACGCCGCGGCATTTTTCTCAACTTTTATATGGCGCAGCATCTTATTGGCTGAAGCGGCAATTTCCTTATCGCTGTCTTTGGTATTACTAAGCCTCCACTCCATATTCGACTGGCCTGAACAGATCCAGACATCACCGACCATCACATCCTTTATCACGATCTCTTTCCCATGGTCGATCTTCAACTCATACGGCCCGCCGGCCTTCATCGCCGGAAGCCAGACCAGCCACTTGCCGTCTTTACCAGTAACCGCGCTCGCACTTTTACCGTCAAGACTTACGCTAACTTTTACCCCCGGCTCACTCCAGCCCCATACCGGCAATCTGGCATCCCGCTGAAAGACCATGTGGTCAGTAAATAGTGAAGAAAGCTCAAATGTTCTCTTTTCCCCAGCTACAGCAACCGTAACCGTCAGCACCAGCGCCGCAAGCACCAACTTTCGTATCATCCCCGTCATTCAAAATTCCTTTACTGTTCTAAAATTAAAAAATAAACCAAAAAGGACATTTAAAACATTAACATACAATATGTTTAATTGCCAGACAACCACAAAGTAACATTACTGCATGTAAAAGATATTGCCCAAAAATACCCGCACATTACAGCGCAGGAACAACAAAACATATAAACCGTTGAAATAATTTATATTAACACCAATCAGACCTTATGTGGTTATACTCGCGGAGTGACAAACAACAACAGTAGAGTAAATTATTTACGGTTTTTGATGAATAACAGCAAACGTTAAGGTAAAATGTGACAATAATCTTTCTACCTTTTTTATTTATAATTGCTGAAGAATCAAAGGAATAGCCATGGCACCGAAAAAAAAACTCAACTGGACAAATCTGGCAGACTGGAAGACAGAAGGCAAAGGCTGGGACAAAACCGAGCTCCGTTACAGCCGACTGCCCAAAAGCTGCAAGAAAAATATCTCTGAAAAACTCTATGATCTTGGTGCCAACTGCACCGGCCTTCATGTCTGTTTTGAGACCGATTCAACCGAAATCCATGCACGCTGGAAACTGACTATGGACTTCCCTGAAGGCTCAGAACACACAAGCTGCAATTACAACGGACTCGATCTGTATGTACTCGACGATGCCGGAAAATGGCACTGGGCCGGCACCGGCAGACAGGTTAAGACGAAATCAATGACCCAGCAGCTCCTTGGCGGAATCAGCAAGAAAAAACGCAAGTATATGTTATTCTTCCCGTTACGAAATACTCCGAGCAAAATCGAGATCGGCGTTGAAGATGGCTGCACAATAAAGCAGATCGTCCGCAAAAATCCTCCGATTGTTTATTACGGAACCTCGATTGTCCACGGTGCTTACGCCTCACGCCCCGGTCTGTGCCACCCCTCAATTCTCAGCCGCTGGCTTGACTATCCGGTTATCAATCTCGGCTTCTCCGGCTCAGCCAGACTTGAGCCTGAAATGGCAGAACTCTTCACCGAACTTGATCCCAGCCTGTATGTCATTGACCCGCTTGCCAATGCAACACTTGAAGAAGTAGTCGAGCGTACCGAAAACTTTGTCCGCATCCTGCGCAAAGCCAGACCTAAAACCCCGATTATAATGATTGAAGACGCAAACCTAACCACCGCCTGGATCAAGCCTGATGTCATGGCAAACCATAAGGCAAAGCGCGCAGCTTATAATAAAATTTACCAGAAACTCATCCGTTCCGGCGAGAAAGAAATCTATTACATAAAGGGCGACAAGCTTGTCGGTACTGACGACGAAACCAGTGTAGACGGCGTCCACCCTAATGACATCGGCTATTTCCGCATGGCTACAGCAATGCTGCCAACCTTCAAAAAAGCGCTCAAAATCAAGTAGCAACAGGCTCAGCAAGCAAGCTTCAGCCTCTAATACATGCTATTATTAAACTGGAATAGCGACAAATAATTCACGCGCCCCAAGACCAGTTCCGAGGGTGCGTGTTTATTTTACCCTCCCCCCCTATAAACAAGTAATCTCAAGACTTTTTCCGCTGGCACCAAGATTTATGTCTTTTGACAAAAAATACTTTCCATCTGGAAATTATTGTATAAACTGCTAAAATACTTCTGATTTTTATTAAAAAGCCACTTGACGAATGAGGGGCTTTATCGCATAATACCGACAAACCGATAAAAAATTATCGGTTTCGTTTTTTTGCGCAATTCTTATTGAGAAAGGATTTTGCTATGGGTAGGGTCTTTAACTTTGGAGCTGGACCGGCTGCACTGCCATTACCGGTACTTGAGAAGGCACACAAAGAGTTTCTTGATTTTCAGTCATCTGGCATGTCAATCATGGAGATGTCCCACCGCAGCAAGACCTATCAGGCAGTTATAGATTCAGCAGAAGCCGGAATCCGCCGCATCATGTGCGTACCGGATAATTACTCTGTGCTTTTCCTTCAGGGTGGTGCGAGTACCCAGTTTGCCCAGATTCCTCTGAATCTTCTTGGCAAGGGACAGGTCGGCGATTACGTCAACACCGGTAGCTGGGCGGAGAAAGCAATTCGTGAAGGCAAGGTTGTTGGCGATGTCAATGTTATCTGGGACGGCGCTGAGACCAACTACATGACAATGCCTAAAGCAGCAGAGATCACAGAATCAGAGAATTCTGCTTATGTACATATTACCTCAAACGAGACTATCGGTGGTGTTCAGTTCAAGGAATTCCCCAAGACCAAAGCTCCGCTGATTGCTGATATGTCAAGTGATGTTATGAGCCGCCGCATTGCTATTGAGGATTTCGGCATGATCTACGCCGGTGCGCAAAAAAATATCGGTCCTTCAGGTCTGGCACTGGTTGTAATGCGTACCGACTTGGCTGAGCGTTGCCCCGAGACAGTCAACCACATCTTCCGTTATTCAACCCAGATTAAAGACGGCAGTATGTACAATACCCCAAACACCTGGGCGATCTACATTGTCAGCAAGGTTTGCGAATGGGTTGAGGAACTCGGCGGTCTCGACGCACTTGAAAAGATCAACGAAGAGAAAGCGGCTATCCTTTATGACGCGCTTGATTCAAGCGATTTCTGGACACCATGCGCACAGAAGGAATCACGCTCACTGATGAATGTTACATGGCGCCTGCCGAGCGAAGAACTTGAGAAGAAGTTTATTGCTGAAGCTACTGCTGCAGGTCTGGCTGGTCTTAAGGGTCACCGCTCAGTCGGCGGTATCCGTGCGAGCATCTATAACGCCTGCCCGACCGCCGGCGTAGAAGCCCTCGTCAAGTTCATGAAGAAATTCGAAGAACAAGCCTAACAAACGCAGCGCGTTTGATCGCAGGTTTGACAGGCAATTCTGCTTGTGGCTTTGAGTTCGATTAAGAGAAAGACCTTGTTTTGCAGAACCGCTTTAAACTTGACGCGTTTATGATGGTAATTAAATAATAAAGAGTCCTGATTTATTCAGGGCTCTTTTTTTATTCATCGACAGGGCTATTAATTTTAAATGCGATTATTAATCTATATCACGGCCTCTGAGGATTCTTGACAGGATTGGCGGTGCCCAGCGTTTTAGTAATGCGCCCCACTTCTCCCAGCCGCCGACGAGTATTTCTTCCTTACCCTTTTCAACCCCGTCCAGGATAATCTTGGCGCAAACCTCCGGCAGCATCCCCTTGGCCTGACCCGGATCAAGCCTGCCGTGCTCACTCCCGTCAGAGCGCAAAGCGTGCTGTGAAATCTCGGTCTTGATGTAGCCGGGTGTAACCAGAGTTGCCCGGATGCCGTTATTCCACTCTTCATAGCGCAGCGATTCGAAATAACCGTGCAAAGCGTGCTTGCTCGCGGCATACGCACATCTTCCGGGGCCGCCGAACTTCCCCATCAGGCTGCTGATAACGATAAATTGTCCAAACTTACGCTCAAGCATCTGCGGCAGTAGCGCCTTGCTAAGCACAACCGTCGAGAAGAAATTGACCTCCATAATCCGGCGCAGCATCTCGTGCGGGGTGTCAACAGCTTTTGAGCGCTGACCCATTCCGGCGTTATGAACCATGATATCAATGCCGCCCCAGACGCTGCAGGCTTCTTTTACCTTATCCTCAAGCGTACCGGTTTCAGCCAGGTCAAGCGGCAGGATATGGACACGATCAATACGCTCCGCAACCTGCGCCAGACGCTCCTCACGCCTTGCCGAGATTATTACCCGCGCGCCGCGATGTCCCAATTCACAAGCCAGAGCCTCCCCGATTCCCGAGGAGGCTCCAGTCACCCAAACTCTTTTATCTTTATAAAATGACAAGCTTTTATTCCCCGATTTTGCCCGATTAAAAAGCAAGCTATTTCATCATTATTTTAACCGTGTCAACAACACGGCGTGCCTGGTTGCGGCAGTGCTTGATTGCCATCTCATCAGGCTCGCCAATTGATACCGGGCCATAATGACCGCCACGGGCCGAACCGGTCACAATCATGCCATGCACCATCATCATCTGCAGGATAGAGAGACAGGTAGTCTCCGCTCCGCCGCCGATATTACCCGCACTTGAGAAAGCAGAACCGACCATCCCCTCCAGCCTGCCGTGCAGACCTACAGACTCATCAAAGAACTTGATGATCTCGGCAGCGGGAAGGCCATAATAGGCAGGAGAGCCGACAATCATTGCCTTGTAACTCAGAAGTTCGGGGATCTCAACATCCTTAACGTCGCGAAGATCACAGGTAAGACCACAGTTAATTATCTCATCAGCAATAACCTTGGCCATCGACTGGGTGTTACCGCTGCGTGAGTAATAAGCTACAAGAATGTCGGCCATCTAAAAGCTCCTTTTTGTTAATTTCAAATACCAATACAAACGCAAGTATTATATCCATTTATGTAATAAATTTTGCTCATGATATCAGAATTTTCGCAACCCGTCAAGCCATGTTTTAAAGAATAGTTAATCCGGAAAAAGCGGTAAATCATATCATAAATCCCGCTTTGCGACATTTCTCGTCTTGCCATGAACATTTACATCTGATATTATTAATACAATCTTAATGATTGATCCATTGGACTATTCTTGCTTACAAAAACGGAACCTGATTGCATATGAAATTACTGACCGGCCTGCTCTTGTTTGTTTTGACCATTTCAAACGCTTTTTCGGATGATTTTATCCACATCGGCGATAAGATAGACTCTCTGCCGGAGAATCTTGAACAATTCCAGAAAGGCTCTGTTGCAGAAGAGAAGTTCTCGCTTGAGGCAATAAAAGGCAAAAAAGCGCTGCTCTTTTACTTTCTCAAACCAGGTTGCGGAAGCTGTGATGAGTTCTCGCCGCACCTTTACCGGCTTTTCCTGAAAAACAAGGAAGAGCTGGCAATTGTCGGCGTAAGCGGTCTTTCTACTTCTGATGCTGAAAGTGTTAAAGAATTCTCTGCCCACTGCCTTGGCGAGTATATCGTACTGCGCGATCCGAGCCATAAATTTGTTGAGAAGATGATCGGCAAAATAGATAAATTCCCCTACCTGCTTCTGACGGACAAGGAAGGCAAGGTTGTCTGGTACGGGCGGGGAAAATTCCACGAGCAGGTAACGGCGGAGGTGAACAGGGTTCTGGGCAAAGAAGAACAGAAAGAAAATATAGTCCCGCAAAAACGCTACGTTCTTGTTGTCGGCGCGCAAACTGGCAATCAGCTGAAAGCAGTTAAGAAAAACACGGCATTAATGGAAGAGACCTATAAAGGCAAGTCAGAGTTCTACCTTGTCAGCTCAGGTGACAATAAAGATGCTCCCGGGGACACAGTCAGCGCTGTGCGGACGAAATTTACCGAGATTGCGGCAAAAGCCGGGGAAAAAGACTCGATTCTCTTTTATTTTACCGGTGAGAGCTTGGCAATTGCGCTTGGTGAGGATAAATGCAGCCTCAACCTGCAGCTCTCTGATGGTACACTCAGCCTGACTGAGCTTATCAAAATCCTCAAGGCTAACAGCAAGTGCAATAACGTCCTTTTTGCAATTGACGCAAACCATGCAGACAGCAAACTCAAAATATGGGAGGACATCGCCCCGCAACTGGCCAAAGAGTTCACAGATCCCTGCATTATCCTATCTGCCGCACGCTGGGACTATTCTAACCTGAATGAAACAAAAGATGCTACAATCTTTACAGAATACCTCATTAAGGCGGTAAAAAATGACGATACAAATAAGTCGGCGTATGAACTCTGGCGATCAATTCGGGATAGCATGAGCAAATGGAGCCGTAAAAACGGGATATTACAGTCTCCTTTCATCATAAATGCAGATAAAGGCAACTTCAGCCTTTCTCTAACTTCTGATGAACAAAACAAATAAGAGATTAACAGCAATAATCTAAAGGGCTTAGGATAATTCAAGTATGGCAGATAAGGTCGATGACTACAACCTGACTGCAGATGAAACGGACGATAACACTTCCGCTTCCGCTCGCATGCGCAAATCTCACCATGATAGTGATGAGGATGTCTTTGTCAGCCATGACAGTGACGAGGTTGACAATAGCACCTCGATTGTCGGTGAATTTGATGAGGAAGAGTCTGAGGATATTGTTTTTTCCACCGCCAAATGCGAATCGATAATCCCCCTGCCGGTTTCAAAAGAGCTGAAGAAGGTAATGGATCTGCGTATCAACATTATTGTGGCCCTTGAAAAGATGGAAAAAGAACGTCAGGACAAGATAGCTGCGCAGGTTCTTGATGATGGCGCCAAAAACGCCTATATGATACAGAGTGCCGAGTTGCGCCATATGCCAAGCAGAGAACAGGCTGAAGAGAAAAAAAACTCCCTTGAAATGAAAATCGGCGCTATCCGCTCGAAAATCCAGCAGCAGAACTCAGACCCGGAATATCCTGCGGACGAAAAAATAGCACCACCGTCAAAAGAGCTTGAAGAAGCCTGGGCAATGGCCATACACCAGCATTCCCTCTTTATCCAGCATGGTGAAGCTCAAAAATTTATCCTCAGGGAAACCGAGAAATATTACCGGGAAGAACCACTTTTCCACCTGCTTGATTCGGTAAACTACCCGGCAAGAAATATCTTCAGCTTCTCGATATACCAACTTGGCCTTGAAAACTGGCAATCACGACTTCAGGAAAAACGCAAAGAAGCCGTAAAAGGATTGACTGAAATTGAAGAATCCAGCAAGGGCTTTTTCAACAAGAAAAAGAAGTCTACAACCGAGGAAAAGCAAAAGCTCGAGGACGATGTCTGCAATTACAATATCTATACCAGCTGCATCAGCAGGGAAATCCATACGTTACAGAAGAATCTCACCGATGAATTCTGGAAGCTCTATGAATTCTGCGCCTGTCTGCTGGTAAGTGGAAAAATCCCTGAAAAACGCCTGCCAATTATCAGAAGTTTTTTGCGTTATGGCCTGCTCGGACATGCTCCCTGGTTCATTTCACCAGAGATCATGCGCCATCTGCTTACTGACTGCTCACGCAATATCAAGAAAGTCTATGACCCGGCTATGGCAGCGAGCAATGTTGTCTATGCCGATGAATATATTTCATTTATCGTTGACGGCAGCTTCACACCGTCAATTGATGAAAATCTGGAACTGACAGCGCGCAATACTGCGGAATGGAGTGCAGACAAAGCGCTGCGACGTATCGCCTACAGCCGTACCCGCTCACACACTCTGCGGGAAATGCGCTCAGATCTGGTCAAGCGGATTATCAAACTGCGCAAGAAGCAGGACGAAATGGTTGAGACAAAATCAAAGCTCCTCAAAACAGCCAAAGACTATAAAAAACGCAATGCCGAACTTGCCCAGAATATCCAGCACTGCAAGGTGGAGTCAGCACGCTTTGAGCGAATTGTCACACGTATCGACGAGAAAGAAATACCAGAGCTTATTGAACGCGCCAATATGGCCAAAGACAGACTGACCAAGAGCGGCGTCACCATGACAGCCTTTAACCTTGCCAGAAAAGAATCCAACGCCATCCACCGCGTCAGCAGGCTGTGTGCAAAATTAAAAGACCCATTTCTGCCATTTGTCCTCAGGGATAATTACAAACTTGACTCCGGTGTCACCAACTCCCGCGAAGAGATTCAGAACGAACTCAAGAGTATCGAACGGGCTGACCGAAATATTTTTAATGAAATCCTGGTCAACTCCCGCAAAGCCTCCCAAAGGCTGCACATGCGCTACCACCCCGTATTTCTCATAACCCCAAGCTGCGGCTTCCTTGGTTATTCATGGAATCCTCGCGTCGGCGTTGAAACGGGCAAACTGGTCTTTCCCGGCTACTGCCCCCGCCCCGGACTCAGGGACAGAATGCTCTATAATATGCTTGCAGATTTCCGCTGGGATACCAGTAAGGCCGCCGCCGGTGTTGACCTGCTGACCAGTGACACTCTGGTTGCTGCATACTCGACTGTACGCTGGGATTACCGCAAGAAAAAACGTGAAAACCGGGAAAAAGCCCTTATTTTCAATGAACTCAACGACCGCCAGAATTGGCGCAGACATTATGAAATATATCTGCAGAGCGCTGAAGATTCCGGACGAAAGCTCTTCTATAAAAATTATGAAGTCTATGAGGTGGTAATAAAATATATCGGTCTGGCAGAAGGCAAGGAACGCCTGAAACATTAAGCTGACTATACTTAGACAAAGACAAAACCATACGGCAAACAGCTTTACCGGGCTTGCCCAACAACCACAAAAAAAATATTTCATTTTCCATCAGTAAATGCAACATTCTACCTGATAATTAGTTACAATAGAACCGGAATAACAACAGAAAACTGTACATCTGTTTTTTTAAGGTTATACTTGCATTAATGAAATCAGAGCGTATATTGATATATAGCTATATATCAATATACGCTCTGTATGTATTTTATATGTGTTTACAAGATAAA
>QKCJ01000022.1 GCA_003245715.1 bacterium
CTGCCAGTTTTGCCACATCATAAATACTTGTCTGAATATTCATGACAGGATTATACTATAATCTTGCATCAATGCAAATCTGTTTCATTATTATTTCTAATATCTATATATCAATTACTTATATTATTTATTGCATATTTATATTGACTACTGCCTTGTGTGGGGTAAGATCATGGCAACAATGGTTCAATCAACTTACAGGAGAAATTATGAAAACCAAGGCTGCTTTTTTCGGTAATACCGCAACAACGCAAAACGTGTATGGTCAGGAGCGGATTGAGCAATTAAACAAATTAGCGGATTTTTATCCGGAGGTGATAACAAATGAGAATTTTGACGAAAAAGCTGCAGAACTTAAAGATATTGAAGTGATCTTCAGCACCTGGGGCATGCTTGCGCTTACTCCGGAACAGATTGAACTTCTGCCGAAGCTGAAAGCTGTTTTTTACAGCGCCGGTTCGGTTAAGTTTTTTGCCCGTCCTTTCCTTGAGAAAGGGATAAAAGTTACAAGCGCAGTAGCGGCTAATGCTATTCCTGTGGCTGAATTCTGTCTTGCCCAGATACTGTTATCCTGCAAAAGATTTTTCTCAAATGTCAGCGAGACACGAAAAGACGGTAAATTCAGACGGGATACGACCGGAAAAGGCGTTTACGGTGAGACTATTGCCCTGATCGGCGTTGGTGAGATCACCCGCTATCTGCTGATGCTGCTCAAGCCTTTTAATCTGAAAATTCTTGCCGTATCAAACCATCTCGCGCAGCACCCGGAAAAAGCGGAAGCACTGGGAATCGACGAGGTTGTCAGCATTGAAGACGCCTTCAAGCGCGCTTATATTGTCAGCAACCACCTCCCCAATCTTGACTCAAACAAGAATATTATCAATAAAAAGCTATTAAGCTCAATGCGCGAGAATGCGACATTCATCAATACCGGCCGTGGTGCGCAGGTTGATGAGGGGGCTCTGGTAGAGGTAATGAACAACCGGCCTGACCTGACGGCTCTGCTTGACGTGACTGAACCTGAACCTCCTGTTGAAGGAAGTCCTCTATATACGACACCCAATATTTATCTGTCAACCCATATCGCCGGTAGCCTGAATGATGAAGTTCACCGGATGGCTGATTACATGATTGAGGAATTCAAGCGTTTTGATGCTGGTGATGAATTACTCTATGGAATTGATCTTGACCTCTTTGACAAACTTGCCTGATAGACTGAATTTTTCCTGAAAGGATCTGCTGTGATTTATTATTTCGCTGACAACCATTTTGGTAAACACCCCGGCGCCGAGATCTACAATCGCCTTACCAATAAAGAACAGATAAAATTTTTCGAGGATGATTTTTCCGGGATGGAGAACTCTGACTTTGCCGAAAAATGCTCGCTGCTGATTCTGAATATGATTGGCACGACTTCAGGTCTTGAGCATCCCTCGAAGGCGGCGGAGGTGAATATCAGAAACTATCTTGAAGCAGGCGGGGACATGCTCCTTCTGCATGGCTCAAGCGCTGCTTTCTGGCAGTGGGACTGGTGGCGCACTTGCGCTGGACTTCGCTGGGTTCGCGGGGAAGACCCGGATAATGTGGAAAGCTCAACCCATCCGCGACGGCCGTTTACGATAAAGGTTAGTAAGACCCGGCATCATTTATGCAAAAAACTCGTTGAACTTGCGATCCCCCACGAAGAGGAAATCTATATCAACCTTGAGCAGACTAACCCGGTAACTGTCCTGATGGAAACCAGAACAGACGAAGGTACATACCCGCAGTGCTATGAGTCAGAAACGCCATGGGGAGGACGGGTTCTGTGTTTTCTGCCAGGGCATGAAAAAGAAACTGCCGAGCTTCCTGCCTATATGCAGAATATTCAGACACTACTTGATGATCTTCTGGCAGACGGCAAATAAGACGAAATTATAGCGACTCGTCGATAATTTTAAGTGCTCTTGCGGCTCTTTCCTGAGCATCTTTGGTCTCGTTTCTGACCATATTGATGAATTTGTTATCATCCATTTTGCCACGGACTGAATGAAAGTCCGCAATCTGGTCACCGATCAGGCCGTAGCTGGTGTGCATTGCCGGGGTAAACTCTTTCCCGGCATCGCGCAGCAGTATCTCCTGACGGACATGAACCGCGTCCAGCCAGTTTTTGACTGCGGCCTGCAGTTTAATCTTGCTCCTTACGGTGTTTTCATCAATCTCAAGCTTGTCCATCAGCCAGAGCCATTCATATTCCTTGTACAGGTCAGCGATTTCAATAAGGCGGGATTGCAGCTTTTCAACAGAATCAATATCGCCGCGCGCGAGTTCGTCAAAAATATCCTGCGCCGCATAATCAGGAAGCAGCAAACCAGCCCAATCATGCCAATAATCATTAAACAGCGCATGTTTATCGATATTTTCATTGAGAAAACCGACTTCGATCCCGCGGACAAGAATCTCGCCATAATAAAAATTAATTGCCGTGTGATATCTGGCTTTAGCCTTGGCCAGATAACCGCCCGGAATAATCCCGCCCGCATGCGGATAATCTTTGTTCTTGTCAGTCATTATAGAAAGCACTTCGGAACCACGCTGGATCATGTTGCCCGTAAGCGGGTTAAAACCGGCAGTATTTAGTAGATCCGGAGAGGAGGAAGGGCGGCGGTCACGTTTGTGCCACTTGATAATATCGCGCTCAAGCCCCGCAGAGAACACAGTCGCCCCCGGAAGTATCACACTCTTGCCCCCCTGCTCGATAATGACAGAAAAAGGTAGCTCGGAGGTATTCAGCGTTGAAGTATGCTTGCCGATAACACTGCTGAACATCCCGATTTGTCCCGGCCACAATAAATAACTCGATGACCCGGACTTGGCGCCCCTCTCCATAACCCCCTGATGAACGGGGCCGAGTTTATAACGGTGATTAGAGAAATTGGTGCCGCTTCCGGCGTTGTAGAAGGAAAATACCCCAGTCAGAAGCAGCGTTGACTGATGATGGCTGACTGTAAACGGCCCGGCGAATATTGAACACGCCTCACCACGCATACACTCGCAATTGGCAAAAAACAGTGAATTTTCCGCACTAAAGCCTTCGCCGATCATTGCCCCACCAGCGACAAAACAATGCTCAAGAAGGGTATTAACCCCAATCTCCGCACCATCATCAATGACAGAATTCCGCACCGCACTTCCCATTTTAATACTACCATTGACAGTCGAGGAAATTATTTCATGCGCGCCTTCAATCACCGCCCCCTCACCGATATGCGAATCTTTTATCAGTGAAACCCGCTCAATTCGGGCAGACGAGCCAATTATACATCTTGCCAGTTTGGACTTTTCAGTGACTTTAGTCGCTATATGATCAAGAGCCTGAGAAACAGGCGGCAGATGTTTGGTGAAAGCCTGAAGATACGCGCACTGGGCTGACAGACCGGGATAAATCGTGACCTCTCGCCCTCCGGCTTCATTTATAGTCGAAACCCGCACACCGGCACCACCAGAACAACCGGCAGAGAATGAAATATTACCGACTCCCGAAATAACAGCATCACAGCAGATTCTGCAGTTGCTGATTTTACCGGTCACATCGCTGATTCTCACATCATCTTCCACCTCACAGGTGTCGATAGTTGAGCGGTATATGCCAAATTCTGCAGACCGTTGTCTTCCGAGAAAACATTCACCAATAAATGTAGCATCCCGAAAAAATCTGGCGTTAAACCCGTCCTGCACCATAATTTTATCCCACGATTGGGAGTAACAGCCATTCTGCTGCATAATGCTTATTTCTTCGGTTGTAAGATTTCGGTATAATTCTGCCATCTGCTATTTTCCGCTAAGTTAAAAATTAGTTTTGAAAAAGTGAAGATTATTATATAATAAAACATTACAAACGCTAACTTTTTTTATGGTACAAATATCAATATGAGTGCAAATTTAAGACAGGAAAAAGTTCAGAATACCAGCGCTCCGGTCAAGGAGAATGTGCGCACCAAGAATTCACTACTGCGTTTCAAGTGGATTGCGGGAATAACTGTTTACTCGCTTCTGGTACTGACGCCCTTCATTTTCGGTCTGCGCCCGGTTACCGAGTATCTGGGAATGGTTTCACAGGAGAATATGTACAGCCGTATTGAATTCCAGTGGAAAGTACCGGACAAAGAGGCAATTTATCAGGAAATAGAGAAGACCCATTACCCGATCTATGAACGTGTGGCTAGAACGGCCTGGTTGGCCGAGGTATTTAATCCGGTCTCAAAACTTCTTGAACAGGCAATAGATTTGCGCAATCCTGAAGCCCTGGCCAAATATGCTGAAACGGAAAAGATAAAACTCAGTCCGCAGGAAGCGGAAATTATAACAAATTATGTTCTGCGTGAGATGAATGGCGGACTCTATGCAGAGGTTGTCAGCCCGGCAATGCGCGCCATTGACCAGTGGGTGTACTCCCGGGGCGTGATGTCTGACGAGCGTTATGAACAGGAACTCAAAAGCCCCTCTCACTCAATCGAAATTATTGATCCGGCCAACCGCTTTGCCAGCGGTGATATTGTCGGGATCACACCAAATGACGGGCCGATCAGCACGAAAAAAGTTCCGGAGATCCTGGAAAAAGCATTTTACGAGAAGTTGTTTCTGCTGCGCTCCGCCCTGCGCCATACGCTGATTGATATTATTGCACGGCGCATCCAGAACCACCCGACCCTGCTCTATGAAGAAAAGCTTACAAAAGATATACTTGAAAGACGAAAAGAACTGGCTCTGAAAAAAGCCAGCCATATTTCCCTCGGTGAACCCCTGCTACTGCGCAATCAGGTTGTAACCCCACTGATCTATGGCAAGCTCCGGACAGAGAATGAAGAATATATCCGTTCGCTTGATACCAAACGCCAGGACGGCGAAGTCTTCGGCAAGTTTGTACTGACGCTGATTCTGATGATATTTTTTGTCGCGGCAATGCTCAGAATCAACAAACAGCGCGGGATCTTTGGCGTGGCAATTAGCGCGGTTCCGGTTATTGTCACGATGTACCTGCTTATCTTCAACGGTATCTCGCTTACCGCGCTACCGGCAGGACTGCTTTTTGGTTTTGCCGCACTTGGTGCCGGCTCTATCGCCGGGATTCTGGCAACTGCCGCGTTTTGCGGTCTGGCCTACATTACCTGCACACTGCAATCAGGCGCTTTGCTTGGCATGATGGTTTCCGGTGTCGTCTTTGCGATGATCGCCCCCAAACAGAGATTCCGCATGGGGTTGGCAAAATGCTCGATAATTGCCGGTATTGTCGGCGGTATCACCTTCCTCTGCTGGCAGCTAGGGATCGGTCAGGAGCTTATTGTTCCAGACAAAGCCAGCGATTTCCTTTCACTTGAAGGCGGCGCAAATCAGGTTGTCCAGTCGGTCTGGCTCTTCTGCTCATGGCTGGTGGCTTTTATACTGCTAATTATCGCCATGCCGGTACTGCAGCCGCTCTTTGGCGTGACGTCAAACCTAAGGTTGCAGGATCTGCAGGAACATCCGCTGCTCAATAAATTACTTGTGCAGGCTCCAAGCACGTATTACCACTCCTCAGTCGTTTCCGCTCTGGCTGAAACCGCCGCACAGGCTGTTGGCGCCAACGCCCTGCTCTGCAAGATCGCCTGCCTTTACCACGATATTGGCAAACTGGTCAAACCGCAATATTTCACAGAAAACGAGAGCGGTATCAGCCGCCATGACTCACTCACCCCGCAGATGAGTGCACTGATTATTATCAGCCATGTTAAGGACGGTGTGGAAATGGCCAAGCAATGGCACCTTCCACAGGCTATTACCGATATTGTCGAGCAGCACCACGGCAAAACCCTTGTCAGTTATTTCCTGCGTCAAGCCCGGGAACAGGCCGAAGATCCTGATGAAGTTGATGAAGAACTCTTCCGCTATCCTGGCTCAAAACCCACCTCAAAAGAAGCGGCTGTCTGCATGATTGCAGACTCGGTTGAAGCTGCCAGCCGCTCAATTGACGGAGCATCCGCCGCAAGAATCAGATCACTGGTTCACTCTATAATTATTAGCAAACTTGAAGACCGCCAGTTTGATGAGAGCGGTATGAATTTTACCGACCTTTCCAGGATTGAAGAAGCCCTTGTAAAGATTCTTACAAGCATGTTCCACTCACGTGTAAAATATCCAAAAGACGAAAAACAGCAGCGCAGGAGATAAACTTTGCCTGAACTTACGATTAATCTGATTACAGATGAATGCCCCGAGCAATACGCTATTCCCACCGATACCATTATAAAAGTGCTGAATGATGCCTACAACGACGCAGGCATAGACCAGCCAACCCTGGTTAATCTGATGATTACCAGTGATGAGAAAATTGCCGTTATGAATGAGCAATACCTCGATCATGAAGGCCCGACTGACGTTATTGCCTTTGATGACGGCGATGAGGAAGACGGCGTACTGCTTATCGGTGATATTGCCGTCAGCGCTGACACCGCCGCAAAAACCTGTGAAAACAGCGAAATGTCCTTTGATGAAGAACTTTCCTTGTACTGCCTGCATGGCTTTCTGCACCTTACAGGCATGCGTGACAAGACCGATGAGGGACGGCAGGAGATGATCGACAAGCAAGCCGAAATTTTCTCCAGAAATAATTTAAAATATATCCCTTAATTATGAACCGGCATCATAACAATTCGTTAATATTTTTGGATAAATGTATTTGTTTGACAGCTTTTAAGTTGCGATGGCTGTTACATTATAATATAATCTCCTGATACAGGGGAAAATGTTCATACGAATAATCCAAATATTACAGCGATATTCAGTTTAACTGTTTATTTTTTGTCACAATTAATTACAAATAATCAATTATTGACACCGAAAGATAAAGATATTAAATCCGGGAGAATCTGATATGAGTAATCATCACGAAAACGACTCCAGCGAAAGTCATGAAAGTCACATGCGGGAGTTTTATGAAGAACACTCCAGGATGGCAAATTTCCAGCGTGATGACTCCCTGGCAGCGGCATTAAAGCGCCAGTGGGGTGCAGCGCCCTGGTATCTCAGCTCTTTTCTTGTCCACGTTATAATTTTCGGACTCTTTTTACTCTTTGCTCCAGAACCAAAGCCGCCAGTACCACCGAAAATCAGTATCCAGAGTGATATCATTGAGCCGATCGTCGATAAAATCGAAGAGGTAACTGAGGTCGAGATCAAGAAGACCGACAATGTTGAAGATGTTAAAATCGACACAAAATTCTCGGCAGATATGAATATTTCAACAGAAATAACCATGGACACTGTTGTTGATCTGGGTAACGCTGAACAGGACAACTCAGCAGCTGCCGGAAGTTCAGACTTTTCTGACTTTGGAGGTGGTTCCGGTGAGTTGACGATGGGTGTCCCGGCCGACATAAGCGGAAACAGTGGTCGCTCAAAAGGCAAATTTGCCAATAGAACCGGTACCAGCAAGAAAAGGATTCTCCGTCAGAATAAAGTTAGCCGCCCCGCACAGAGTGCTCTTGACAAAGGTCTGGAGTGGCTCGCCAAAACCCAGGAATCAAACGGAAGCTGGAAGTGTTCAAAACACGGCGGCCTGAATCATGATCTTTCCGTAACGGCATTGGCGCAGCTTGCCTTTCTTGGTGCCGGAAACAGCTCAAAATTCGGTAAATACCGTAAAAATGTCCGCGCTGCGGAAAAATATCTTCTCAGCAATCGTGACGCAAGTACCGGAAGAATTGGTAAGTATCAGTACGAAGCGGCAATCACCATGATGGCTGTAGCAGAGTCATGGGCTATGAGCGAAGACGCAAAGATGAAAAAAATCGTTCAGGGTCAGGTTGATGATGCTGTTAAATTTCAGTCGACAAATGGTGGCTGGGGCTATAAGCCATTACTTGATCCGACGGCAGCTCACGTGGATACCTCGGTTGCCGGATGGTGGGCGATGGGCTTAAAGAGCGCGAAGGTGGCTGGGGCCAAGGTTCCAGACAATACCTGGAATAATGCGAAAAAATACTTCCGCAGTGTTACAAAAACGGGTAAAAATGGTGTTATCACTTCCGGCTATATTGGACCCGGCGAAAGTTCAAATCTGACGGCTGTAGGACTTACCTGCCTGCAGTTTTTAGGCTTACCGCGTACAGATGAACTGGTAAAAGGTCAGGCTGAATACTTCTTTCAGAATCAGGATCGCATGATAAATGCGAACTACACCGGAGGAAGTCCCTACTATGGCTGGTATTATCAGGCTCTAGGGCTTTTCCAGATGGGTTCCACAAGCAAGTACTGGAATGCCTTCAATAAAAACATGCAAAAAACCCTGGTTTCATTACAGATTGAAGAAGGCAAAAATAAAGGTGCATGGCCTCTTTCCGTACAAAAAGGAAAAGAGCCAACCCACTTTGAATCAAGGGTTGGAATGGTCGGTACTACGGCAATCAGCTGTCTGATGCTGGAAGTGTTCTACCGCTATGAAGACGTGCACCACCGCAAATAATTGAAACGTTATCAGATCTTTTAATATAAAAGCCGGCAGAATATGATCTGTCGGCTTTGATATTTCAACATCATCTGTGAAAATTATACTATCATAAAAAATTATGGCCGTTCCATAAGAACCAGGGTAACGTCATCAAATAGCGGTTTATTTCCAGTATACTCACTGACATTATCAAGCAACTGGTCAAGAATATTATCGCATCCGGACTTGATGAGCTGATGAAAACATTCAATGAGTCGTTCAGGGCTATACTCCACTTCGTTGTCATCATTTGCTTCTGTGATGCCATCTGTGTACATAAATAATTTATCCCCCTCAGCTATATCGAAATAAGTAGGGGTATAAGCTGAATCCTCAATAACACCCAGCGGCAGACCGGTACTGAAGCGTTCACGGCACATGTCATCGTTTTTAATATAATGCACGATAGGACAATGCCCAGCCCCGACAAACTCAACTGCGGATAACTCAGGATGATATACAATTGCCGCGATCGTCATCAGGTATTCCTGCTTAAAAGTTTCATACATGAAGGTATTGAGATCACTCATAACCGCAGGAAGAGACTGGCCGCTCTGAAGATGACTTCTTGCCAGCGCCCTGAGCTGAACTGTAACCAGTGCTGGCGCTACACCATGACCGGTAACGTCAGCCACACAGGCAAAAAAACCACCATCGGGAAGCTTGATATAGTCATAATAATCGCCACCAAGATCAGCCGCCGGAATATAGCGGTCATGTATATCAACCGGTAAATCACGTGAAAACTTCCGACCAGAAGGCATCAGGTTAATCTGAAGAGAAGCCGCCAACTGAAGTTCGTGTTTAATCTTGTCTAGATGACGCTCAATCTCACCCTGCTGGGAAACAATCTGCGCGTCACGGATTTTCAATTGCTCATTCTGCTCCCTGATTCTTCTGCCAGCCTCTTCAAGCTGGACAATGATATCCGCAGCTTCAGCACTAGCCTTGGCCAGTGAATGTGAACGGCGCAAATATTCCCGTGAAACAGAAATGGTATTTATCAGGCTGGCTATCCGGATTATAAATGAAGACTCATCACCCGTGTCAGAGATAATCGTGTCTGCACCGCACTCGATAGCCAGATCTCTTTCACAGATCCCAACCAAAGGAGAGTATATGGCAACAAGGCCGTTGAAGGAAGTACCGGAAGTCCTTATCTTATTGCACAGACCATACAGCCTGGATTCAGAGTCTTCGGTATATAGAATGACAATATCAGGTTTGATTTTCTTAAGCGCCTGCAAAATCAGTTTGGGCTTGTCAAGATGGCCGACCTTGAAGGGAAAACCTCCACCCTCAAGCATTGCGGCATTTTCTCTCTGCTCCTGAGACTCAAAAACAAGTAATACTTTTCCACTCATTACTGACTCCAAAAAATATATCAGTTATCCCTGATAGAGACTTTTGTTTTGATAAATTCCGTACCTAATTCATAATTGCCACCGTAAAGACATTCCGCATGGGCAACCCTGACAAGACCGCGCAAATCCTGTTTGGCAAAAGGACCACTCTCACCCCTGATACATACCGCCAGTATCTCACCCACGCTTATCTGTTCAGGTACTATTATTGCCACACCACGCCTGCTGATATCAAGAACCGTCCCCTCAGACGCATCCTCCTGCCCTTTGCGCTGATACCAGACATTCAGAAGCATCTTATACCGTTTGTCTTTACGCATGTTCTTTTTATTTGAGCCGATAAAACGCCCGCCGATCTCAAGGGTGCCGTCAGGCAGGACCAGCGAACGGACAATTTCAAGCTCAGAAGAAAAAGTAAATTTCAGGTTTTCCGGGTCAGGGTTTACGATATTAACCGATATTACCTCAGCAACTTTTAAAGGCACTTTTGTAATAAAGCACAAACCGCCTTTGGATAAATCTTTCACCTTACCCTTATACTGATCCTTGCCTTTTCTTTTTATGAAATGAACTTCAAGATCGACAACATGTCTCTCGTATTGCCTGCGGTTATCAGTCGATTTAATAGGTTGATGGCCATGTGCAACGCGTAAATTGTTGAGTGTTTTAAAAACCTCAAACGGAAGGCTGTCGGTAAATTCGTCAAGCCAATCAAGACGACCAGTTTCAGGCCACCCCCCGTCACTTGCAGGATTGTAGCATCTTTTACATTTAGTTAACCAGCGTTTTTCGCCAGGAATCTGCTCAATAAAAAGATCAGCAGCGCTAAGATCTCTGGCACCGCAGTTATTACAGATATGCATACATTCAATCCATTTAAAATATACCGAGCAAGGTATTAGTATAGCAATGGTGAGTGTTTTTCGCAAGTAATGATATATTAAAGTAAAGAAAAATTATCTAAAGTTATCAACCAGATGGCCGTTATTCTATATTAAGGCACGGACGCCATATCCATCTCGGATGCCAGACTCAAGGAAGAGTAAATGCAGGCAATATTTGTCATTGCCGCATCCGAGATTTTTTATCTCCTAACATTTCGTTAACAATTCAGTAAAAAAATACTCAACATTTTCCCTTTTACTATTGATTTACCCCAAAAACATATCTATAATTTGATACATAGCAGCGCAGAAGAAAGATTGTTAAAAGGTAAACAAATGGAAAACCTACGTGTTGGTCAGAATATAAGTGAAGCCAGAAACAAACGTGGTATGTCAACACAGCAATTGGCTGAGATTATAGATAAAAGTCAAGCTACTGTAAGTCGTATCGAAAATGGCAAACAGGGTGTTACACTCCCCCTTCTTGTGCGTATTTCTGAAGCACTGAAGACACATCCCTTTACACTTCTGGGATTTAAACTTTATGGTGAATTTTTTGATAATCAGCAGGGAATTTTACTACAAAATATTCTTCACAACGGAAGATTAAGAAGCAAGATTTCACTGGAAAATGCTGCTAAACAATGCAGCTTTGATACAGCTTATCTGCAGAAGGTGGAAGAAGGGAAAATTCTGCCGACAGCCGAGGAAGTTTCAGAATTATGTATTTTGTATTCACTTGACGAGCATTTAACTCAGGAAGTCCTGCGTGCAGAAAAAGATTACCCGGCACTGGTAACCAAACTCTGCACCATGAACAGTCTCTTAAATGACTGCCTTGAGATTATAGATAATACCCAGAACAAGAAAGTAAATCTGCTCAGAGAAAAAATACAGGCCTGTCTGTCTTCATGCACAAGTGAAGAAATTAAGGGGCAATATTTCTCAATTGGCCATATTTCAGACAACCTGCTTAAGGCCCTGCAAAACCCTGAGTTTCACCTTAAGGCTGAAGAGCTTGCCAGGCAATGGAATGAAAACAAGTCCGATTCTTTATCAAATTGCAAAACTCAAGACCGTTCTTCAGAGAAACCGGGAAGTGAATTATATTAAACTTTCCTGAATCGGATAACTCAGGAAGCGTTGCTCAAGGCATCAGAGAAGGTTTCCTCCATTGATCCAGCCGAATGGACGCTTGGCCTTATTATAACCATTATCCCTTCTCTGCCGCTCTCAAAGAGGCAATAATGAAATTCAAATTTAATCTCAGAAAGATCGCCTGAAAAATTCACATTGCAGAAAATGCGTTTACGGCTGGCGGCTCTTTTAAGCAGATTTACCGCCCACTTATGCCCAGCCGTACCCAGAGCTTTTTCAAGCGCTGGCAGATCCATACCCGGAGTAATATCCTTAGTCCAGACCGGAAGACTGTCAACACAAGCCAACTCACGGATAGAATGACCAACCTCAATCTTGAAATTGTGGCGTGAGTTCTGCAGAAATTCAGACCAGAGTTCAAGCTCTTCCTCAATAGTCTGCGGCGCGTCACCGGTAACAAAAGCTCTGACATAGGGAAGAAAATCACCACTGAAATTATCAACCAGCCAGTCCCCGCAATAAAGCCAGCGGCGGAAATATTTTGGCCAGTTTTTGGGATTTTTATTCCACGGCAGATGCAAAGCCAGACTGCGGCGTTCCTGATCGTTAAGCCCGGCCATAGCATAAATAAAATAATTACCAAAGATATGACCTGCCCCAAGGCCGAATAATATTGCCGGAAGCAGTGAGAAGAAAAACGCGGTCAATGTTCCCGTTTCGGGAAAAAACATACCTGCGCCAATAATTATCAGAACTGAGCAGGCGGAAGCAACAATAAGAAAAGAAACAGAAAATACGAAGGGCATGGCTTTTTTGATTGGCGAGACAGCAGCCCTGGCCTTATCCATTATCAGGGACAACCCGGAAAGCGCATGCACGTGTTTTTGTGCCGGGTCAGAAACGATGGCAATTATATCAGAATTGGCTAAATACTCAGTGTATTTACCAATATCAAGATGCGCCCAGATGAAGTTGCGTATCCTATCCGACAGCCCCATAATAATCTCCGTCCACAAGAAAACCAATCTTTTATCGAAAATTATCGGGATTTACTGAAGTCTATTTGGAAATAAAAAAAATCAGATGAAGAGTTTTACAAACCACAGGCTTGTATTTTCAAGAAAATCTGAAAAAGGATAGACATATTTACCGGCGATATGCGGGAAGAAAAATGAGGCTAGCATAATCCCGGTCAGATGCATTTTGGAATTGAAAATAAATTCCTGATAACTGTTGAGACTTTTTTCCGGGAGAAAAATCAACGGTACTGAAGCCCCATCAAGGGGCGGAATCGGCATAAGGTTGAAGAAAGCAAGAAGAACATTCAGAGAAATTAAAATGTGGGCAAAGAAGGCTAGTTTCTGACTTATCAGGACAGCGGCCTCAGAACTCTGCAAAAATTTAAAGAGGAAAAACAGCCCTGTTAAAATCAAAACACCAACAAGCGCCAAAAGCAGATTTGCCAGAGGACCGGCAAGTGAAACCAGGCCATTTTTACGCGGATTACGCATCGCCCAGAAAACATTAATCGGCACACTGGCAAAGCCGAACATATACTGAAAACCGGAAATATACAAAACAATAAATGGAAGGATAACCATGCCAAAAGGCGAACGCCTGATATGCGGAATCGGGTTAAGCGAGATATATTTACTTGCCGTAGCATCCCCATACCTGTTGGCAGTCCAGGCATGGGCGCACTCATGGCAAACCGTACTGAGTAAAAAAGCAACGTAAAGCGGCAGGCCAAACTCGATTAATTCATTTGAATTTATTCCGTCCATCAGGATTCAGTACCGGCAGACCGCCCCATAAGTTCAAAAACTGCGGTGCGCGGATTATGATCTTCAAAAAGAACCCGGTTGATCTGTTCTATAATCGGCATTTCTACATTATATTTCTTCGCAAGATCAAGGGCGGATTTTGCCGTAAAATAACCTTCAGCAACATATTCGTGCGACTCAAGGGCAAAGCGTCGGCTATCAGTCTTGACCGCTTCATAGCCAAAACGTCGGTTGCGGCTATGTTCGGAAAAACAGGTTACAACCAGGTCGCCCAGACCGGCAAGTCCATAAAATGTGGTAAGGTCAGCACCCATGGCAAGACCGAGACGGCTCATCTCAGCGAGTCCACGGGTCAGTAGCGCTGCAGTCGCATTGTCACCAAGATTAAGCGCCGCGCACGCACCGGCAGTCAGCGCCATAACATTTTTTAGCGCCCCGGCAAGTTCAATTCCGATTGGATCAAGCCCGCGGTAAATCCTGAATAAAGGCGTCTTCAATGCTTCCTGCGCCTCAACGGTCAGGTCTTCATCAGCCGAAGCGATTACAACTGTCGTCGGACAGCCGCGTGATACTTCCTCAGCATGGCTTGGGCCGGCAAGGACACCAATACGCTTGCAGCCAAGACATTCTGCGATAATCTCGGTCGGACGCTTTAACGTTTCCTGCTCAATACCTTTGGTGACAGAAATAATACCCGTGCCTTCAGGGATAATGCCATTCATGCCTTCAAAGGACTTACGCAGATAAATTGTCGGGATAGCGTTAATGATAAGATCGGCCTTGGCAACAGCCAACTTCATGTCACTGGTGAAGTCAAGCATCGGAGAGAGCGAGACCCCCGGCAGGAACTTGAAATTTTCTTTCCTGGCGCGCATCTGTTCAAGGTAATCCGCGTCATGCCCCCACATCAAGACATTGTGCGTGTTATTAACCGCAAGTTGTGCAAGCGCTGTACCCCAGGCACCGTCTCCAAGAACGGTGATATTATGAATTTCTTTTGGCATCGTCGTCAGACCTTCCATATTGTTTTATTGTAACAAATAATAAATGCACGCCTGATAAATTATACAGATGTGCATTTAAGATCAAAGTATTTTATAAAGAACTCAGGCAGATTCAGAACTTTCCTGAGTTGTTGTTTCTGCAGCATTTTTCGCTTTTGCACCAATCTTGTTTTCTTCCCCGGCAAGCAGCCTCTTGATATTTGAACGGTGGCTTATCATGACAAGCGCCCAGATTGAAAACGCGATTATTGTTGAGGGGATATTATCCCGGCCAAGGAAATCATCTCTGGTCATAATTGACTGGCAGACAAATACCGAGAAGGCGCCGATCATCGAACCAAGTGAGACATAGCGAAAAGCAACAACCAGCGCAATCCAGATACCAAGACCGATAACAAACGGTACAGGCATCAGCGCTGCGAGTACGCCAGCACCGGTGGCAACGCCTTTACCGCCCTTAAACTTCAGCCAGACCGGAAAATTATGCCCAAGAACAGCAACAACCCCACCGATAGCCGCCCAAAGTGCTGAGTACTCACCACCTTCAAGCAGAACACCGGAAAGAAAGAAGACTGGCGCAAAGCCTTTAGCCATGTCAAGTATGAGAACCGGTATCCCCCAGCTCTTGCCGCAGACCCGCAGCACATTGGTAAAACCGATATTGCCGCTGCCATGCTCGCGCACATCAACACCAGCCGCATAACCGACCAGCAAACCAACCGGAATAGAGCCAAGCACATAGCAGATCAACAGATAAATATATTGCATCATTCCCCTGACTTATTTAATCGTTAAAGAGCGAGCGGTTTCTGCCAGACGCCCTTGAGTTCATTGATACCTGAGTCAATAACAACAGCCCCCTTAATATCTCTGACCATGAAGACTTCACCTTCAGTAACTCTGCCAAGGCAGCCAACCGGAACAGAGTTTTCGCTCATGATTACTTCAAACGCAGCGGCGTTCTCTGGAGTAACTTCAACCACAAAGCGGCTGTTTGATTCACTGAAAAGAAGTGCTGCGGTATTATCAGATTCAATTCCGCAACGTGGCATATTCTTGAGTATCAAGTCCATACCATAACCACCGGCGAAAGCCATCTCAGCCGCCGCAGCCGCCAGACCGCCCTCAGAGCAGTCATGGGCAGAACGCAAAAGCTTCTGCTTTGTACACTCGCTCATCGCTTTATAAGTCTGAGTTGATTCCTCAGGGCGAACCTTAGGAACGTTATTGCCGATTGCGCCGTTCTGAGCATAGAAGTGGCTGCCGCCAAGTTCGTTATAGGTCATACCAACAGCGTAGATCTTATTGCCCGGAGTTTTAACGTCCATTGTTATCGCGCAGTCAAGATCATCCATAACCGACATCGCACTGATGAGCAGTGTTCCCGGGATGCAGATAGTATCTGATCCGACGCCGTATTCGTTATTGAGCGAGTCCTTACCGGAAATAAACGGAATGCCGTAAGCCTTGCCAAAGTCGTAACAGGCTTTTGACGCGCGGACAAGTCCGGCCAGACGGTCAGGCTTGTCGCAGTTACCCCAGCAGAAATTATCAAGAATCGCACAGCGTTCAATTGAGCCACCCACGGCGATGATATTACGCAACGCTTCATCAATAGCTGAAGCTGCCATCCAGTACGGGTCAATATCAGAGTATTTCGGATTCAGGCCATTTGAAACAACCAGTGCCTTTTTGTTGCCAAGAATCGGCGCAACAACCGCAGCATCACCCGGGCCGTCATCCTTAACACCAACCAGCGGCTTGACTACTGAATTTCCCTGAACCTCGTGGTCGTACTGGCGGATAATCCACTCTTTTGAGCAGACATTCCAGGCACTGAGGATATTATCGAGGTCGTCACTGAAATCCGACTTGGTTGACTTTGCCGGCTCAACATGCTTTGGTGTCGCCCAGACAGCTTCACGGGTAATACGCGGGCAACCGTCATGCAGGAAGTCCATCTCAAGATTAGCGACCTCAGTTCCTTCATAATTTAGGATCAACTTCTTGTCATTGCGGAACTTCGCGATTTCAGTGATAGAAACATTCTCCTCTTCTGCCAACGCAAACAGCGCTTCAAGCTTGTCAGTATCAGCAGAAATAACCATTCGTTCCTGCGCTTCAGAAATCCATACCTCAGTATAGCTCAGACCTTCATACTTGAGCGGAATCTTGTCAAGGTCAACAGTGATACCGCAGGTCTCACCCATCTCGCCAAGTGCAGATGAAAGACCGCCAGCGCCGCAGTCAGTGATACAGGTATAAAGCCCCTTGTCACGAGCGCGCAGAAGGAAGTCAAGAACCTTCTTCTCTTCAATCGGATTACCGATCTGAACTGCACCTGATGAAACCATCTCTGAATCCTCATCAAGCTCGACTGAGGAGAAGGTCGCGCCGTGAATACCGTCACGACCAGTTCCGCCACCGACAACCAGAGCCACCTGCCCTGAAGTCGGGAAGCGTTTCTCGCATTTATCCTTAGGGATCATCGCAAGGTTGCCGCAGAAGACCAGCGGGTTACCTGTATAACGGTAATCATAAAATACCGCGCCGTTAGTAGTCGGAATACCCATACGGTTGCCGTAATCGCGCACACCGCTTACAACGCCCTTCATGATACGCAGAGGATGCAGACAGCCCTTTGGCACGTCGTCCTTCGGCATGTCAGGCAGACCAAAACAGAAGACGTCAGTATTCATCACCGGCTTACCGCCAAGACCGGTTCCCATCGGGTCACGGATACAGCCGCCGATACCGGTACCGGCACCACCGTAAGGCTCAATCGCTGAAGGATGGTTATGGGTCTCAACCTTGAAAGCCGCGCCCATCTCGCCGTCAAACTCAATAACACCAGAGTTGTCAACAAATACAGACCAGCACCATTCTTTTTTAAGCTCGTTTGTAACCTTGGCAACAGTGTTCTTGAGGAGGTTGTCAATAACTTCCTCTTCGCCTGTGTCATCATTGCGGTACTTGACAATCCCCTTGAAGGTCTTGTGTACGCAATGCTCACTCCAGGTCTGGGCGATGGTCTCAAGCTCAACGTCGGTAGGATTGCGGCCAAGCTTCTCAAAGTATGCCTGCGCTTCCTTCATCTCAGGCAGGCTCATGTAAAGCTGGCCTGAAATTGAAAGCTTCTCAAGTTCCTGATCTGAAAGACCTGAAAGAACTACTTCGGTCTTTTTAAATACATAAGGAGTGTTTACCGGCGCCTTGATCTGCACATCATGGCCGATTTCAAATTCTTCAATAACTTCGTTAGCAAGCAGACGGCGGGTAGCGTCAATCAGTTCCGGCTCAGTGATCTGACCTGAAACAATAAACTTGTGACTCTTTTTCAGCCATGAGGTCTCGATACCAAGATCGCGCAGACCCTTTTTGACTGACTGCTCAACGGGGTCCATAACACCGGTTTTTCGCATAACTTCTACAGCCTTGCCAAGGTCCTCTGGTAGAACATGTGAATTAACGGCGAATTTATCCACAACCGCGTCAGCAAAAAATTCACGCCCGGCCTTCTGAGCGTCATCATCCGTAATGCTCTCACCGGCAATAGTATAAACCTGAACCGCGCGAATAGCGGTCACACCACTCAAGCCAAAATCATGAAAATCATGAAGAACACCGCGCCCTTCCGAGTCATTCTTCTCATCAGCACACGCAACCTCGATACGATAAATATTCATCAAAAAGTCCCTTTTTCCGGAAACAGTAAGTTATCAGGTATTTTTCACCACAATCAGGCGAATGGTAAAAGTCGGTAAATTCCGTAAAAATACAGAATATATCCGTTTATCAGTTATATATTTTGCGGATTCTGACGCCCATGTCAACGGTTATGGTTGAAAATGACATTCGGGAAGTAAATTAATTTGGCATAAATACTATAAATGCTTTTATTCCAGCTATTTAATACCGAATTTACGGGATATTGCCGAAGATGGACATTTATTAATACAGCTGCCGCAGGAGATACATTCAGGACCGCCCGCTTCCGTAGCGACATCAAACTCCACCGGACACACTGAATTACAGTGCATGCAGCTGACACAGGTCGGATCTTTCACCTCGATGCGCAGAATCGAGAACCTGTGAAAAATAGCATAAATCGCCCCAAGCGGACAGATAACGCGGCAGAAAAAGCGGGAGACAAAAATGCAGGCAATAACTACAAACAAAGTAATCAGCAGACGCGGGATATTCAGAGAGGTCGTCTGATAGAACATCTGCTCCAGATCAATCCCGTTGGAAATACGCGCCGGGAGATCAGCTTCAAATACCGCAACAGGGCAATATGTACAGAAAAGCGGCCAGTAATCAAGCTTGACCTTGCTCTGCGGGGAGGTTACTACCAGTCCGCCTTTATCAAGCATATTGGGGACAAGAAACGGCGGGAGTTTTATCGAATCTCCGGGGGCAAGTTTATTCTCATATCGGCGGTCTTCCGGTGCTTGCCAGACAATACCCGAGCCGGGCTGGCTACTGCCGTCTTCAGCATAAAACGCCGCACTCAGAGAAAAACCGTCAATTGGCTTGTCGCTGATATTGACAACCGTCATCTCAACCTTGAGCAGGTTTGTCTTCTGTGTTATTGATTTATGGAACGGCTCGGGCGCTGTTTCTTTAGCCACGGCGGTTTCTGTCTTGGTGTTTGAGGATCCGAATATATCAAGATTCTTGAGCTTTTTAAAGTTGTTACCGGAAGGTGGCGGTGTCTCACTAAGGTTATTTAGCTTGACACTTGCCGGTGGTTTCCCGGTTGCAGCAGCTTGAGGAGACGAAAGACCCAAAGGCTTGATTGAGCGGCCGAAAGTCGGGGCAGTGTTGAGGCTCTCTGAAGTATTCAGGCCATTACCTTTGAGTAATTCCTGAGGTACCGGGCAGAATTTCTTATCAGCAGCAGCGTGTGAATCAGCAGAGGAGTCTGACTTTGCAGCTGAATCAAGTGTCGGCTTGCCAAAGCTGCTGAAAGCGCCGAAACCGCCGGTTTTAACCTTTGGCGCGGGCGGGTATTTACTGATTTCAGGTTTTTCGACCTTGATATAGCCGGTTTTTGGCTGATAACCAAAAAGGAAAGTCAGGAAAAATACTGTCAGAAAAAGTATTACATATTTAAAATAGCGGAAGAAACGTGGAATTTTAAACTTTTTACCCGGTATTTTATAGACGACTTCCTGCGCCAGTCCAACCGGGCAGGCAAAGCCGCAGACCAGACGCCCGCAGACCACAGCGATGGCCAGAATCGTCCCAAGAGCAAAAGCCGGAATCGCCCGCACCCCGAAGCCATACCCGACGACTCCGATAGGGCAGGAAAATGTCGCCCACGGACAGCCATGGCAATTGAACCCCGGCGCACAGATATTGCGCGCAGAGAGGCCGAAGATATTGAGGTTATAGATAAAAGCCGATACAAGCGCGGTAAAATGCCGCACCTGAAAGCCAAATGGTGTTTTTTTCATCAGCAACCCGTTAATTTATGAGAGAAAACGCACCGCGTCTTCTGAAATTATTGTTGTCAGGTAGGGCAGTCATTAGCCTGAGCTGCGTCGGGAAAAAGAGAATCCGCGTTGTATAATTTGCCCTTACCGGTACGCATCAGCATACCGTCTTCAAGTGTTTTGACGAACTTGTCGCCTTTTACATTTTCCGGTTTGTCATCCTGAAATGAAAATACATCATACCCTTCACCGGTGAAAGAATACACTAGGAGGAAGATACATACCGCAATCAGGAATATTCTGAGCAATAATTTAAACATAAGCTGGTTTATTCAGTGTGACTCAGCACACGAACTTCACCACTCCTTCTGGTCAGTCCTGAAGAATCAAAAAACTCAAGCATACCAACGGCAAAATTCCTGGAAGCACCGGAAATATCCCGCCACTGAGCAATAGTAATTTCATCATTACGCCGCAAAAAGTCAAGCAAAATACCTCTGCATTCGTCAACAACACCTTTGCTTACAAGGTAATTGTCAATAAAATACGCCTCTCCTTCGCCGGTTAAAAGACGGAATATCAATTTCATATCAGCCTCACAAGCCCCGATAGCCGTTTTCAGATCACCACGCGCCGGTGGTCTTATTCCGGCTTCGGCGATAACCTGTCTGGTCTGTTCAAGCAGAGCCATCTGGTGCTTACTGATATTAGGCGAAAAATCAGCAAGCGCAAGGCGGTTATTATTGAGCTTAAACCCGCCCGTACCGGTAAGAATTTTACAGAGGTCAGCAAACGCATCAACATTAATATTCAGCATCGGGCAGATATTTTCAGCGTCTATGCCCCAGTAATAAGGCCGTCTGGTATGAAAAGCCGTCAGAAGCCGCCTGATATCTCCGATAAACTCAGTAAGTCGGGTATTGACCAGCCATGCCTTTTTACCGATTTTAGTCAGTATACCATCCGAACCCAATTTATTAAAATCCGTCAGTGCCTTTTCAGCCGTTTTATGCGAGAGAATATTGATATCAGAAAGCGTGCAGATCATCTTTGAGCCAGACAATACCTCGCAGGCAGTAAAATCGCCGGACTCAAGATATTTAACCGACTCCTCAAACCTGCCCATATCCAGCAGCGCCGCTCGCCTCAATGGATAATCCGCTGAAGATAACACAGTTCCACCACCAACAGTCATGCGCGGGGATTGTGTACGCAGGATGAATTTGTCACCGGCAGCAACCACCAGAGGCTCAGTAAAACGTACGTGCGCAAATCCCTCAGCTCCGGGCAGAAGAGAATCGCAGGCAATAAGTTTGACCGAAACATTTGTCGAGGCGGTACCGGTATGCAGACGGAAGTTTTCAGTACGCTTGAAAGTAAAAGCGTCATCGGTGTTTTTTATCAGGATTATTGCGCCGGTTGTTTTCTGATAAGCGCCGGGGGCGTAAACCGTCATTCCCCTGCTGATTAAAGCTGCAGGAAAATCGCGGATATTAATAGCGGCACACGCACCACTTACAGCCTTCTGAACATCCATCTGATAACTCTGAACCGAGCGTACCCGGCATAAATTATCATTGATGACCAGCTCGTCTCCAGCCTGCGCAAAACCTGAAATCGGCACGCCGGTAACAACCGTACCAAAGCCCTTTACACTAAATCGCCTCTCGACATTAATACGAAAAGCCCGCTCATCTTCATACGCAAAAGCGTTGTCAACCAGTTCCCGCAAAGCCGTGCGCACCGCAGAAATTCCGTCCATGGTTATATTAGAGCAGGACAAGATAGCCGCAGATTCAAAACCTGCCTTAGCCATAAAAGCGGAAACATCATTCTTCAGAATCTCAAGGTAATCCCTGTCAACCAGATCAGCCTTGGTTATGACCACCATCACCTGCGGCTTGCGCAGCAGGGATACAATCCGCAAATGCTCAATGGTTTGCGGCATTATGCCATCGTCAGCAGCAATCACCAGCATCAGGATATCAATAGTCGAAGCACCCGCGACCATATTGCGGATAAAATCCTCATGCCCCGGAACGTCAACAATACCGGCAATACGGCCACCGGGGAAACGGCACGGCGCAAAACCAAGGTCAATTGTCAGGCCACGGTCTTTCTCCTCCTTAAGCCGGTCGGTCTCACACCCGGTAAGCAGACGCACCAGCGAGGTCTTGCCATGGTCAACATGGCCAGCCGTTCCGATCATTACCGGCAAGACCGTTCCTTCAACCTCGCGCACCATCGTCATCATGCCTCACCCTCTATAACGCCCGAGGAATCAAATAAAGACCGTACTTTATCGGCAAGTATCTGAGCCTGCCCAGGAAGCAGGGTTATCATTTCAAGCATGACTGCGTTATCAGAGATGCGGCCGAAAATCCCTGCAGCACGAAGTTTGGCAGAGAACGAATTACATGAACCATTTTTAAGCTCGATACGCACAGCAACAGACGGAACAGTTTCATCAGGAATCGAGCCGCTGCCAACGTAGGCGGCACTCTCAACAATACCCACCTCAATCTCAAAAAGATCAGACAAAGAATCAACAACCATCGCCGCTTCATCAAGCATCTGACGTTTGGATTTATCAAGCATGCAATAGAAAGGAATCGACCGGCGATATTCATTATTGACCCACAAGACAAGAGTAGCTTCGAGTGCGGCAAGGGTCAGTTTGCAGACCCTGAACATCCGGGCAAAGGGATTCTTGCGGATTTTTTTGATGATAGCAGCCTTGCCACAGATAATCCCGCACTGCGGCCCGCCGATAAGCTTGTCCCCACTGAAGCACGCAATATCAGCACCCGCCGCCAGTGAATCCCTGACCAGCGGCTCATCAGGCAAACCCCACTCAGATAAATTAACCAGCGCCCCACTACCAAGGTCATCAACTGAATATACTCCAAGGCGTTTGGCAAGCGGTGCAAGTTCGGTAATCCCGGGTGTCGCGCCAAACCCTCGTACCCGGTAATTAGAAGTATGAACATGGATAATCGCGCCTGTTATGTCCTCACAATAGGCTTTCTCGTAATCAGAAAGATGGGTGCGGTTGGTTGTACCAACCTCGCGCATTATAGCATTACTCATCTGCATGACATCAGGCATGCGAAATGCCCCGCCAATCTCGATAAGCTGCCCGCGGCTGATTATCGCCTCTCTTGCGGCGGACAATGTATTGAGCACCAGCATCGTCGCCGCTGCATTATTATTAACAACCGTTGCTGCTTCACAGCCTGTAAGCTCCCGCAGCATCCACTCGATTTGTTCTTCACGCAGCGAGCGGTTTCCTGTGTCGATATCAGTCTGAAGGATGGTATAACGCCCTGCCCCTTCAATTGCCGCAAGCGCCTGGTCTGATAAAGCCGCGCGACCGATACCGGTGTGCAGCAGAATACCGCTGGCATTGATTACCGGACGCGAGCTGGGGTTGCAGAGACGGGAAAGATCTTCCTCTGCGCGTCTTGAAATTGACTCAACGGTAATAGAAGAAACGCTGCCGGAAAGTATGGACTTGCGGTATTGCTCAAGCATTGTACGAAGCTTTGCCGCAACCAGCCCCGCCCCGAACTCTGCGGATAACTCTTTACCGGCCGGTGATTCGAGGATCGAACCGATTGCCGGGATATTGCGCAGAGCATCCTTCTGTTCCTGGGAAAGCTCATTCTGGCTCATACATGACACTCCGCCAGTAATGCCGCATGTTCCTGCTCCAGACTGTCAGATTTCAGATCAGCACGTTTCTGCAAGATAAAACCGATAAAGATATAACTGGCCCAGAATATTGCGGTTGCACCGGCAAAAATCAGCCTTTGTGTTGTGGTAAGATAGCTTTGGCGCACAAAGCTTTCAATAATAGCCGCAATCAGAAGCATTCCGCCAACCCCCATAACAATTCCGAAGGCTTCACGTCCGGCAAGGATCAGACTGTGTGTGCGGCTGTAGCGCCCCGGGGAAATTACCGCTTTTCCAAGCTGCAGACCAGCCCCGCCGGATAAAACAATCGCCCCGAGTTCAGTCACGCCATGCGGGAGTACCCACGCCCAGTACTCGGCGTAAATCCCGTTTAAATGATGCACAGCTGTGAAAACACCAAGTATCATCCCGTTATAAAAAATAAGCAGAACTGTCGGGATAGCCGCAAGAACGCCGGAAGCCAGTGAAAGCATGCCGACCCTGAAATTATTGGTGAATAAAAAAGCGGCAAAAAAACTCTTTGAGCCGTCAGACTGCTCACGGCCTGACCGGAGAAATTCCACAAGCTGCTCCCGACCAGCCCCAAGACGTCTGATCTCACTCTCAGGCATAAGCGCGTAAGTAGCGGCCGGATCACTGACCGACGCCTTATATCCGGCCAGCACTCCACCAAGCATAAGTAAAAAAGAGAGCAAATGGAATTTCCAGCCCCTGGCAATACATCGCGCAAAACCACCAAAGACAAATTTGATCGCCCGCTTGCCAAGAGCATCACGCTGAGGAAGATATAAAATACAGTGTGCGCTGGCTAAAAGCGAATTAAGATACAGCTGTAACTGAGGGTCACGCAATCTGCTTCTAACCTGTGCAAGATCAACTGTAGTTCTGCGATACAGTATATCAAGACGGTTAAGCTCCTCGGGAGTCATCCGCCTTACACCGCCCCAGCGGGAAGTTTTTGCGACTAAATCTTCTAGCTCTTTCCATTCCTGCTTGCGCCGGGATAAAAATTCTGACATAATAAACCTGTAAATAAAATTTTATAATAATATATAATATACCAAAATAATCTCAAATTAAAGGAAAAAATGGTGAGTGTAGAGTTTGAAACCCCTGAAAATATCGTCTTGCGCTACGAACCAGCCGGGCTTGGCTCGCGCTACCTTGCCTGGCTGATTGACTGGGTTATTATAATCCTGCCATTTTTGGCTGTAATGGCGGCTGTGCTTTTTAATTACAGGTTCTTCGGCTCCCTGGTGAAAGATGAAAACGCCAAGTTTACTCCAACTGAAATTCTCTGCTATGTCGGGGTTTTGACCCTTCTGATGTGGAGTGTTGTGACAATTGCTTATTTCGGCTTCTTTGAGCTGATTATGCGCGGTCAGACTCCGGGCAAGAAAATCATGAAAATCAGGGTTGTTCGCCTGCAGGGATTCAGTCTTGACGCGGCAAGTATTGCGGTACGGACGTTTTTCCGGGTTATTGACAATCTGCCGCCATTATGGATTGTGGCCCTGCTCAACAGGCAGTCCCAGCGCCTTGGTGACATTGTAGCCAAAACCATTGTCATTGCCGATAAGGTTGAAGACCCGTCTTTAACCCATCTGAAAGAAGAACTTTTAAGCAAAAACCGTTCAACCTTCACTAACCGTTTTGATGCCCTTAAAATCAAAAAAATTCCGCATGAAGCGATCGCCGCCGCAGAGAAGGCACTCCTGCGCTGGGATAAATTATATGAAGAGAGCCAAAATGAAATTAATGATGATTTATGCGCCAAACTTGCAGGATATTTCAACCTCCCGACTCCGACAATTGATAACGCGCAGGAATTTTTAGAAGAATTTCTTTCCACCGAATATCAGATCCAGTATCGCCAGCTCGGCTGATATACTTTTCAAACCGTAAAACACAGTCCTTACACGATATCCCGGATGCCTGTCCGGGATATTTATTTCACAATATTTAGATTTCCCCTAAAGCGGAAACACCATATTTGCCGATCTCTTATTTATGGTAAAAATTGACAGAAAGGGCCGCAAATGCATTCAATACGTCTTATAGAGATCGATGCACTTGGTTGGGATACTGATGCACTGGAACAGTTTCTTATCGAGAATGAAGAGGCTGAACTACTGAATAAGGAGAAACAAACAATGGAAAACAAAGAAATTATCATCTGGACTCAGGAGGAATGTCCGCTCTGCCAGAAGGTTAAGGACTATTATGGCGCGGGTAATTACACCGAGAGAAATGCGCAGGATCTGCTGCGTGGAGAGAAGCCGGATACTGAGGCGATGGCGCAGCTTGCAATGCAGGATATGCAGCTGCCGTTGATAAAGGTTGATGGTGAGTGGCAGAGTGTAAATGATATCATCGCCGCATCTGAATCTGCTGCGTAAGCAATCAATATATATTCTAAATTTATGAGCCTTACAGGATTCTGTAGGGCTTTTTTTTTTGTTAAAACTTGAAAGGACTGGCGATATTACCGTAATTGTCAGAGGATACAGTGTTAATTGTGATATAGACTAGCGAGGTTAATAATGGACTCGAATTACCAGGAGGAAAAAATGCGTAAAGCATATCTTGCGCTTCTTTCAAGTTTTATAATGACCAGTGGTTGCGGTGTTACCCAGGCTGACCGCCCCCCCCAAAAGACCGGTAAAAACCGGACGGTTGCCGTTAGTGAGCAGAAGGTTCAGTACCTGATCTCGGAAGCCGGAACAGGCCCGACCGCACCAAACACCAAGGCATTCAGCATCTATAACGCGATTGCACGAGGAATGTCTGAAGATGACATGGCGAATCTGGTCAAGGATGTAACGCTTGAATCAGGCACAATCGCAACAACCGCCAATGAACGCCGGGTCTATTTTAAGGTCGGCCCCAATACCCAGTTCTGGATCGAGCTTAAAGGCGATATGCACCCCTACGTTACACGTAAAGGTCCGCTTGAAGCCAAATCAAGATGGCGGCGCTTCCCCAATAACTTCATCGAAATTGAATCTGCAAATATTCAGTAAGGCTTGCTGATGATTATTGGAACTGGCGTAGACATAATTGAAATTGACCGAATAAAGTCCCTGCGTGAAAAACAGGGACAGAGTCTTTTTGACAAGTGTTTTACTGAGGCGGAAGTTGAATACTGTCAGAAAAAGAAAAACGCTGACGAGTCATTCGCCGCGCGCTTTGCCGCCAAGGAAGCGGTAATGAAAGCACTGTCAACCGGCTGGAGCGGCGGGGTTAATTTCAGGAATATCGAACTGGTGCGCGAAGGCGATAACGCGCCTTATATAGTCCTGCACAGCGGCGCAAAAGATATCGCAGAGAAACTTGGCGTTGAAAAAATCCACATCTCGGTCTCACACTGCAAAAGCTATGCTATTGCCCAGGCGATAGCCGAAGGCAAATAATTTTTAAGCAGATAAAATTTGCGGGCATTCCTGAAAATTAAAGGCAATGATCTATATGTGCGTTGATCCCGGTAAAAGTATAGCTGCCTGGCGGGCGATATTCTACGTCATGCTGATTTACTGCGCAGCTTTTTTACTGCTCAGACTTACAGATATATTGCCAGCGCAAAACCATTCGGGCAAAAATCATATTGCGGATTTCTTTTTTCCTCTTTATGAAATGGAAAAACAGATAAGACCGTTTCTGCCGAAAAATTTCTGATTAAAATCACCAGAGGCGCAAAAGCACCGCGCCGGGATAATAGAATTTAAGAATATCGGTGAAGTCCTGACCTTCGCGCGCAAATAACTTTGCACCGGTCTGGCACAAACCAACACCATGCCCCCTCCCCATCCCCTCAAAGATCAGCGAGTCATTTCGGTGCGTCAGATACATCCAGGTACTTGAAAGCTCATTTTTGGCTCCACCAACTGCGAGACGAAATGAGTTTGAGGAAACAATACGCTCAACGCCGTTCTCAAGGTAGAGACGAACAAAGTATACCCGCCCCATCATACGCAGCGGCTGCTTCTTTTCATCAAGAAGTTCAATTCGCAGAAGTCGCCCGTTACTGATACCGGCCTTGGCAAGTCGACGCTCAAGATCACTCTTGCGGATGGTTAGCGCCCACTTGTAACTCTGACTGGCGAACGGGTTCTCCCGGCCAGAAAGAGCGTTAATATCGCTTCCGGAAAAAACATATCTGGCATTAGCTGTAGCGCCGCCGCAATCAGCACTGAAATAGGCAGGGAAGAGTCTGTAACCTTCAGTCAGAATCACACCGGTCGTCGAATTAACCGCCATGCGCGCGCGCACGTCAGCATCCCGCGCCGGCCGCCACATCTGGCTGCGCACGTCAGAATAAACATCATACGGCTGTCCTTCACGGGTCTTGATCTGGTATAGTGCGTAAGTACGGCTGGCAACGGCCTGCGCCTTGAGGGCTTCAGGTGCGGATGACAACTCCATTTCATGCGGCAATACACCAATCAGGTACTGCTCAAGCGGCAGCGCAACCACAACCCGCAGCGCTCCTGATCTGGTCGCGGAAAACTCAATTGAACCGGGAAAAGATTTGGTAATACTGCCTCCACTCTCAGAGTAGCGTACGCCAAGCTCGGAGTTTGTCGGTATTACCATAGCGTTTTTATAGCTGTCCTTACCTAACTTGACAGTGCCTTTTGTCGCCGAGACGCGGATAGTCACCGGTAACGTACCGCCGCCGGATTTTTTCTCTCCCTCGGGAGTTGTAACTTTAAGCCCATAAGACCCTCTGACAATAAGGTCTATTGATTCGGTGGTTTCAAGAACCATTACCTGAATGTCAGGCTCACCGGAAAGGCGGTCCGGGTAAGCAATCAGTTTACGCTCGGAAGAACTGGGAACCTGCCGGCAACCGACAAAAGTCAGAAGCCCAGCCCCAATACAAAGAACAAAAAAACGCAGCATATATTTTTTCAACTATCACCTCCAATAACCGGTGCAAAGTTATCAGCTATAACCATAAATAACGGAAATTCCCCCATGACACCAGCATAGTTTTTCTTCCTGATTGTAAACGGGGTATAAAAACGGATGTTAAATAATCCCGCTTCCTCAAGCATCCTACCAAACTCAGAACGCTCAAAACCAAAATGAGGAATAAACATGTCTTTGGCATGAAATGTTCCGTCCTCTTTATCAAGATCAACCAGACAAAGCTGCCCCCTGACACTCAGTAGCCGCTTGAGTTCCCTGATTATCTTTGCTACGTCCTCAATATGGTGCATAACCATCTGGCTCATAACAAGGTCAAAGCTGCCGGACTTAAGCATGTGCGCTTCGCGCAGAATATTCATGTTTCGCACTTCGATATTTCTAACACCACCTTCGACTATCTTGTTCTCAAGTTGCTCAAGCATCCCCCCGGCAGAATCAACCGCACAGATCGAACGGACATACCTGCGCAGAAGCATTGAAACCTGCCCCGTTCCACAACCAAAATCAAGAACACTGGTAGTATCCCGGTCAAGCCGGATTTTATCGCGTATATACTCTGCAACCGCTTCCGACCGGCGAAGAAGCTCAGGGCGTACATCCCACCCCGCAGCAGCTTTGTTGAAATGGTCATTGGTTGCAGACATCTGATCCCTCGTATTGCCATACTTGAAAACAACTTGCGTACATTATATCCAAAGAGAAGGCATGGTCAACATCATTTAAGCAGGCTTGCTTCATGTTGATGATTTTCGGCTTTGTCGGTGAAAAGAATCAGCTATAACCGTTCTCTTCAAGGCGTTGCAGTTCTGCCCGCCAGTTATCAATCTGCTCAGGCGCTCTCTCTGGAGTAGGCAACAGCGTTTTTCGCGTACAATTAAGCAGTGCCTGCAACTCCTGATAACGACGGATATTACCAATGTCAGGTTCCAGCCTGTCACGGACAACCTCAATTATCTCAGACAACGCAAGATTGCGCTGCCGTATCTCAGAAACAGCCAGAAGCTCATCACGCAGTGCAACCAGCGCCGACGCACTAAGGCCATGAAAATGCGGCCGCAAATCCTCCATCTCATGCTTGTGCGGCAAACGCTTCATCCCCGCTTCACTGACCCATGAAATATAATCATGCAAATCCTCGCCTTTAGGGTCAATTATCGGGAAAATAAGATCACCAATCTGCCCCTGCCGCCGAATCTCAAGACTCAGCAGATCAACACGCGTTGTGAGTAAAAACCAGAAGACCCTGCCATGGTGCGCAGCTTTCTCCATGATCCTTATCAACCCCGCCGATACAATGCTCTCAGCCCCGCAAAAACCGCCACTGGACTCGGCAAAAAAGATATCGGCATCCTGAATGTAGACAAAAATATTATCAAGGGCGTCAAGGTAGCGCTCAAGGCGTTCAATAAATAACTCAGGATATGGCAGATTCAGAACACTGCTGTTAATACTCAATACTGGCGCAGATAACTCGGCAGCTACCGAATCAAGCAGATAGTTTTTACCGCTGCCAACCGGCCCGGCCACAATCGCCCCTCTTGCGGAAATATGGTTATGGCGCTTACAGCGGGGGATAAAATCATTTTTCAGATAAAACTTCAGCGAATGCAGACCAAGAATACTCTCAAGCTTATGCCCTGGGAAATAATACGAAAGACTCTCGCGCCCCAGCATATTCTTAAGCTGCGATTGCGTGACCGCGGAAAATCCGGAAACGTCAGAATCACGCAAAATCCTGTCCAGAGCCAACAAACTAAGACCAGCAGACTTTTCGGCATAAAGCGTGCAATCAGCCTCGCTGAAATTGAAATTCAACGAGAGAATATACTCAAGCCGCTGCTGATAATCCGGTAAATTCAACTCGATAATGTGAAGATTTGAAATTGACGAAATACTCGGACATATCAGGCGTTCAGATTCAGCAAGCAAAACCACCCGAACATTGCCGGAAATAAACTGATGCGAGGATAACCATTTGGCAGCAAGCGCAATAGTCCTTCGGTCCTCAGGAGACTGCAATGAAGAGATATAAGAGGGAAACAGAACATCCGGGGAAGATATCACTATTGTCAAACTACAACCTGAGGACTTGCCAACAGAGGCCACAAAGCGCTCAAACTCCTCAGCGATATATTGCAGAGAAACAAGGGTGAAAAGATTACGCTCACCGGCATCGGCATCATTTGCCAAATCATCCAGGGCTTTAACAATATCAAATTTTTCACTCTTGTCAGTATTGCCGGCAAAATCAACAACCATCGAGTGCAAATTAAGATCAGGCTGACAGACAAGAACCTGCGAGGAGATTAGCGAAGACTCGATCAGGTCATCAAGTTTCATATACAACCCGCCATATGCAGAGTAAATATCGGCGACATTACCCTTGAGCAGCACTAAATTTGCGCCACAGGCAGCAAGTTCAGACTCAATACCATTCCAAATCACAGGCATGTATCATCCCCCCCCTGTAAATAATTCCTACAATTAAAAACACCCAACTATATTATCGGCATAAAATCAAATAATATTAAGCCAGATAAGAAGATACAAGAAAAATAACTAAAAGGACAGGTTATTATCAAAGGAGAATCAATTCACAGGTATCAGACAGTAAAAGTAAAAGGGAACAATATAAACCTAAACTATTGACAACGGCAGAAGTGCGGATAATATCTTAATAAATAACGGGAAGTAGCTCAGCTTGGTAGAGTGCTTCGTTCGGGACGAAGAGGCCGCAGGTTCAAATCCTGTCTTCCCGACCAAGAAATTAAAGCCGCACACCTTAACGGGTTGCGGCTTTTTTTATTGCCAAATATCGACTTGCTTGGTGATTTATAATGTTTGAGCTGGCTGGTTATAAATCTTGAAAAAAACTACTCAGAAGTTCATGGTTATTAATCAGAAGTGTTTTCCTCTTTTTAGAAAGTTTCTTGATGGCATTCTCGAATTTCAAGGCTCTGGAATGGCTACCGATTGGCGTATTAAAAAGCAACTGCAAAGGACCACGCCCTTTGCAGTATCTGGCAGCTTTTATGCCGCCGCTCTGATGCTCCTGAAATCTACGCTCAACGTCCGTTGTAATGCCCGTATAGTACGTTCCGTCAGAACATCCGAGAATATAAACCGACCAGACCTGAGCCACAACAACTACGCCAGACTGGCAAGCTCTTCATCAAAGAGCAGTTTCTCGCCATCAAGAAGGATCTTAACCTCCTCGTCAACCTTACCCATACCCTTGATATAACGGGCGCTGTTGGCGGTTGCCACTTTCGGCGGAGGTGAGATCTGGGAATCGTCAATAGTAAGAACTTCATTAACAGTATCAACAACCAGCCCGATCTGTACATCACGGATACTCAGAACAATAATACAGGTTCGCTCGTCATATTCACGCGGCTTCATGTTAAAACGCAGCCGGACATCAACAACCGGTATGACCTGCCCGCGGAGATTGACCACGCCCTTGACGAAATCCGGCATATCAGGAACTTCAGTGATATTCTGCATCCCGACAATCTCGGTAACAAACATGATACCAATGCCATAATCCTCATTACCAAGGTCAAAGGTAAGGTACATATCGGCGATTGTATCATCCTCTTCATCGTCCTGAAGATCACCAAGCTCTGAATTCATATCAGCTAATTCTCTGGCCATGAGCAGCTCTCCTGTCTGTGTATGACACTACTAAACATTAACTCTATCAGCTCTACTAATTATTATAGTATCGTTACGATATTTTTGTCAACCAAATAATCAATTATTAACAAATGTGAAACATTATGATTTTATTCTGCCGAAGGATACTCTTCAAGCATCTTGAAAAGCGCCCGGCGCAACTCTTCAAGGCCCTCACCAGTAATCGCGCTGATGCCAATTACCTCACAGCCCGTTTCATCGCGCAACCACTCAAGCGAATCCTCCGCGGCAGTCAGGTCAAGCTTGTTACCAACTACAAGTTGAGGCTTATTACCGAGTTTGTCGCTGAAATTTTTGAGTTCATAATTAATCGCATGGAAATTATCAATCGGATAAGTCCCGTCAATCGGGCAAAGGTTAACCATATGCAAAACAAAGCGGCAGCGCTCGATATGCTTGAGAAATTCATGCCCCATCCCCGCACCTTCAGAGGCCCCCTCAATAAGCCCGGGAATATCAGCCATTACAAGCTCATGCCCGAAGCCACTACTGATAATACCAAGCTGCGGCTGCATAGTAGTAAAAGGATAATCCGCGATTTTAGGCCGCGCGGCTGAAAGCCTTGAAAGTAGCGTACTCTTGCCGGCGTTGGGAAACCCGGCAAGCCCGACATCCGCAATCAGCTTCAGTTCGAGCTGCAGCCTCTTGCTATGATTTTCCTCGCCATAAGTAAACTCGCGCGGTGCCTGATTCTCCGCCCCGACGTAAGAACGGTTACCCCGGCCGCCCCTGCCACCGGTAACAGCCAGCCACTGCTGACCTTCTTCAATAAGATCAGCGACCACCTCACCATCACACCAGACTTCAGTACCGATCGGAACCGGTATGATAACATCATCGGCGGATTTTCCATTACGGTTTTTACCCTGCCCCGGTTCGCCATTTCTGGCTATATACTTCTGCCCCTTTGAGAGCGGAAGCAAAGTGTCAACATTACCGGAGGCAACAAGGTATACACTGCCCCCACTACCACCGTTACCGCCATCAGGCCCGCCGAAAGGGACATTTTTCTCGCGACGAAATGAGACAATGCCATCACCACCACGCCCTGAGCGGACAAGAATTTCTGTTTCATCTATAAACTTCATATAAACCTTAAAATCAAAAAATTAATAAAGCACAGGCATTAAAGAGTACTGTAGTTAGCCGGTTCATTATAAGCCGTGTCTGAAAGCGAACCCTCTTTCCAGGCAACAATAAGCCTTACTGCACCTTCACCCTCACGGGAGAAACTTCTCTGCTCGACATGACAGAAACCCGCCTGCCGTGCCAGATCGGAAACAATATTCCAGCTCCAGTAAGCAGGAAGCCTGCGGCTGGTGGCTTCAATTCTTGCCACGCCAGCTTCGGTTATAACATGTAAAATACGTTCGTCGGCGAAATTATCCGCTTCAGCTCCGCGTACAATAACTTTGGTGCAGGCGATATCACCTTCCCGGTACGTCCAGACAGCCTGCTCCTGCGGGTGGCGACGATAATCCTCAAGAAGAGAATGCCAGTCACGTCCCTGCGCTGGTCCGGTAAAGGCCAGAAAACCTCCGGCGTTCAGCGCTTTACAGACGCCTTTGAACTTGGCCAGCAAATTTTCCCACTGCGGCTCAAGCATCAGTGACGGACAGAAAACAGCATCAAATTTATGTGCAGCATTCTCTGAGATATTCTCGGCTGCCGAAGTGAAAACCGGAAGATTCAGGCCGTGCGAGTCAATATTCTCACGTGCACGCCCGGTAATAAACTCCGACTCATCACAGCAGAGGATATTGCGCACGCCAAGCTTGTGCAGTAAAAGTGAATTGGCCGCAAAGCCACAGTCAGCTTCAAGGCAGACCTTTGCCGATGTCTCTTCAACCAGTTGGGAAAAAGCTTTGCATAACCCGCCGCGGGATGAATCCTCACCCCAGTCAGCGCGACGAAACCACTCCCACCGGGCAATCTTCTCAAAATCTGTAACCGGAACGTCTGACACTTTGCTACTCCTGTATTTACTTCCCGCAGTGCAAGCACAAGCTGTTTTTACCAGCGCCACAATATGAATTTAGATGAATGATAACTCAACATCACCTAACAACCAAAAAAAAATAATCAATCAAGCTCAAGGAAGGAGCTTACCGTTTCAGCCGCCTCAAGAACAACATTAACAAATTCGCCAATCTGCTCATCTTCAATCTCAAGAAGTTTCAGCGCCCACGGGGAGATTGCCGGAATTGAATTATCGCCAGGATTGCCAAGCAGAAGCGCCCGGCAGAATACATGGGTAATATGTACAATCGCACAGAGCTTGCTGCAGGTGTCATCAGGCGAAGGATATTTGCGGCAGACACTGATTATATCATCAGGAAGATTCCAGCGGTCAAGGAGCAACGCTCCAACCTCACAATGGGTATAATCAATCTCAAGTTTCTCCGCCTCAGAGACCAGAATTCCTTCTGAGTGTGTTCGATTTATCACCTTGGCAAAATCGTCCTTGAAATACTGACTCATGATTACAAGGCCAATATCGTGTAGCAGCCCGGCCATAAACGCGTCGTCAACCCCGGCATAACCGATTTTTTTGGCAATAGCCTGCGAACCGGCCGCGCAGCAGATAGAAAAACGCCAGAATTCACGAGTATCAAAAATGGCATTGCTTGTGCTGTAAATATCGTACATGAAAGCAGATAACGCAAGGTTGCGGATTGCGTTGAAACCAAGAATGACAATCGCGTAATTGATACTTGTTATCCGGCGGTTAAAGCCGTAAAACGGCGAATTGACAAGCTTCAAGACCTTTGCTGAAAGCGCAATATCGGTACTGATAACCATTGTAATATCAGCAGCGCTGGTATCGGGATCGCGTACCAGAGAATTAATTTTAGAAACAACATCAGGCAAGGTCAGCAAATCGCTGATATCCTTGATCCTGTCCTCTAGATCACTCACCGATCTTCCCTTCTTCAGCCAGAGCCTTAACAATATCCTTCAGTTCATTCATCAGAGGTTGTGAATCATGTGCAGAAAACATCTGGTCAATCTTTTTCAGGGTAACAGCAACTACCGCAGGATCAACCTCCTGCTTCTTCTCTTCTGGATTTTTCTTGTCATTACTGCTCATGGGATATACTTATCTCCAGGCTTTACAGTCATAATAAAGTCAGCAATCAGCTTTACGCAGTTCTCAACATCCTTGATATTGACAACTTCAACCGGTGAGTGCATATAGCGGTTAGGAACGCTGATAAGAGCCGCGGCGCAACCACTGCTGCTCATCTGCATGGCATTAGCGTCTGTTCCACTGCCACGCGGAATGGGCTGCATCTGAACTTCAATTTTGCTCTTTTTAGCGGTCTTGTTGATCTTTTCATAAAGCTTGTGATTGAAATTAGGTCCACGGTGCAGAATCGGGCCGCAGCCAAGCTTAGCCTCGCCAACCTTTTTGGCATCAACATTCGGCGCGTCAGTAGCAAAGCCAACGTCAACAGCAATACCAATTTCAGGCTGGATAGACTTTGAGGCTGTAATCGCCCCGCGCAGGCCGATCTCCTCCTGAACAGTACTTACGGCATGAACTTCGGCACTGATCTTCTGCCCCTTGAGAAGACGCAAAACATCTGCGATAATAAACGCACCGATACGGTCGTCAAAACCACGGCAGGAAATCAGGTCATTTTTAAGTTCTGTCCAGCCGTTATTGATTGTCGCAATATCACCAGGCTCGACAAATTTTAGTGCGTCTTTCTTGTCCTTGGCCCCAATATCAATCCACAGACTCTCAATCTTGCTCTCAGATGATTCGCGCTCCTTGGCAGTCATCAGGTGGATCGGCTTGACACCGATAACCCCGGGAATCGGCCCCTTGGCGCCATAAACAATAACCCGCTCACCCTGCAGAATCGGCACATTAACCCCGCCAACAGCCGAGAAGTATAAAAAGCCCTTGTCGTCAACATGCATAATCATCAGGCCGATCTCGTCACAATGACCGGCAAGCATGACCTTGACCTTGCCGCCCTTATTGAGAACACCATGGACATTACCATGCACATCAGTACTTACGTCATCGGCATATTTACTCATATACTTACTTACAATCCCCTGCCCCTCAGCCTCATAACCGGAAGGTGTCGGAGTAGCCAGAAGATCTTTGAGGAATTTCATTGTGTCAGCTTTCAATTTTAAGCTCCAGTATATTTATATTGTAAAACCATAAACGGCAAAATAGCCATAATTCCATATCAGAGAAAACGGGAATATTGTATCAGGCAGGTATAGCGAGGTCAAGAAAAGAAAAACCGGACTTTAACGTCCGGTGTATATTATTTCATGTAATTTTTCAAGAAGCGCCTTTCGGCGGATTGGTTTGTAAAGAAAGTGACAGGAATCGTCCTTCATTGAAGCAATCGACTGTTCGTCGCCACTGATGAAAAGCACCGGAACACTCGAACCAAAAGCCTGCGCCATCTTTACCGCTTCATCACCATTCCAGTGCGGCATGATAACATCACAGATAACCGCAGAATAGAGATCACGCCTCTCGCTCATGAGCGTGTATAGTTCTTTTCCCGTACAAACAACTGAGACATCATAAAACTCAGTAAGCATCTCCAGCAAAATCCCGCGCATTTCAGGATTATCGTCAGCCAAAAGAATTCTGGGCTTCTCCATAAAATATCCCCTATTTTTCTATCCGCATTGGTCTGCCCAAAGCTGAAATCAGCTTCTTTATTCCTTACGTACTGTACTTAAACTATACTATCATTAACAATTTCTGGCAAGGCAAATACTACAAATGATACATTTTTTTTTATCAATTAAAAGCAGCCCAAATTATGACGATTTACGATCCCTGAATATGAATCAATGCGTCTGTCCCGTAAAAAAGGCCACCAACGACGCGTTTGTTCGATAATTTCAGAGTCAATTTCAGCATAAAGTATTTCCTCCGCATCCTTTGAAGCAACTGCGACTACCCGCCCAAACGGGTCTATAACAAAACTCTGCCCCCAGAAATATATGCCCTCACCGCCCTTTAATGATGGCTCGGCCTCAAAACCCACACGGTTGCAGGCAGCAATATAAACGCCATTCGCAACCGCATGCCCCCTCTGAACGGCCTGCCAGGCCTGATGCTGGTCTTTACCCAACCCCTCAGCATCTGACGGAAGCCAGCCGATAGCCGTCGGATAACAGATAATATCCGCACCTTCAAGCGCCGTCAGCCTTGCCGCTTCGGGGTACCACTGATCCCAACAGACCAGCGTGCCGATTTTACCGGCAGACGTATCAACTGCTTTATAGCCGGTATCGCCCGGAGTAAAGTAGAATTTTTCATAATAACCCGGATCATCCGGAATATGCATCTTGCGGTAAACCCCGGGCATCGCCCCGTCACTATCGAAAGTGAGACAGGTGTTATGATATAGACCACGCGCGCGTTTCTCAAAGAGCGAGGAGATAATTACGACATTCAACTCTTTGGCAAGGCGGGAGACTCTCTCACTCCCCTCGCCCGGTATCTCCTCGGCAAGATCAAACCGGTCAGGATCTTCAATCTTGCAGAAATACGGCGAAAGGAATAATTCAGGCAGACAGATCACCTTTGCTCCGGCAGCAGCCGCTTCACGAGCCATACTCTCAGCCTTGGCAAAATTTTCCTCACGGTCATCACTCATCTTCATCTGAAGTAGTGCAAGTTTATAGCAGCTCATTGCTTTAACTCCGTAAAAGGTCATAAAAACAATTAAATTGTTTATAATTTACTAAAATTTATCATTACAGTATACAAACAAATGTTAAAAGTATAATAATAAAATACAATTAAATATCTGGAATTTTCGGCGAAAATACAGTATTACAGCTGTAATGATCCTTAACTTTAACCGGAAAATAAACTTTTTTTGAATGAAATAGGTTACAAAGAGAAATTAACAAAAGGCAGAGCTATATGTATTTCTGTTACTTTTACGGAAGACCCTGCCAATTGGATGAAATGAATCGGGTATGAACGACAAGGTTGAAAATCCTGAACTCTGGATCAAATTCCGTTCCGGCGACAGGAAAGCTTACGAAGAGCTGGTAGAGAGTTACCTTCCGATGGTGAAGGTTACTGTAGGCCGCATGTCTGTAAATGTTCCGGCATTTGTAGACCGTGAAGACCTCTACTCTGCCGGCTGTATGGGGCTTATTGCCGCTATTGAGCGGTATGACCCAACACGTGAAGCGAAATTTACCACTTACGCACTGACCAGAATCCGCGGCTCGATTATTGATGAACTGCGCCACCATGATACACTAGGCCGTGTTACCAGAGACCGTGTTACCAGAATACACGAAGCCCAACGTGATCTTATGAACGAAGGGGCAGTAATCAGTGATGAGACAGTGGCTAAAAAAGCCGGACTGACCCTTGATGAATTCTGGGATGCGGAAATCGGCGAACAGGCCACAAGAATGGTTCGCCTCTCAGAAAGCTCGGATGATGAGAACCATACGTTTGCCGATATTCTCGCTAACCGCAAGAAGACAAACGAACCTGGTTACGAGCTTGAAATGGAAGAAATTATCGAGCTGATCTATGAGATGCTCGATGACAAGGAACAATTACTGGTAGTTCTTTATTACCGTGAAGAACTGACCCTTAAGGAAATCGGTACGGTTATGGGCGTTTCCGAAAGCCGAGTCTGCCAGCTTCATACAGCCATGGCCAATAAAATACGCCAGAAATTACAGGCAAAGGGCATCTACCTGTAATAACCTGTTGGTAATATAGAATTTATGCCATAAATAAACCAATTACGGGCGAGTGACTTTTTACAACTTTAACCGAAAAATTATATTGCTATTAATATTTACTGATGTATAATAGAATACAGTAACCATAAGATTTGCCGGAAGTTAAACGGATTTAACGCTATATACCGGCGAGACCAAAACCTTTACAGGAGGAACTGAGCGATGGTTGATCATATTGGCGGCATTAACGGAGCCATGGGTAATATCTCCACACGCAAGATCAAGCAGGCTTATCAGCAGAATAACACCCCTGCCCAGATTAATGACACTGTAGAAATTTCAAATGATGTCATGACTGTACGCGGAGTTGATAAACCCCGCCTTGACAAGATCATGGAAATACGCCAGCAGATCAAGGACGGCACCTACATGACCGACGAGAAGCTCAACGTAGCCCTCGACCGCGCTCTTGATGATGCCCTGAGCAATCTGTAAATAATTATAACCCAATCAGGGGCAACCTTCGGGTTGCTCCTTTTTTTTTGACTGAGCTGTTTTATACAACCCGATAAAGCGAGAATTAATGAAAACAATCAAGATCAAGAAAGAAGCCAGACAGCAGATTGCCATGGCCAGTGAAGCGGCCACCTATCTTTGGAAGCGTGAATGGGCGGAGAGCAACGGAGGGAATATTTCAATCAATCTTACTGAACATATCAGTGATGTTGATGAAAAAACCGAGGGCTTTCCCTTTATTAAAAATAAAAATATCCCAAGTACGGCCAAAGGCATGAGCCTTTTTGTGACAGGGACCGGCAAAAGGATGCGTGATCTCAGGGAACCCGGCGATTCTGCCTGCATAATACAGATCGCCAAGGGTGGTTATTACATTATCTGGGGCGGCGGCAATGACGAGAATTTCCGCCCGACAAGCGAGCTTCTGCCGCATCTTCACATACATATGGATCTGGTCGCCCATAAAAGCCCCTGCCGGACTGTCGTCCATACCCACCCGATGGAGCTTATCTGCCTCTCGCACCACCCTCAAATCAGCCACGATCATAAGCGCTTCAACAAAATACTGTGGAGCATGCTTCCGGAAATCAGAATGTTTATGCCGCGCGGGCTGGGAGTTCTTGAATTTATCCTCGGCGGAAGCCAGGAACTGGCGGAAAAAACCGCACAAATGCTGCGCAAACATGATGTTGTACTCTGGAATAAACATGGCGCTCTTGCCGCCGGAACGGACGCGCTTAATGCTTTTGACCTGATTGATGTTGCAAATAAAGGGGCAAAAATCTATCTGCAGTGCCTGGCGTCTGGTTTTACCCCAGAAGGACTCAGTGATGACGAACTGGCACAGATAGCAACGCTTATATAGTATGCCCGCACAATAATTTATATTTTTTTTCTGGAATATATTTTCTCAGCCATTATAATGATTGTATGGATGACTGAGGGTTTCAAGGACATGAGAGAATATAATCAGGATGAGCAGCAGCAGAATAACGCGATAGATGCCTACGAGTGCTTTCTAAAGCCGGGGTATATCATGGTTAATAGCGAAGATTCTGTAGTGCGGACAGTGCTTGGCAACTCCGTTTCAGTTACTATCTTTGACCGCGAACATCGTTTTGGCGGAATGAATCATTTTATATTTCCAATCACCAAAAACCGGGCTGAATCGACCCCGCAATTTGGCAACGTCTCAGTTACCGCCCTCTGCCGCATGATGTTTGACCTTGGCGGCAACAGCCGCACCCTTGAAGCGCAGATAATGGGCGGAGCTGAAAATGGCGATATTAATGACCGTAAACTCGGCCGCAAGAATGTTGAGATCGCCAGAAAGATGCTCAAGCGTTTTAACATTCCAGTGGTGAGCGAGGATGTTGGCGGCACGCGTGGGCGTAAAATAATCTACCACACTGGTACAAATGAAACCATTATCTATAAGGTCAACAAGATCCGTGAGAGCGACTGGTTTGAGATAGGTCAGGACCTGCGCTTTGCCTAAGGACGTTTCAGGCACCAGACAGATATTTTGCGGCTACCGCGGTAATTTCCGATCAATGCAATCCGGCAATTCAAAAAATTTCAGCAGTAACAGAAACCGTCAATCAGGCTTCTGTCCCGACAACTTCATCTTTTTTTGCCGTAGTAATAAAGGCGATCAATAGAACATAAAAACATAACGCAAGGTTAAAGAGCGGAATCTGCAACGGGCTGGGCATTGAGTAAACGATCGCTGTCGCCGGAACCCAGACCATCCACGTGCTTAAAAGCATGGTAGGAAAGACCTGAGTGAAAAATTCGCGGTTGAGCTTGCTCCTTGTTGTACGCACACAGAAATCATGTTCTTTCCAGATATTAAAGACCGCAATACAGATAACCGCGTAAATGACATTAAAAACAAACTGGTCAAAAGCGACCTTTTTGATAATTGTGAGCGCGTCTGTTCCTTCACCAAACATCAACGCCTGTACGCGGTAAAAAATATCAACTTCAATTCCTTTCCACATCCAGAAGAAGAAATAAAAACAGCCAACGGCAATGCCAAGTCCCGGTTTTACCTGACGGGTGAAAAGCAAAAACAGAAACGGAATTATGCCGCCAAAAAATGCGGTAGAAATAGCAGAAAACCACAAGCCGCAGCCGGTCTTGAACTCACCGATACCCGTGCAGAAACTTGAGACCTCAGGAATGTAATAATACCCAAGAACCAGCGAAAGCGCGAAAACCTGTATCACTATACCCGGTATCAGGTTCTGCTTAACCGCACACTTTATCCGCTCTACAACTGTCATTTTATCCCTCCAGAAAATGCTGCCCGGCGCAAAAACTCTCAGGAACAGCGCTAAACTTATACTTTAAAATTACACATGAAACAGCACAAAATGTTTTAAACGCCGCAACCTGTTGACATTCAGAACTATTTATGTTTGATAGTAATATAGATTATTGTATTGAAAACATAAATATGTAACTATATAATTGACCTAATGAATTATACGTATTCCGTATAATTCATTAGGTCAATTATGAATGTCGCTATATACGCCCGTGTCAGCTCTGACAACGAACGTGACATTAATGATAAATCAATCCCGCAGCAAGTCAAGGAGTGTCAGGCATTAGCAAAGGCTAAAAATTATGAGGTCGTGGATGTTATTAAGGAGCCAAATAGGTCTGGGAGAGCTTGGCCTACTGGGGAAAAACTCATCGAGGATGATTTTCTCACTGCTGGATATCTCAAAAATAAATCTGAAAAATACACCACCCGTGACGGGCTGGCTAAAGTATTTGAGTTAATGAGGACTGGTCAAATTGAGGGTATTCTCATTAGAGAAATCACCCGTGTTTATCGTCCGGTCACTTGACATGACCCCCTAGATGTGATCCACCTTAATATGGATAATTTGAGTGGATTTTACAGAAAGGAAACGTCATGAAAGGCAGAAAAACATCGGTCGACCAGATCATCCGCACATTGCGGGAAATTGAAGTCCTTCAGGGTCAGGGCATCACGCCTGTACAGACCTACTACAAGTGGCGCAAAGAGTATGGCAACCTGAACCTCGACAAAGCAAAAAAACTCAAAGCTCTTGAAACCGAGAATGCACGTCTGAAGAAACTGGTCGCAGATTTGTCATTGGACAATTCAATACTAAAGGAAGCGGCAGAGGGAAACTTCTGAGACCGGCGAAGCGGCGCAGAGTCGTGCATCATGTTCAAGATAAACTTGAAGTGTCGCAGCGTCGGGCTTGTAAAGTCCTTGGCCAATCACGGTCAACACAAAGACGCAAACCAATCGTCTATAGTGATGAGAAACCGCTTACTCAGCGGATCGTTCAATTCGCTTCCATGTATGGACGCTATGGCTATAGAAGAATCACTGCCTTACTGACGCATGAAGGCTGGCGGGTGAATCATAAACGGGTTGAACGCATCTGGCGGCAGCTCGGTTTGAAAGTGCCGAAGAAGCAGCCAAAACGTGGTCGCTTGTGGCTGAATGATGGATCTACCCGTCGACTGCGGCCGGAATACAAGGATCACGTCTGGAGTTATGATTTCATTTTTGACCGAACCAGCGATGGTAGGCAAATTAAAATCCTGAGCATCATTGATGAGTATACACGTGAATGCCTGATGCTGAAGGTCTGCCGGAGGATTCGTTCAAAAGAAGTGGTTGATACATTGAACGAGCTGTTTCTCATGGGCAGAATCCCGAAGCATATCCGTAGCGACAACGGCTCTGAATTCATTGCCGAGGGGGTCAGGAAATGGTTGTCTCTTCTTGAAATCAAACCATTGTATATTGAGCCGGGCAGTCCGTGGGAGAATGGTTTTGTGGAGAGTTTTCACGGCAAGTTCCGGGACGAATGTTTGAAGCTGGAGGTGTTTGATACGTTCTGGGAAGCAAAGGTTTTGGTTGAGGGTTGGAGGGTTATTTATAACACGATCCGTCCGCACAGTGCGCTGGGTTATTTGCCTCCGGCCCCGGAAACGAAAGAGTGGATTGGTAGTATTGGGAACATTTATTCTGGCAAGTCTTCCGTGGCTACGCCACTGCAGCCTTGCCAGAATAGGAAAGAGATTGTATATTCTTGAGTGGTATCACTACTGGGGGCAGGTCA
>QKCJ01000035.1 GCA_003245715.1 bacterium
AACATTTTATATCAACTGCTTATAAATATATTATGCTTATATGGGAGTTTAATTATGCTTAAATATCACAAAAAGTGGTTTTTAGAAAAAATTAACTTGACTTTGTTGCAAATATGTAGGATAGTTACAAAAATGAGATTGGGTGACTGGTTTTGATTTATGCACGGATGCATACCGAGACCGAAATCTTTTGCAATTACTGGTGGATACAGTACGAGCAAAGATTGATAGTTTATCTAATGGCAATTATGGTTTCATGGAGGAAATCAAATGCCGATGATTGTCGCCAACAATCTCAATGCGTTATCAACTAGACGTAATCTGAACCTCAATAACACTTCCATGAGTGGCTCGCTTGAGCGTCTCTCCAGTGGTTATCGTATTAACTCAGGAAAAGATGATCCTTCTGGTCTTGTGATCAGTGAACAACTGCGTGCCCAGAATGCTGGCTTGCAGCGTGCGGTGCAGAATACCCAGGAAGCTAATAACGTTCTCGGAATTGCCGAAGGCGCGCTCAATGAGATGAACAGCATTCTCAAGAAGATGCGCCAGCTTGCGATTCATTCCGCCAATAACGGCGTTACCTCCCCCGAACAGATTGCCGCCGATCAGGCTGAGGTTGACAGTTCTGTCCAGACCATCGACCGCATCGCCCGTACTACCAAATATTCAGATCAATTCCTGCTTAATGGCAACAAGGAGCTTGGTTATGAGAGCAGTACGTTAATTACTGACAGTCAGGATATGAAGTTGTTGGATGATGAATTGACTGATATCCGTCAGATTTTTAAGCGTGATGATTTCAAGCTCAATATCAACTTTTCCGGTGCTGGCACTGATGCTAACGGAAATAATATAGATAACGGTAATGAAGCGCAGAAAGGTTACTTTGAGATCTCCCGCGCACAGTCTGCCGCAACACAGGTAAATTCAGATGGTGAACTGACGCAGGATCAGGCCTTTACGCTGACTGGTAATGACGGCTCACGTTATCTGAGCTTTGCCAAGGGTACGCACCTTGGTGAGATGGTCACCTCAATAAATTCCGTATCGGATTCAACTGGTGTCAAGGCAACTCTGGTCTTTGACAGCGATACGACCGTTTCCGGAGCAACTACCGGCACCAGCTCGGTATCGACAAACGGGGTAGTTGCAGCCGGAGTAACCGAACTTGGCAGCACCTTTACCCACTCCTCGGGCACTGCTGACGCCTTCAATCGCAATTCGCTTGGGGAAATTACTACCACCGGAGTTACCGCACTTTCAGTCGCATCAACCAACGGTATCAAACTCGGTGAGAATGTCGATGGGTTTGGCCGGGCATACCTAAAGATGGTTGATGATGACTCGTATGAGATTTATAAAGATGAGTCGATGACGATGAAGGTCGGTGAGGGTGATGTAACTGCCACTGGCGGAACAACGATTATTTCAGCCAATAATTCCGGACTGAGCGGACTGTCACTCACTTTCAGTTCAAGCGGACTGCAAGCCGGATCGACAACGATGATCCAGCTCGGGGTACTGCATGAGGATGTTATCTCTGGCGGGTCAAGTTCAACTGCGACGAAGACATTTAGTGGACTTCCGAATGCAGTAGCTGATAATATGTACCAAGACGGAGGTACTGGGTTACCCGCTTTAGATTTGGTTGACATTTTTACGGTCACTAGCGGAGAATTTCCTACAGCCATGGCAGGTAATACATATGGCATTTGGGGGACGACGCCGGGAAATTACTCTTTAGTCGACGGTGGACTGAATGTGCTTGCTGCGGAGATATCGAGCTCATTCGATGCCGCAGCCAATACGTTTAGCGTAGCTTTTAATTACCTTGGCGGAACCTTTGAGATAACAGGACACATTAATGGTGTCGCAATGGATGCTGCAGGTCCTACTTTTATAGATGCTCACTTTGCTGTTCCTGCAGATTATACTGCTTCTACATCGACCCCCGGCACAAGCTCCGCTAAAGATGGTATCGATATGTCAGACTTTGTTGATGACACCAGTGTCGGCACAAACGGCGGCTTTGTACTGGATGGCTCATTCCTCAGCGGGGTTAAATTAGGCGAGAACACCTCAGACACAGGCAAGCTCTATCTCAAGGCAGATTTGAATGCTATTGGCACAAGTCAGGTCTGGGCATACAAAGACGCCCGCATGCGCGACGAAGATCTGGTCGCTGAGAGTGATGAGGTTGACCTTACCGGAAGCAGCGGTGGCTCGGTGCGTCTGTACGGCACGACTATCGGCGACAGCAGCGCAACCTCCGGCCTTTACGGGACGCTTAATTTTGATCAGATATTGACTGATGTTGATGTTGCCAGCTCAGAGATCGAGTTTACCAATCTTGCCATGCGCATCTCCGCCGACGAGTACGGCTCTGACCAGTTTGTCACGGTGGACGCTGACGAAGGGGCACTATTTACCCATTACACGGAAACTGACGGCGCAGTATTGATGGATGCAGGACTTACCGGAACATCATGGACAGAATACGGCCGTGACGCTGCGGTATCAATAAACGGGCAGGAAGTAAAATTAGATGGTACTTCCGGCGAAGTAGCCAATCTCGACACACAGGCAACGCTCGCCTTTAATGAAGGAACTCTCGGTAATACGACTCTGGCGACAGTAGGCTATGAAACCGGATCGTGGGGTTCGCGCGCGTCAATGATAGATAAAGACGAAGGCAACGCCATTACGCATGCGCTGCATAGTACGACTGAGGTGCTCAGTGATTTCAGAGGCGGGATGCAGTTCCAGCTTGGTGAGGGCAGCGGCGATCAGGAGCGGACTATATTTTCTGTTTCCAGCGCAACGGCAACCGAACTTGGTCGGGTGAAATTCCATGACGAATTTGACGGCAACATGAAGTCTGACAAATACCTGTCATTAAATGATATGCTCAGCGGCGGCTGGGCAAGCCTTTCAACAGATGCGGTAAAAGCGCTGGAAATTATTGATCAGGCAATCGAGGATGTCTCAAATCTTCGGTCACAGATAGGCGCATTCCAAAGCAATATGCTTGAGACAAATGCCAACAGCCTTAATGTGGCGATTGAGAATATCACTAAGACAGAAAGTTATATTCGGGATGCAGACATGGCGTCTGAATCAACAGATTTCTCACGGAATCAAATAATGGTTCAAGCAGGAACAAGCATGCTCGCACAAGCAAACCAAAACCAGCAGAGCGTTTTATCTCTTCTTGGATAACCAAATAAATTAATTATATTCACCATAAAAGATTATGTTTAATATGACTATGAAATAGAAAAACACCCTAACCCGTCGTGGGCTAGGGTGTTATGTTTGCTGGTTACCCCGTAGGGACTTGAACCCCAAATGTCTGAACCAAAATCAGATGTGTTGCCAATTACACCACGGGGTATTAGTTTTTATATCGTAGTCTCTGCATTTTCAGGTTTCGTTGAGCCTGAAATCTATCGCCAGGAATTTGCTCGTAAAAAAAAACTATTACGCCTTCTTGGCCTTGTGCAGGGTTACTTTACGAAGCTTCGGGCAGTACTTCTTGACTTCAAGACCCTTGTGTTCCTTCTTAAGACGAACTACATAGTTCGGCTCACGGGTTTCCTGACAAATAAGCTGATACACTTCAACCGGGTTCTTTTTCTTGGCCATTTTTAATGACTCCTTAATATCTGAAAGTTTTAATTAAATAATTAATATTCCGCAAAATCCGTGGATTCTGCTAACTGCCGCCTAATAACGACGGAGTGAAGTATTATCCCGTAAACTATGGTTATTTCAAGACGTTTTTTTAAAAAATACATAAAAATCGCTGTTATTTCCGCATCTGCAGTGATAACGCCGCAAAATTCACAGTATCGCGCAGGCTGTATTGACCCGGCTCCAGTAACGTCCGTTTTTGTCGGCAGTTATATGAAGCGGCACCTCAAGAACATCACTGAGTACCTCATCTGTCAGGATAGTTTCTTTCTTCCCGCAGGCGGCTACACAGCCTTTTTTCATGGCAATTATATTATCGGTCTTTGCCGGGATCTCTTCAATATGGTGCGTCACAAACATTATTGCCGGGACATCCATGGTCTCGATTGTTTGCAGAAGATTCTCACGTGATTTGATATCAAGCCCGGCGCAGACCTCATCAAGGATAAGTAGTTCCGGCCCGGCCACAAGTGCGCGCGCCAGGCGGATTTTCTGTTTTTCGCCTTGCGAGAGTTTACTGAAGGGGCGGTCTGAGAGGTACGCGCAACCAAGTTCAGCCAGGATTTGTGCTCCCTTGGCGTTTTCCTCATCGGTCGGTTTGCGGTAAAGCTCATAGGTGTGGTGCAGCCCCGTTACGACCAGATGCAGGGCGGTTTCTGACGGTGGCAGCCATTTGTCGATCGCGCCGCCGACCCAGCCGACCCGTTTTTTATACGCTGGAAGGTCGATATGCCCAAGCTGTCCCCCAAAGAGCCAGACTGAGCCGGAGGTTGGCCAGAAGTCACCGGTTACTGCGCGCAGCAGGCTCGTTTTTCCGGAACCGTTGAGGCCGATCAGCGCCCAGTTTTCCCCTCGCTTGACCTGCCAGTTAGCGCCGTGCAGGATCTGGACGTCGTTTCTTACCAGATTGATATTCTCTGCTCTTATAATTTCATCAGACATGATTGGTAATCCGTTATTGCTGAGGATAATAAAACAGGCAGGCAGAGATTATCCGCCTGCCCGTAAAAAGTCAGTATTGTTCAGGCTTATTTTAGATCGGCCTTGCTTGAGATGATCTTGCTGACAAGTTTGTAGTCAAGCGCTTCTTCAGGGCTCATCCAGAAGTCACGATCCGCGTCCTTGGCGATTTCATCAAGTTTTTTCCCGGTGATATCCGATATGATCTGGTTATAGCGGTCGCGGGTCTTGTTGATTTCGTTGGCGGTGATCTCCATATCAGAAGCTGAACCGCGGACACCGGTTGAGGGTTGGTGCAGCAGGAAACGGCTGTTTGGAGTAGAGAAGTTTTTACCTTCATCTGCAGCAAGGAAGATTGTAACAGCAGCGCTCGCGCAGAGACCGCAGACAACAGTGTAGACCGGAGCTTCAACAAAGCGCAGCATGTCATAAATACCAAAACCGCTGTCAGCATCGCCGCCGGGGCTGTTGAGGTAGACGTAGATCGGCTTTTTCTTTGAGCGTTCATTGAGGACGATGATCTGGGCGTAGATGTTTTTGGCCAGTTCTTCGCTGATTTCTTCAGAGATAATGATTGTGCGGGTTTCCAAAAGTTCCTTGCCAAAACCCTCTTCTTTTTTATCTTTGTCTTTTTTGTCGTCGCAATCGTCACAGTCCAGGCGCATATTGCTCTCCGTAATAGTATTAAGTTAGTAATTGCTTATTGGTAAATCCGGAATATGCCTGAATTCCGGTTTTTTAAAGGATACAGATATAGCGTGACGTTTCCAGAGGAAAATTGCCGTGTGCAGGTATTATTTTTCAGCCATAACTCGTTCGCAAGCAGTAATAATCACTGATTCCGGTAGGTTTGGCTGGCTTTTTTCAGCAGCTCCTTTTCTTCAGGACTGAGGTTGGCAATTCCCTGATCCTTCACTTTCTGCAGAACTTCGTCAACCCTGCGGTTAAGCTCCTGCTGCTGCTCTTGTTCTTTCTGCTCTCGCTTGCGCTTGCGTTCCAGACTCCAGCGGGAAAATACATTCATTTTATCCTCACTTTTTTTATTATCTGATTGACCGTAAGCATTGCGCAGCCACTGTGGCTCGCTGTTGTCATTTGCTGATGAGCGCATCCAGAGGTCACTCTGGGCAGAATAACTCGCTGCATACTGCCGCGCCTGCATCTCCTGACCGCCCTTGAAATAAAGATAAACCGCGATAAATATCAGGAAAATCCCGCTCTGGCCACCGCTTTGCACCATCGAGTATAAGCCATATCCGCCAAGGGCGAAGACGCCGACGAGGGAAATCGGGCGGACGTAACGGATTGCTTTATCAACTCCGCATTTAAGTATGGTTATAGCCAGGGTAATACGGCCGCCGTCCATCGGAAAGATCGGCAGGAGGTTGAACAAGCCTAAAATCAGGTTCGACCAGAAGCAGAATGCGAAGAGGATTGCGATATATGGCGGGGTGAAATTAGCCAGAACAAAGAAAATCACCGCCAGCATAAAGCTGACTGCCGGTCCCATTGCAGCGATTATAATCTCGGCTCGCGGGCCGGGGATCAGTCCGTAAATCTCAGCCGCACCGCCCAGAATATGGAGCGTTATCCGGCGGACATTTACACCAAGTTTCAAGGACGCGAGAGAGTGGCCAAGCTCATGCAGGAGGACAAAAACAGGCAAAAGAAGTATCGCCAGCATCGGCTGCCAGCCATACTTTGCATACGAAAGGGCGAAAAGTCCCATTATAATATATAACGAGTAGGCTATGTGGATATTTATCCCGAAAATACGGCCAACCCGGTGTGACGCCAGTAAAAATTCCATTATATCGGTTAAACCTCTTATTGTTTTTCAGACTGGTAAACGTAAACGGTTCATTCACCGGATGCATATTAACATTTTTTCGTCATACCGCAAGGTAGATAGCGGAAGTATTCAATTTTTTTCGTCGACGCCTGCAACCGGACACTTTTCCGGCATTGCTCTGGCCGGGATAGCATAATAACTGTTGTACATCTTTATTGTGTCAACCCGTCCGAAAATCCTGCGGAGGAAATATTCATTACATATGCTAATTATCTTTATAGCTCGGATAAATCTCCTGTCCTGCCAGTGGCGGGAGGAGATAAGGTTGGCCTGCCAGAGGAAGGCGGTTTTTCCACATTGCCAGAGACGCAGGGAGAGTTCAATGTCCTCCATTAGCGGATAGTCGGGGAATCCGCCGCATTTGTTGATAGTTCTGCGGTTATAGAACTGTATCTGGTCGCCAAAGGAGATGCCGGTAAATTCGGCGCGCAGATCATTTAATGTCTGGATAGCCTGGCTGCCGTTTTCTGAGAACTGTCCGCCAAGTGCGCCGCCGCAGATTTCGGGGTTTCTCCTGATAAAATCTGCAAGCTGGTCAAAAGCGTTATCCTGGCAGCAGACATCGGCGTGGACTATGGCAATCCAGTTGTTGCTAGTTTCTTTTAAAGCCGCGCAGATCTGGCCGCCTCTGCCGCCGCCTTTATGTGGCGGGGCTGAGTTAATAACAAATTGCGCGTCATGTTTTATGGCAAGATGCCGCAGGGGGGCAGAGTTTTCACTGGCGGCAATTAGAATATCTTTGACAGCGCTTGAGCTTCGTATTGACTGCAGGCAGCGATCAAGTCCGGGTTCGTAGTTTTTGACCGGAACAATAACCGTAAACCTGTTAAGTCTGGTTGGTTTGGGCGCTTTGATTCTGCGTAGTATAAACGGCAGGGAAATAAGCGCGGGTATAAAAAATGGAAGCCACTCGGCAAGTTGCGCCCAGAGCGGCAGAAACCAGACGCCATTTACAATTTGGTTATGGAAGACCGGCAGACAGAAGCAGAGCGTCAGGCAGGGGATAAACCAGAGCCAGTTGCGGCGGATAATTGCCAGCGGGATGAGCCAGCCCCAGTACCAGAAATGGACATTGGGGGAGAGCAGCAGGAGCATTCCGAGCATGAAGAGAAAACCTGCCGCCGGGTCGTTGATTTTGTTTAGTTTTGATTCCGGGTGCAGAAAGGGCAGGGTGGAGAAAAATACAACGAGTAGGATGGTGCCGGTAATGTAGGAAGCGGTGGTGCTGTCTGAAGTGATGCTGCGCAGGATACTGTGGAGCGGACCGTTAAAGGCCATCTTCGTGCCGAAGGTGTAGAGACTGCTGAGCATGGCGGTTGGTTCGGTGATAAGTTCGGGTATAAACGAGAAGATCAGTACCACCAGAAATACTGGGAGTTTTTTATAGTTTTTGCGGCTGATAATAAAGGGCAGGCAGATAATTGCGGTGTACTTTGCCGCGACAGCCAGTGCGAGGGCGATATAGGCGTTTGTGTATTTTTTCTGATTGAAGTTATAGATTGAAAGCAGCAGCAGGAGAATCATCAGCGGGTCGTAATGACCGTTCCCGGCGTAGGCAAAAAGCAGCAGCGGATTTATTGCGTATAGCAGGGCCAGCCGTACCGGCAGGAGTTTGTCACGCAGAATCAGCAGCAGTACCAGCAGCGCCGACATATCGCAGAGCAGGGCGAAAATCTTGTATGCCAGCGGCGAGTAGCTGATATCTTGGATAAAGGCGCTGATCTTGAGAAAAAGCGGCGGATAGCATGAGGTCATCTCAGGATGATTAATCAGCTTCTGGCTGGCGAACACTTCTTTTGTCTGCATCTCGTGGGGAAGGTTGTACGGCGGGGAAGCAGGGGCGATAGTGTAGGGGGAGAGGTTGTACTCAACAAGCCTGCCTTCCCAGATATAACGGTATAAGTCATCAGATTCGGGCAGAGCCAGGAAAATAACGCGAAAGAGCAGTCCGGTTATTAGTATCGAGAAAATGCTGATTTTTGAATTATTTCTGCCGGTAAAAGCTATTGTGCAGAATACGGAGATAGTGAAAAGCATGATCCAGCAGGTTATGTGCAGCGACAGTTCGCCGCCAAGAGGGCCGGTGTTTGCCGCAACGTAGGCAGTGATAAGCCCGAGCATCAGGAGCAGGGCAAATCTCAATAACCCCGGCAGCCGGAATTTTTGGGCATTGGTTTCAGGAGTTGGCACGTTCGCGCACCCCCTGCAAGAGATCGAGAATTCCCAGATACATAAATCCGCAGGCGTAAATTGCCAGAAACGGTCCGATCAGCCAGCGTCCGCTGTTGATATAGATCAGAAATGAGAATGCGCAGTAAGAGCCGCAGGCGATCTCGATAAATGGCATGAGGCGTGCCTTGACGAAATATTTTTTGGGGCCGGATTTATAACCGGCAATGCCGCTGCCTTCGCTGCCGCTTTTGGGGGTTCGGATAAACTCGCTGTTAATGCCGAGTAGCGCTTCAAGGACGGCTCTGGTATTACTGATGGCCAGACCCGTGCCTGCGCAGGTCAGTAGCGGCAGAATCAGCAGGCGCTTTTTCCAGTCTCCGCCGAGGTAGCGTTGGCTGGCTGTGTAAAGGGCGCTTGGCGCGCACATTGCGACGATAAGTAAGAGTGCAAGCAGTGCGAAAATAACCGGTGTGAGGCTGAAGTTCATTAAGAGAATTATCGGCAGTGAGAGGATCGCCTGGGTAAGCATCAGCGGATGCACCAGATAATGCGTCATGTGCATGAATGCCTGAAATCTGGCAAATACGGGATAGTTGGAGCGCAGCACTTCCGGCATGAGTTTTATGGCTGTCTGGATACTGCCCTTGGCCCAGCGGAATTGCTGGCTGCGGAAGGCTGAGACGTTCTGCGGAATCTCGGCGGGTGCGACTATCTCAGGGATGAAAATAGCCTCCCAGCCTGCAAGCTGCATCCGGTATGAGAGGTCCATGTCTTCAGTAAGCGTATCCCACTCCCAGCCGCCGGCAGCGGTTATCGCCTCTCTGCGCCAGAGTCCGGCGGTACCGTTGAAATTCATGAATAAGCCGTTGCGGCTGCGAGCGAGTTGTTCGATCATGAAATGTCCGTCGATGCCGATGGCTTGCGCCCGGGTCAGGAAAGAATGGCGGCGGTTAATGTGTCCCCAGCGGCACTGGACAAGCCCGCAATTTTTGTTGGCTAAAAAGTATGGAACGCTCTTGAGCAGAAAATCCTCATCAGGGCAGAAATCAGCATCAAAGATCGCCAGTATTTCACCTCGGGCAAGCTTCATCCCCTCAGCAAGCGCTCCGGCCTTGAAACCTTCACGACTCCCACGCCGCAGGATATGGATATCGGTATTTTGGCAATTATCAGCTTTAAGCTCGCTGACTACCCGGTCAATCAGGGCAGAAGTCTCGTCATTTGAGTCATCGAGAATCTGTATCTCGTGTTTACCTTGAGGGTATTTCATGGCTGCGACGGCGCGGATTATCCGTTCGGTTACATTGTATTCATTATAAACGGGTATCTGGGTGGTGACTACCGGGAATTTCTCTGATGTTGTTTTGCTGTCAGCAGGAATACTGACCGGGGGGCCTTTAAGTATGCCGCGGCGGAAGAGGTAGAGCATGAGGTAGGCATTCAGCCCGTAGAGGGCAAGCAGTGATGCGGTGATAAAATATAATGCCAGAAGCAGTTCGGTGAGTAGATGTTGCATTCAGCTGTTCTTTCTGCTCAAAAATACACTCGGTCCGTCAAGAACTTCATATTCTGCCTCGCGCAGAACCTGCCGGCATTCTTCGACTGTCAGCCCGTGTGATTTTTCGGTTTCACATTTTGAGTCGCGCGGATTTGAACCGCTTTCTGCCCATAACAGGTTGGCACCTGCCAGCGCCCCGCTGACATAAGGTTCATGGGTGCAGTTACCGGGAATATGCAGGCCGTTACTCAATCTGCAGACGGCTACAATGTGCGCAAGCCTGGCCTGGCTCATGCTGCCGCGATTTGAGATTTTACTGCCCGGGATATTGATTCTCCTTGCCGCCCCGGCAAAGACCGGGTCAATCATACGGCAAAAGAGTATCGCATCAAGTATCTCGTCATCAGAATGTTCAGGGCCAAGCGGCTCCACGCATGTTCCGACAAACAGTCCTGCATCCTGCGCTGATTTTATGGTTTTATGCCGTTTTTCTGGATCAATTCGCGTATCCTCACCTTCACGCATTCTCAAGGCGTGGTAGATTCCGGCAAAGCCGACATCAACAAGCTTCGCCGCTTTTTTACTGCCGAAGTCGGAAATATTGGCAACAAGCGGAGTTTCAGGCTTGAGGTTCTTTTTTACCTCTGCGGCAGTTTCAACGAATTTGCCAAAGTCGTAATTGGCTGTTATCATCAGATAAACGGCGTTTGCTCCGTCTTTCTCAAAAGATTTTGCCCGGCTGACAATGGACTCGACCGGCAGCTCAGAGTTTTCCGTAAAGATGCCGCTGTGTTTGGTGAAAGAACAGAACGCGCACTGGCAGGGACATTCATGTGAGACGTTGATGCCGATCTGTGCGTGAACTTCAGGTTTGCCGACACTCCAGCTCATCCGCCTGGCCAAGGCGATTATCCGTGCAGAGTCGTCAGAGAAAACGGGGGTCTTGATGAGTTTGAGTATCTCACGCTCTTCAAGCCTTGCGCCTTCTTCAGCTTTTTTAATAATCTCGGACGGTTTCATGTTCTCACCCTGTATGTTTCCGTTAAATTTTAATATGCCGCGTTTATTCTATAAAAAATTCTGTGCAACTCACTCCATTACGGTAAGTGCGCCGTTGTTGACCGTGTCTTTCCAGAGTTCTTCGTCCCACTCACCATTCTGCAGGTTGCGCACCGGGCAGGCGGTAATGCAGATGCCGCACTGGATACAGCTTGAGTTGGTATTGTCAAAGCTCTCGGAATTCTTTGCAAACTCCATAACCGGTATTCCCATCTGACAGTACTTGCTGCACAGGCCGCATTCGATGCAGTGCGTGCCGGATGAGATCTTTATATCGGAGGTGTTGCCGGCAGTAAAATGCAGAACACGCGCCAGCGGACAGAAGAACCTGCACCAGATACGCCCGCCCCAGAAAGGATACGTCGCAACCCCCACAAGCGAGGCCAGAAAGAAATCAATAAAGAATTTCTGAACATCCCAGACCGAGGAATCCTGCCTGATTATGCCGAAGGTTACGAGCATGCAGACAAGTGCGAGGATGCTCCACTGTCCGAATTTCTCGCGTGCGCGTGACTTTTTGCCACGGGGAGCAAGTTTGCGCCACGGGTCGCCCAGCGTTTCCGACAGACAGCCGCAGCCGCAGAAATAGCTGCAGAATTTCTTTCCAGTGAAACGTGCGATCAGTGGTACGCCGACAAAGCTGTAAAGCATAAACCAGAAAAGCCAGAAGAGGTTTGCCCCTAGCGGTGATTTGAAATTCCAGACATAGAGCGGCGCCGGAATAACCAGTCCGTAACTGCGCCAGCCGTCTGCAAGCTTGAGTACTCCCTGAAAAAAAACCTCCGGTATCAGCCAGAGCAGCATCGCCTGCGAGAAAATGATAAAACAATAACGTCTTACCTGCATTGCATCTTTGCGGTATTTGTAAATGCAGCGCAGGCCGAAACCGGTTACGACCGCCGTGTATACCGCTCCCGCCCAAATTGAGGGGCCAGTTGGCAGCAGGTGCAGGTATTCTGAAATCTGGTGCGTCCAGCCGTAAAGGCCAAGCCCGTCGCCGCTTTGCTCTCCCCAGGACTGCGGCAGTAAATAACCGGCCAGCATATTATTCTTCCAGAGATAGAAAAACAGCACCAGCAATGAAAACAAGACCAGTTTGAGCAATCTGGCCGGATTCCAGTCATTCTCAAGGTAGATACCGAATTTGCGGAACATCGCAAGTGGAAGGTCATTGCCGAGTGCCAGAAACACGTGGTCAGCTTTGATTGTCCTGCTGCCTTTATCGGAGTCCAGTCTCAACTCGGCAGCCGTAATCTCAAGGGGTTTGCTGTTATAATGTATTTCGACCTTGCCCGCACGTTCGCAGGCGAATAACCGGTCGCGATTTCTTTTTTGGGGACGGTCGATTTTATTGCGCCGGACAATGAGATGGACTTTGTTGCTCTCTGCCAGAGCAATAGCGGTCTCGGCAGC
>QKCJ01000039.1 GCA_003245715.1 bacterium
TGAACCATGATCTGGTTCTTGGAGAAGTCGGTTGACTCCTGAGCCATATCAGCGTCACGGATGTAACTCTCGGTCTTGGTGATGTTCTCAATTGCAACATTGAGGCTGTTGGCATTGGTTGTCAGCATGTTGGACTGGAACGCACCGATCTGAGCGCGAAGATTTGAAACGTCTTTAATCGCCTGGTCGATGATGGTCAGAGACTTGACCGGGTCTGTTCCGAGTGATGCCATACCACCTGAGAGCATGTCATTGAGTGAGAGGTACTTGTCACTCTTGAGTGTGCTGTCAGGGTCAAAGTTGTCATAGAACTTCACGCGGCCAAGGTCGGTTGCAGTTGCGCTGCGGACACTGAAGACCGTACGCTCCTGGTCACCTGAACCTTCACCAAGCTGGAACTGCATGCCGCCCTTGAAATCGCTGAGGACTTCGGTTGTGCTGTGCAGTGCGTGGGTGATGTAGTTGTTATCATCATTGTAGAGCTGTGAAGCACGTGAACCCCATGCACCTTCATTATAACCGACTGCGGCGATCGTGGTTGTTCCCAGGCCACCTTCATTGAAGGTCAGTGTTGCCTGTGTATCAAGGTTGGCAACTTCACCGGTTGTTCCTTCAAGCTGAACTTCCTGGCCGTTGATTGAGATGGTTGCGTCATTACCGTATTCAGTCCATTCAGTTCCGGTCAGGCCTGAATCCATCAGCTGCGCACCGTCAACATCACTGTAGTGGCTCCAGAGAGCGCCTTCAGATGCTTCAACCTTAACAAACTGGTCTGAACCGTATTCATCAGCAGAGATACGTACACCAAGGTTGGTGAATTCGATGATAGAACCGCTGATATCAAGATCCTGGGTAATATCATTGAAGTTAAGTGTACCATACAGACCAGAAGTCGGGCCATTCTCGCCAAGTTGTGTACCGTAGATACGTACAGCGCCACCGGTTGTGCCAGTTGCAAGATCAACATCGCCACTCTTACCAACAAGGTCTTCATCACGCATACGTGAATCTTTGTAGACGTAAATATTGCTGGTGCCAGTTGCATTGAGGTCAGCCTTGATGTAAAGCTTACCGGTATCACTGGTGTTTTCGCCAAGTTTGACACCACTGAAGAATGAGCCTGAGCTTTCGAAGAAGCTGGCGTTGGTTCCGATCTTGGCATCATTAGTGAAATCATTCATGTTGATACCGTCAGTCAGTTCACCAGCACTACCGGCTGTTGCGGTATCTTCGTGGAGAATACCAAGCTGGATGGTTGTGGTTGAACCGGCGCTGAGACCAGATGAGCTGAAGGTCAGATTAATGCCGCTAAGACCTGAGTTGTTTGCAGCGATGATAGTTGTTCCGCCTGTAGCACTAACATCACCTTCGCCAACCTGCATGGTCATGGCTTCGTCTTTGTAGATAGCATAGCTGTCATCGTCAACCATTTTAAGGTAGACACGACCATAACCGTCAACGTTCTGACCGATCTTGATACCGTTTGTTGAGTCAACGCTAATTGCAGAAACACCGGTTGTTGTTATTTCACCGAGTGAATTACGGTTATAGGCATCAGCAGTACCAGTGGCGTGGAGGTTTGAGGTTGACATGGTTGTTACGCCGGCAGAAGCACCAGTTGAGCCCGTAACAGTTGTTGAGCTGTCAAAGATAAGAGTTGCAGAAACACCGGTTGAATCTGAAACGCTGTTGATTGATGTGTGCCCTTGGCGAATGTCAGATAACGGCTGCCATCGTTGCCGCTGATGGTAAAGGCCTGGTCCTGGCTGAGTGTATAGTTCTTGCCGGATTCGTCGCCAGTATAGCCGGTGTTTACCTGTGTAGCGGCTGACTGTGCCTTTGAGATTTCAAAATAACCTTTCTGAGCTTCGTTACCATTGTCAATTGTGTTTGAATTTGCATCTGTACCGGCACCTGAGAAGTTGATATTGAGCTTGAAGTCATCACGCTTGAAGATCTGGCGCAGGTCTGAAAGTCCTTCATCGATAAGCTTCATGTCGTTTGAGTCAGTAACGAGAACTGAGCTTTCATATGAAAGCTGCTTATTGCCATTCAGGAGAAACTGATCTGAATACTTTGTTGTACGTGCGATACGGTCGATAGTCTGGATTGAGCTGTCAACTTCAGCCTGGTCAGCGGCGACCTGCTCTGGTGAGGTAACACCGTTGTTGGCTGAGTGGATAGCGAGCTGGCGCATTTTCTTGAGAATGTTATTCATCTCGTTGAGTGAGCCTTCAGCGATACCGAGGACGTTGTTGGCTTCCTGGGTGTTCTGAACGGCGCGCTGCAGACCAGCGTTCTGAGCTCTTAACTGTTCACTGATAACAAGACCTGAAGGGTCATCCTTACCGGTGTTGATTTTGTAGCCGCTTGAAAGTTTAGACAGAGAGTCACTCATTGCGTTGTTGCTAAGGTTCAGGTTGCGACGTGTTGATAGTGCATTTAGGTTGTTAGCTACGATCATAGGCATGGTAGATTTCCTCCTTGAAATCATAAAATACCAAAAGTTTTTGGCGGTCCCGAACCGCCTGGAATCTTTGCATCCTTGCACGGTGTTCCAAATTACCGTCCCTGCAATTTCCTTCTTCCCAGAAGGGAGCCAGCGGAGTGCGGCTCTTGCAACAGAACTTCCTCTCTTCCTACCGATCTCTCATCAACCCAGAAAAGTAACCGTCTTTTCCAGCCTCAAGCGGAAAAAATACGTAAACCCTTCGATAAAGCATCCAACTTTATCCGAAACAAATAAGATGTAATTTTTTTGGTTGAATAAATGCTTACCGTCAGCCCTGTGCCTGCAAGGATTCGCGTCTTGCCAAACGCAAAATTCTTCAGCAGTTATGCAGAGGTTGTCGATAAAACAGTCTATGCAACTATAGCTTTCTAAGCTTCTTCGTTACTGTTATCGGTGGCATTTTAATGTACTTTAGAAATTTTTATAAAAAAATTTCCTCTAGTTGGTTACCGGAGGAAATTTTTATGGTGTTATGGGTTTAGTCCGGGAAAATCAGTCCCAGGGGATATTCGCCGGACCTTTTTCATCATCCCTTACCCCCGCCATCTGCGGCTGTGAACCTGATGATTTTGCCCTGCTGTCAAAAACCCCGCCGAAAAATGTGGATTCATATTCTTCCATGTCCATCATGATTTCGCGCGCTTTGCCTTCTCGGAACTGGCCGAGGATTCCGGCTTCGGCAAGCTGGTCGATTATGCGGCTGGCGCGGCCGTAACCGATTCCGAGTTTTCTCTGCAGCAGAGAAACTGAACCGCGCCCGGACTCGATAATCTGCCGTGCTGATTCAAGGAATAATTCATCATAGTCACTCAGGTCAAAATTATCCTTGGAGCCGTTACCGATAACCGGTCCTTCAAGGTCTGTGTGATATTCAGGCAGACGCTGCGCCTTGCAGAAGTCCACGACTTTAAAGAGTTCCTCATCGCTGACAAACACACCCTGCGCGCGCTGAATCTTGCTTGCCCCCGGCGGCAGATAAAGCATATCGCCCTGACCAAGCAGACTGTCTGCACCCATCTGGTCGAGAATAATACGGCTGTCAATCTTACTTGCCACCTGGAAGGCGATACGTGATGGCATGTTCGCTTTAATCAGACCAGTGATGACATCCGTTGACGGACGCTGCGTTGCAAGAATAAGGTGGATGCCGACGGCACGGCTTTTTGCCGCAAGACGTGCGATATGATTTTCAACTTCCTTCTTGGCAACCATCATCAGATCAGCTAATTCGTCGATAATAATGACAATGCAAGGGAGTTTGCGCGGGAACACCGCCAGTTCCTCCTCACCGTAGACACTGCCAACGCGTTTTTCAATATCCTCTTCCGAGAGAGCGTTGAATTTGGCAAGGTTATTGACGCTGACCATGCTCAGTTTTTCATAGCGTTGATCCATCTCCTGACAGGCCCATTCAAGAACACCGACCGCGCGCTGCATATCAGTGATAACCGGACTCATCAGATGCGGGATGTGTTTGAACCTTGAAAGCTCAACCACCTTCGGGTCAACCATAATCAGCTTGCACTCCTCAGGCTTCAGGCAGCAGAGGAAGGACATGATAATTGAGTTGATACAGACGGACTTGCCACTACCGGTAGACCCGGCGATAAGCAGGTGCGGCATCTTGGCAAGGTCGGCAATGACCGGTTTCCCGGCAACGTCTTTGGCCAGACACAACGGCAGCATCTGCTTGCGCTTCTCACGGCTGACCGCATCAACGATTTCGCGCAGTCCGACGAGTTCCTGATCAATATTCGGGATCTCGATACCGATAGTGTCCTTGCCGGGGATGGGTGCAATGATACGGACGCTCGGAGCTTTAAGCGCCATTGAAATATTGTCTGCAAGTCCTGAAACCCGGCTTAACTTGATACCTGGCGCAAGGCTGACTTCAAACTGGGTGATACGCGGACCGCGTTCAATATGCACAACCTGTCCCTGAATGCGGAATTCAGAGAGGGTGGTTTCAAGAATTTTCGCACGTTTCTCAAGCATGGCAGGATTGCCGCCCTTGTGTGGCGGGGTCGGATCAAGCATGCCAAGGGGCGGCAGTACATAAGGCTCCTCCTTGACCACGGGTGCAGGCGTCGGTATTTCTTCTTCCTCTTCCTCCATTACCGGTTGCGGCTTTGGTGGAGTGGAAGCAAGTTTTTCATAGGGATTTACAAACGCTTCATCTTCATCGTCGAGGTCATCAATTTCGTCCTCAAAGGTAGCTGAAATCTGCGACAGATTCTCGTCGTCATCTTCAAGCTCGTCAAAGTTGATCGCTTCAGTAACCGGTACAAACCCCGACATTCCTTCATCATCAAGCGCCTGGCCAGCCGCAAAGAGATCATCTTCATTAACAACCGCCGCCGCAACCTCAAGTTCGGCTTCTTCATCTTCGCTATCAGATTCAGCGTCCTCTTCAGCGGCGACTTGCGCTTCTTCCTGAGCCTGACGGGCGAGTCGTTCTTCCTCTTCACGTCTGAGGCGTTCGAGTTCTTCACGCTCCTCACGCTCTCTGCGGGCGCGTTCCTCTTCTTCTTTCTGGCGTCTTTTCTCTTCCTTTTCCTGCTCGGAAGTTACCGCAATCTGTTTGTATTCACGGACCGCACGCTTGACCGGAACCAGCGCTCCCTGCCCCGCGGTGACAACCGCCTCTGCAATCTTGGGACGCAGATGGCTTGCCACACCGGCGACAATTTTACCGATAAGAATCGAGATGGCTTTTACCTTGTCAACGGTAATGCCAAAAATAACTTCACCGATAGTAAATACCTGTGCGCCAAAAGCCATAACTAGGCCGATAAGGAATAACACGACTGAGGCCATGGCAACGCCTGCGCCGCCGAAATACATTTTCGCCGGAGTTAGCAGTTCAGATGAGAGCAACCCGCCCTGCATGATATTCTCGGCACTTGAGAAAACCCCGCAGAAGAGTGCAAACGAGCCGATCATGATTGTTCCGCCAAGAACCGCCGGCCAGGTCGCAAAAATCCTGTTGCGCTTCATGATCTTGGCGCCCCAGCAGAAGAACAGCCCGGCAAAGAGATACGCGCCCGGCGTGCCGAGTGTGATGATTACCGAATATGCCGCCCACGCACCGAACAGTCCGGTCACGCAGATCTTGGCTGCCGCCTGCGGGTCGAGTGTGATGTCAGAGGTCAGAAACGAGAGCAGCAGAAAGATACTCGCCGCGCAGACAAACATACCGATAAAGAAGGTCGGCAGAAAAATCATCTTCACTTCCGGTTCGGGGGTCTTTTTTGTCGTTTTTCTCTTAGCCATGATATATGCTTTTCCTGATTAATATTCGGTCGATCAATTTAAAATAACTCGATAACTCTTATCAGCCGCGTTTGCCGATAATGATTTTCCTGCCGAGAAATTTCGGCTCGGTATTAAACGCGATATCAATAACCGCCTTCAGCCGCGCCAGCCTTTCTCTTGCCCACAATCCCGGGGATTGCCAGTTACTGTTGTAGTAGCCAACCGCTTCAATTCCGTTTTCTTCCGCCAGAAAAATCGCCCGCTCAAGATGATAGCGCTGCGAGACGATTATCAGCTTGTCAGTCTGAAAAACTTCCTTTGCGCGGATTACTGAATCAAGCGTGCGGAAACCGGCATAATCGCGGTAAATTTTATCTGCCGGAACACCCTTGTCGCGCAAGGCCAGAAGCATCTCTGTCGGTTCATCATAATTCCTGCGGCTGTTACCAGAACCGGGCCGGTTGTCGCCACTGACAAGCAGATACTCCACCTTGCCTGAATGATACAATTCAGCCGCAGCCTCAAGCCGTTTTGTCAATGAATAGCTTCCCGGCCTGCAACCAAGCACCAGTCCGATGCGGTGCGGCTCAAGTTTCTCTGCATCGCGGAAGACTTTACCGCTGGCAGAGATTTCGATCATGATGTCAGCACCCACAAGCAGCGAGAGAAACGCCAGGATGCAGCACATGCTCCTGAACACCAAAGCTCTGATCTTCAGGCGCAGGCAGATCTTGTACAGGATAATTCTTAGCTCGTTAATCATTAAAATAATGTTCCGTTAATGCGCGCTCAGGCAATAAAGCTGAAGTAGACAATGCCCGCGCCGCCGGCGATAAAACAATACAAGGCAAACCATTTAAGTTTGCGTTTTTTAACCAGATTGAGCATCCAGCGGATAGCAAGGATGCCACTGACTGCCGCGACAATAAAACCGACAACTGTCGGGCCAAGTGCCAGAGCCTTAAACTCTTCAGGATCTTTAACGACCTTCAGCAGATTAGCCCCCACTACCGCCGGCACCATCATCAGAAAACTGAACTTGACCGCCGCTTCACGCTCAAGTTTGCAGAGAAGGCCGCCGCAGACAGTCGAGCCGCTGCGGCTGATTCCTGGAAGCATCCCCAGTACCTGCCAGCAGCCGATTATAAACGCGCCAAGCCAGCCCAGTTCCTGCAACTTCTTGAGATTGTTCTCGATCTTGTCGCAGGTAAAGAGCAATGCGCCTGTTGCCAGAAGGCACGAGCAGATCAGTAGCGGATACTGCCCGGCAGCTTCAAAATGATCCTTGAACAGAAGCCCGATAACGCCGGCCGGAATAGTCGCAATTATCAGCAGCAGAATTATTTTTCGTTTGTCAGGCTCTCTGAAGTAGCTGATGATGTCTTTATAAAATGATCCGAGAACCGCCAGAACTGTTGCCAGATGCAGCAGGACATCAAAGGCCATATTTTCCTGAGTGCCATGACCAAGATGCTCTGCCAGCGCCAGATGTCCGCTGCTTGAGACAGGGATAAACTCGGTAAGTCCCTGCAGAAGCCCCATAAACGCAGCCCAGCCATAAGTAAGTTCAGTCATTTTTTATTCCGGTATAAATGCGAATACTTTTTAGTACAATCGAATAAAGTAATATAATTGGCAAAAATAAATCAGCCAAGCGGCTCTGCACATATAAACGCAGAAAACACAAATAGCATTTCCGGCATCTGAGGCGCTTGCAGAACTGGCGCTGAAACGTGATGCGTTTGTTAGCGGCCGGTTGAGCCGAAGCCGCCTTCGCCGCGTTCGGTTTCATCAAGCGAGACAACTACCTGAATGTCAGCTTTAAGAACTTCCTGCACAACAAACTGGGCAATGCGCTCGCCACGGTTGATTGTGAAAGGCTCGTTTGAGATATTGGCTAGAATGATCCCGACCGGGCCGCGGTAATCGGCGTCAATTGTACCCGGTGAATTAACAACCGTGATTCCGTGCTTCAGAGCCAGCCCTGAACGGGGACGAACCTGAATCTCATAACCGTTGGCGACCGCCGTGCGCAGTCCGGTCGGAATCAGCTTGATATCGCCGGGGTTTAATGTGACCGGTTCAGTAACTGCCGCGCGGACATCCATCCCACTCGCACCGTCGCTCTTGTATTCAGGCAGTTCAATATCTTCCGTGCCTGCGTCCTGGGTGACCAGCATCTTGATCTGTTTCATAAAGTCCTCAATCCTTGGCAAATAATCTTTAAAAAATGGCATCAACACTTAATAATGGCGCAATCAGAGAATGCCCATATTTGGACATGAGTGGTCGCGCGCATGCGCATATTGCATAAAACATTCAATATGCTCGCTTTTTTATCGGCAGGAACGGGGAAAAACTGCAGTTTTCTTGAATTATGTTGCGCCCTAAAGAGTTATGTCGGCGGGAATGAATTATGTATCGTTTAACTATGGCGGATTCGCAGGTTTATGTAAGTCCTGCAGGGTTGTTAATGGCAAAAACGGGTAATCTGCATCTGCAATGGCAAAATTGCCGGGCATGTGTAAAACTTCTTGCAAGCTATGTTAATTTAGTGTAAAGTTAAAGTATTATACAGTTTAATGAGAATCAGTGTACAGATTATAAGGGCTGAGAAAAATGCGAAAATATTCCTGCCGCGGCAGAGGTTTTACTCTGATTGAAATGCTTATTGTGGTTGCAATTGCGATGATCCTAATGGGTTTGGGCGCATCTAGTTACCAGAATATCAAGCACACGCAGGGTTTATCCAATGCGTCTTATGTCGTGCAGGGGGCATTGCAGAAGGCGCGGGCCGAGGCGATGAAGCGCAACAAGGTGGTGCGGGTCTTCTTCCTTGACGGGGGGCAGGTAAAGGATGGATCTGAGCCGAAGAATTTCATGCAAGATTCTTCAGGGAACCCTGATACTTCTGATACGGCGGATGGTTATCTTTTAGATATTTCAACCTATGAAAAACCGTATGAACTTCTCTTGATTACATCTGATGATGAGGAGATAAGCCGGGATCAGCTTCCTGAAGGTTATGGCTGGATAAGCCTAGGTCATGGATCTGGTGAGAGCGCTTCAGATAATTCTAGATATATCGCTGCTCCATCAATTCCAACTGGTTTGACAAAAAGATGCCCAGGGGGGGTAAATGTAAATCGGAATTGCTCTTTGATTATTAATTTTGCTCCGACTGGTGTTGCTTGGGCAGATGTTGCATCTATAAGGGATGTTGCGGCAGCGCCAGTAACATATAAAGACTATGTTGATACAGCCAAGAATATCAGAATCTTCAATATTGACTTTTTAAAAAACTTTAATACCTTTCAGATTAATTCAGGAGCTCAGCCATATACCATTGTTACTGGAAATATGTGGGTTGAAAAAGATAGTATGATCCAGAATGTAGTATGGTGGAAGCCGACTGCAAATAATAATAATTTTACCTCCACTTCTACGGAAGCAAATTCAATGCGCGACTCAGGTATTTTATGGCATACCATCAAGATGAATTATAATACCGGTCTGGCGACGGTTGTTTATAACCAGAATGAATAAAGTTGCTTTGTGTTAAAGCGGTGGGCGGTAACTATTGATAGTTTCTTACCACTCAACTCCGAGCATCAGGCTTGATAGTCCTGAGCCGATTCCTAAAAGGGCGAGTTTCTCGCCTTTTTTCATGCCCTTTTCAAGTGCGCCGGTTGCCAGGGCTGTCGGCAGCGCGGCAGAGCCGGTGTTGCCGAATCTTGAAACCGTCGGAAAGTCTTTACTGATATCAAGTCCCGTAGTCTCAAATAATAACCGCTGGTGGGCGACACCGACCTGATGCGTGTAAATATGCTCAGGCGTGTCATTACTCCAGCCGAGGGCAAGTTTTGCTTCATTCCAGGTGTCCCCGGCGAGTTTGCAGCCGGCGTAGAGCAGTTTCTCGCTGTCAGTTGCCATTAGCGGTCCGGCCTCACTCTTGCCGGCGGTGTCCTCCTGACAGAGGTCGCTGGCGTTTGAGTCCGTCAGCAGCGCTCCGCCAAGAATCGGGTGTTCTTTATCGTTATCGCTCAACCCTGCTTTGCTTACGACTACACCGACTGCGCCAGAGCCGATTGTAAGGCTGGCGAAATGTCCTTTGAAGCTTTTGCGGGTGAGGGACATATCAGAGTTCAGGCTCTTGATGGTTGCGTTAAATAACGGCTCTGCGACCTCACCCGAGACGGCAAGTCCGGCTTCGATCTGTCCGGCGTCGATCATGGTCGCAAGCTGGACAATAGCGTTGAGTACGCCAAGACAGGCGTTTGAGAGGTCGAAGATCATACATTCATTTGGCAGCTTGAGGATATTATGCACGACAGACGCGGTGGCCGGTTCCATAAAGTCGCGGCAGACCGAGGCATGGATCAGGCAGCCGATTTTCTTCGGGTCAAGGCCGGAGGCGGCGATTGCTTTGCTGCCGGCAGCGGCGGCTACCTGGCTTGGGCGGGTTCCGGAGTCCCAGAAGCGACGTTCCTTGATACCGCTCATCATCTCAAGGCGACCGAAGGGCAGCTTGAGGCGTTTATAAACGGGGTCAAGTTTCTGCTCAACCTGCTCGGAGGTCAGAGCCCTCGGCGGCAGGTGGGTGCAGACAGAGCGGATAACAGCGTCTTTAAAGTTAAATTTCATTGAGCATGACCAAAATTATGAAAAAAATAAAATAAAAGCAAAAAAGTTTAAAGCCCGGCGCGCAGATCAGTCGATAGAGTAAGTAATGAAAAACAATTTATGGCGGAAACCCCCAATTATCTCCAAGTCCGTCGTAAAAACTCATTCGCGAGTCCGGACCCCCATTCGGACTCGCACCCCCATTTCCTGCTGCGCCAAAATATCCACAGTAGCTGAGCTGAAAAGCATACTGAAATCATTACTGCTTGCGTAGTAATTAATTGGAAATTAACAGCGTAAAAGTTTTTTTCTTAACTGCGCGGAGCTTCCCGCTCTATACCCCGGCAAACATAGCATGTTTGCTCGCATTTTTAGCAAACGTTAATTTTATAATTTGCCGCCGAAATAATTTCTGCTGCCGATGAGTGCGAGTCCGGTGGCGCTGAAGAAATCTGCGGCCATGCTGCTTGTCGCGTTTATCGGGTATTCAATTTTAAGATGATCGCAGCCGCGTTTCCTAAGCATGGTCTTGCCGGCTTCAAGAAGTCTGCGCCCGATTCCCTTGCGGCGCTCGCTCTCCGTCACCGCGATAAAGTGCAGAGTACTCGTAAACGGGTTGACGCAGCAGACGCCGATGATCTTATTGTCAAGACGGGCGATAATGCAGTAGTCCATTATTTCCGCCGAAGAAAAATAAAAATCATCTGCCGCCATCAGCTCATCTTCAGTGCTGACATCAGGCAATCCCGCAGCTTTGGCACGTTCATTTTCTGCGGTCATTTCCGGTGCGAAAACCGATTTCAGAAATTCTCCGACCTTGCCCTGATCGTCAAACTGCGCAACTTCAACTATAACATCATCCGCCATCAAACTATGCTCCGTACTCTGCAAGGTAAGCTTCCATCTTTTCCTTCATCAAATCGTCGATGAGGATAATGCCGCCGATTACTCGGTTGTGCAGATATGCGATGATCTCGCGGACGGTGACAATTGAAGCGGTCTTGAAATTAAAGGCTTCGCGCAGTTCTTCAAGTGCGCCCTTACCTGACTTGCCTTTTTCCATCCGGTCAACAGAGATGATAAGTCCGTTGAGGTTTACCTTGGCTGTTTCCTTGAGGATTGGCACAGTCTCGTAAATTGAGGTTCCGGCGGTTGTAACGTCTTCAACTATCAGGACGTTGCTGCCGTCGGTTGGTTTCTGGCCGATGAGTGAGCCGCCTTCGCCGTGGTCTTTGGCTTCCTTGCGGTTGAAGCAGAAAGAGACCTCGCGGCTGTGTTCTTCATGCAGGGCGATTGAGGCGGTAGTTACCAGTGGGATACCTTTGTAGGCCGGGCCAAAGAGGATATCAATCTGTTCCGGGAAGTTGGCCATGATTGCCTGGGCGTAGAACTTGCCGAGCCTTGACATCTGCGCGCCGGTTTTATAATTGCCGGTGTTGACAAAATACGGGGTCTTGCGCCCTGATTTTGTGGTGAAATCGCCAAAGGTCAGAACGCCGCAACTGACCATAAACTCGATAAACTGTTCCTTGTAGCTTTCCATTTTTATATCCTCAGTTATAATCTCTTTATTAAAGAATAAGTTTTAGCAGTTGCTTTTTTTAAAGCCCAGTCCGCTCAGGATAGTGGCAAGTTTCTCATCGCCGGTGGCAAATTCTGTCTGGGCAAACTCCATGCGCAGCGGATAATTCTGGCGGTAGGAATAGAAAAATCCCGGATGATTGCGCAGCACCTCATCGTCTGCCATGATATCATAACAGGAGAGAATTGTAAAGTATAGCACGTCCTCAAGGTTGTCATACGACTCGACCTCGACCATGTCAACCTCAGGCGCGGGCATCAGCGATTCTGTCGACCAGGTTTTGGTAATATTATAATGTTTGCAGACAGCATCAAAGATCTGCGCTGTGCCGTTGACCTTGCCGTTATAGGAATGTCCGGCGATGTGCGGGGTGGCAATAAGCAGTTTCTCATGCAGAGACTCAGGAATTTCCGGCTCGTTATAAAAGACATCAAGTACCGCCGCGCCGATCTGCTTGTTATCAAGCGCCTTTTCAAGTTCTGACTGGTCGATAACCTTGCCGCGTGAGGCGTTAATCAGTAGCGCGTCATTTTTCATCTTCGCAAAGAAATCCGCCCCCGCAAGCTCAAAGGTCGGATACTTGCCGGACTTCTCAAGCGGTACGTGCAGGGTTACTATGTCACTCTCAGAAAGAAGCGTATCCAGCCCGCAGTTCTCAAAATCACTCTCAGCTTCGGCCCTTGGCGGGTCATTCAAGAGTACCTTCAGGCCAAGCGCGCGCGCCTTCTCCGCTACCCGTTTGCCGACATTGCCGACACCGATAATCCCGACCGTCAGCCCCTCAAGCTTGCGTGAATTGTCAGTCAGGAACTTCAGTACGGCCGCGCAGAAATACTCACTCACACTGTTGGCATTACAACCGGGAGCTGCCGCAAAACCAATATTATTTGCTTCCAGATAAGCGAAATCCACATGGTCTGTACCGATAATCGGACAACCGACAAACTTTACCGGAGTACCGGCAAGCAGTGCCTCGTCAACTTTAATAGTAGAGCGGCAGATCAGGACGTCGGTGTTTTTCAGCGCGTCATTGGTGATTTCGTCTTTTGGCAGCAGGGTGACGTTGCCAAGCAGTGAAAACGCTTCCTCAGCCAGCGGCTGGCTTGAATCGACAGTAATTTGCATAGTTTCTGTTATACCTTCAATATCCAATTATCAAAATTCATAATTAAGCTGTAAATAAGCTAAAATGTTTAAAAAAAGAGCCAGCCAGGGTGCGCTTTTTACTCTCCGCGCAGCCACAAGCCGACCCACGACGCTAACCGGTCTTGATTATACGCCACATCTTCTTTCGCGCAAGGTGTTTACTGTAATTGAGTGCGATCTGTGGAGGATATTTGCAAAAATCAGCATTCATCGAAAAAATCAGCCTATCCCCTATACATTAAAGTCTGAAATCATATAATATTGCAGAAATTGCGCGTAGGCTTTTGCTCCTGACTTTTTACGGGAGAAATTTCTGCTGCGCTGTGGTGGGTTAGACAATTATCCGGCGATTTGAAAAATAATTGTAAATACCCATAAGTGTTTTGATTATAGATTTCTAATTGTTTTATATTTATAAAGATAAAGACAGGAAAGCAGGAAAATGATTCGTACGCACACATGTGGAGAGTTACGCAAAGAGCACGCAGGGCAGGAAGTCACCCTTGCAGGCTGGGTTCAGAACCGCCGCGACCATGGCGGGGTTATGTTTATCGACCTTCGTGACCGTTATGGCCTGACCCAGATCAAGCTCGACCTTGATAAGTCTGAGGTTCTGGAGCTTGGCCAGCACGTGCGTAATGAATGGGTTCTCAAGGTTACCGGCAAGGTGCTTGAGCGTCCTGAGGATATGTACAACCCGAAGATGATCACCGGTCAGATCGAACTTGACGTTGATTCATTTGAAGTAATCAGCAGGTCTGAAGTTATCCCGTTTGAGACCGATGAGTACTCAAAGGCCGGCGAAGAAATTCGCATGCGTTATCGCTACCTCGACCTGCGCCGTCCGCAGATGCAGCGTAACTTCGAGGTGCGTCACAAGGCAATCGCCGCTATCCGCAAGGTTATGGATGAACAGGGCTTCCTTGAGATTGAGACTCCGATCCTCGGCAAATCAACTCCGGAAGGTGCGCGTGACTATCTTGTTCCAAGCCGCGTCCACCATGGCGAATACTATGCCCTGCCCCAGAGCCCCCAGATCTTCAAGCAGATTCTGATGGTTGGCGGCTGCGACCGTTATTATCAGATCGCCCGCTGTTTCCGTGATGAAGACCTGCGTGCCGACCGTCAGCCGGAGTTCACCCAGTTTGACCTTGAGATGAGCTTTGCCGAGCCTGATGATATTTTTGCAATCATCGAAAACTGTATGGCCGAGGCTTTCAAGGCCGGTATCGGCGCTGAGGTCAAGGGACCGTTTGAGCGCATGGACTACGCTGCCGCTATCCGCGATTATGGTTGTGACAAGCCTGACCTGCGTTTTGACATGAAGCTCTCTGAGATTACAGATCTGGTCACTGAATGCGGCTTTAAGGTCTTCTCTGCCGTTGCTGCTTCTGGCGGCGTTATCAAGGCGCTGGTAGCCAAGGGCTGTCAGGAAAATTACTCACGTAAAGATCTTGACGGCCTGCATGAAGTTATCAAGTGCCACGGTGCCAAGGGTCTGGCCTGGATCAAAATTCTGCCGGGTGGCGAATACAACGGCGCACCGGTCAAGTTCTTTGAGAAAGAGCAGCTTGATGCCATCGCCGCGCGCACCGGCGCAACTGAAGGCGATATCATGATGTTCATGGCTGATACGGCTCATATTGTCAATAACAGTCTTGCAACTCTGCGTAACAAGTGGGGCGAGATGGAAAACCTTTATAAAAAGGACGATTTCCACTTTGTCTGGATTACCGACTTCCCGCTCTTTGAGTGGAGCGAAGAGCATAACCGCTGGGAAAGCTCACACCATCCGTTTACCATGATCCACCCGGAAGATGCAGACCAGCTTCTTGGCGCTGAAAATAAAAAAGGCGGCAACCTCGGCGGTATCCGTTCGACTTCATATGACCTTGTCCTTAACGGTGTCGAGCTTGCTTCAGGTTCTGTCCGTATCCATGATTCGGAGATTCAGGCCAAGATCTTCTCACTGCTGGGCATTTCTGAAGAGGAAGCAAAGGAACGTTTCGGCTTCTTCATCGACGCGCTTAAATATGGTACTCCGCCGCACGCCGGTATCGCACCGGGGGTTGACCGCATGGTCGCGATGATGCTTGGTTACGACAATATCCGCGAAGTCATCGCCTTCCCGAAAAACCAGAAGGCAATGGACCTGATGACCGGCGCACCGGCTGGCGTGGACGAAAAACAGCTGCGTGACCTGGCTATCCAGAATGTCGCTATCCAGCAGCCGAAGAAAGATGCGTAATATCTGATATGCGATTTTGGTTGTAAGTGCGGGTATGAGGTAGTTTTTAAACTTCTCGGGGCTGTCCGCCCCGCGCCCCGACAAACGCAGCGCGTTTGATCTCAGTTTGGTAAGCATGCTTTCGAGTTGCATTTGTAGAGTATAAAGTTAAAGAGTTTATTCAGCGGCGCCGCATTTATTTGCGGTGTCGCTTTTATTTGGTAATTTTTGGTTTATAACATTGAAGCTGGTTGCCAATCTGACCATGTTTTATGGCCGTGTCAAAATGTCAATGTGACAGGGTTTTTTATGTTTTAGATAAAAATAAATTAGGGCTGAAAACAGGTGTGTGAGAATGCAACATATTGATAGATATAGTGTTATGTGTTATTAGGTTTTATGGAGGCAAAACTGGCACACTTTTTGAGATATTAACTAGTGAACAGAAAAAATAAAATAACCGGTTGATTTTGTTAGTTTGTTGGATGGTTTTTACAGGTTTTTACGTGCTTTGACTTGTGATTTTTTTTGGCTGAAGAGAGCCGGAAGGAGGAGTGCCATGGTTACTAACAGGATTTCTAATTACGAAGGAACAGAAACAAAGAAGCGTATGATTCATTATATTCCGAAGGTAAATATTCGTGAAGATGAAGACGCACTTTACATGATGGCCGTTCTGCCGGGCGTCAAGACTGAGGATCTTGAGCTGACAGTCGAAGATGACCAACTCAAGATTTATGGTAAGACAAGTTTTTCTGAACCGGAAAGCATGAAGCTCTATTACAGTGAATTTGAAGCAGGGGATTATGAGAGAGTTTTCTCGCTATCAAGCAAGATCGACCGTGAAGGCATCAAGGCTGAAGCACATGACGGAATTTTGAGTGTTTATCTGCCGAAGGCAAAAGAAGCAAAACCGCGCCGGATTTCGATTGGCAGCGCTGCCCACAAAGAGGTAGAGGTACACGCTGAATAATAAAACTGGTCAACTTTTACCAGAAGAGGAAGAAAAAAGGGTTAATTTCTTCTGAATAAGCAGATAAGCTGTTGACATTCAACGCATTTGGCTTAAATTTATGTATCTCCGTTGCTTCTGCAGCAGCGGAGATATTTTTTATATAATAATAATGATAAACCTGAGAGGGGGTGATAACTTTGCTACGTCTTGAACTAAAACCTAATGAGTCACTGGATAAAGCTCTGCGTCGTTTCAAGAAGCTGTGCAACCGCGAGGGATTGACCCGCGATATGCGTCGTACAACCTGCTTCGAGAAGCCAAGTGAAGCTAACAAGCGCATTAAGCGTGAGCAGGAACGTGCACGTGCCAAGCTTGAGCGTCAGGGTGACAAGCGTAAGGTAAAGGCTCGCAAGGCTCGCATGAAGGCACTGAAGGCTGCTCGCAACCAGAAGCAGCATCAGGTCCAGAGGTCAGATGACATCATGGGTGACAACTGAAAAGCCCCAAATCGGGATGGCAGGTCAGAAATGATCTGAATAAATCTTGTAACCGCCGATCCTATCCGGGTCGGCGGTTTTTTAATTATTCTTCTTTAAAGCGTGTCGTTAAAAGATTATCTTGATTTAAGGGTGGTCTGCGGTATCATTGTTTGAATCTGCATAATTGATTGCAGCTTGTTGGCTTGTTTCTGATATCATATAAATATGCTTTTTAATTCTATTATATTTATTTTCGTTTTTCTGCCGCTGACGGTGATTTTGTATTTCACTCTCAATAAATTGCGGTTGACGCGTGTGGCTCTCAACCTGCTGGTTGTGGCATCGCTGTTTTTCTATACTTGGTGGAAACCGGAATATTTGCCGGTCTTTCTGGGGTCGATTATTGTCAATTATTTTCTCGGTCGCGCACTTGGCCGGCGGGTGCAGTCCGAGGACTCACCGGCGGCGGCAACCAGAGCGATCCTTGCCTTCGGAATAATACTTAACCTCTCCGCGCTCTGTTATTACAAGTATACGAACTTCCTGATTGAGATTGCCAACTCGCTGGCGGACAAACCGTTTTTCCTGCAGCTTGATATTATTCTGCCGCTGGCGATAAGTTTCTTCACGTTTCAGCAAATTGCGTATCTGGTCGACAGTTATAAAGGGCTGACTAGCGAGTACCGGTTTTCCAATTATGCGTTATTTGTTTCATTCTTTCCGCAGCTCATTGCCGGGCCGATTGTCCATCATAAAGAAATGATGCCGCAGTTTGCCAGTAATAAGGCCAAGCTTGTTAACTGGCACAATATTTATTTTGGTTTGCTGATCTTTGTGATCGGGTTATTCAAGAAGAATTTCTTTGCGGATAACCTGAGCATTTATGTTGATATTGCTTTTAAAAATTCAGCTGTGTTTGGTTTTTTTGAGAGTTGGCTGGCGTCGTTTGCGTATTCATTCCAGCTTTATTTTGATTTTTCTGGTTACTGTGACATGGCGATGGGGGCGGCGCTGATGCTTAATATTCATCTGCCTGCGAACTTTAATTCGCCGTACAAGGCGCGAAATATTCAGGATTTCTGGCGGCGCTGGCATATAACCTTGTCGCGCTTTTTGCGTGACTATATTTATATTCCGCTTGGCGGAAACCGCAAGGGTAGTCTGCGGACATATGTGAATCTGTTCTCGGTATTTTTGATTGGTGGCATCTGGCATGGTGCTGGCTGGGGCTTTATTGTCTGGGGTGCGCTGCATGGTTTGGGGGTTTGCTGTCACCGTTTATGGACGAAGAATAAAATCCATATCCCGAAGTGGCCGGCGATAATAATTACGTTTCTGTTTGTGAATCTGACTTGGATATTCTTCCGTGCGGAGACGCTGACTCAGGCCGGGAATTTGATATCGGCGATGATCGGGCGGAGGGGTTTTGTGTATGGTGGTATTGCCACAAGCGAGAAACTTGTTTTCATGCTGCTGTTGTCATTTGCGGTAATGTATCTGCTGCCGAATTCAGTTCAGTTTTTGCAGAGCAGGAGAAAGGAATCTGTCTGGGCGGCGGTTGGGATAGGGGTGTTGATTTCAATTCTGATTCTCAACAAAACAACGATAAGCAAGTTTATCTATTTTAACTTTTAGAATGGGTCGGGGTTTATCCTGATGAAAGAGATAGAGAAAAAAGTCTTAAAGCGTGTTTGCCTGATTGCCCTGACGATATTGGTGCTGGTTGGTGGCTGGGCGGCTGCGTGTTTTGTGATTGACCCGCTTTCGTTATTTCATGCGAGTCTGCCTGAGCCGTATCTGCCGGCAGTGGGGCAGTCGCGTTTTCGTAATCCAGGACAGATTATAAATTACGGTCATCGTTTTGAAGGAGCGCTAATCGGCAATTCTGTTGCGGCCAATTTTTCGCCTGAGCTAATTAAAGAGAAGCTTGGGTTTTACCCCATGCGTCTGACTATGGATGGTTCAACCTTAAGTTTGCAGGCAAAAGAGGTCGGGCTGTTTTTACGAAATAATTCTGATTCCACAAATGTATTCTGGGTTTTGTATGGATTTTTTAAGCCTTCAAATTTTGATGGTGATAGTGGCGGCGTTGTTGATCTAACGCTTTACGATGATATCAGGGTCAATGATATTGAAGTCTATATGAGTTATTATATTTTGTCTTATATCAAAATAAAATTACTTAAGAATCCGAAAACGATTAATAATGAAGATTATTACTGGATGGATAAATTTGCGGATAATTATTCATTGTCTGCGACTGAGAAGGGTTTTGTGGCTAAGAAATTTGAGATATCTGAAAAATCTCAGGAAATAAATAACCGTGTTACTGAAAATATCAGAAATAATATTGAGCCATGGGTAAGGAAATATCCCAAGAGCAGGTTTCGCTTCGTTCTTCCTCCTATATCTGTCATAATGTTTAAACATCATATTTCAGGGTATAAAAGAATCATGCGTGAAATGCTGGCGTTGTCCGAGAAGTATAAAAATATAGAAATATATAATTTCTATATGCTTGAAGATATAATAACTGATATAAGCAATTATCGGGATCAGGTTCATTATTCAGCCAAAGTGAATGACCTTATGGTTGAGCTTATGGGCAGGAAGCAATACCTTCTTGATGCTGCTAACATTGAAAAGGCCGAGAAGATAATGGATTATTATGCAACCATAAAGCCGGAAGATATTGGCATTGTTTATGACGAAAAATAACTCGTGCGACATAAGCCCAAAGTTAATCGTGCTGTTTTCGGAATCCTTTTTTGATATTGTTTTTGTCAATTAATCTAAGACTGGCCGGTGCTTCAGAATTAAGCGGGGCGTACCAGAGGCTGCCTTGGATATCATAAAACGGTATCCCATCAATCATTATTCTTTCTGGGCTAATTGTAGGCTTGGGTGCGGTTTCAAATCCATTTACTTTTGCTCCCTGATAATATTCTTTATTGACAACACCTTTGTGATAATAAAGCAAGCCCGCAGCAATCAGCAGCAGTGGTATGAAAAGGTTGAGCTTTGCAAACAGTCTCTCAAGTGGTTTGAGATTGCAGATAAACAGCGCGAAGGAATAAGCCGCAAAAACAAATAATGACGCACGCATGAAGCGGATCGTCGGGGCGGTGGCAAAGAGTGTAAGAATGCCAATAAACCATGGCGCCAGAATTATAAGGCTTGCGGCGATACTTATCTGGCGGCGCCTGGTGATAAGCGTCACGGCCAGAAGCACGATTGAAAACGCCCAGATGCAGAGGTTGTACCAGACGAGTTTGAGCCACGGTCTGATCCACTCCAATGAAAATAGCGGTAGCTCCCAGGCGTCTGGACGGTTGAGGAATTTGCTGCGTCCGGCATTGTCTGTCGGGTCACCACTATCAAAGCCTCGTCCCCAGGTTTTAACGTCAGCATAGACCTGATGCGCGTCTTTCTGTGGTACTGACCATTGCAGATCAAGACGGGTTGAGTTCATTGGGAAAATCAGATGGCCGGTCATGATTATGTTTCGGCCAAACCATGGCAGGAAGAAAACCAGAAAAAACAGAATGCTCCACCGCAGGTAGCGCTTGAGAAGTTTGAGCGAATAATCAGAATTGCGGCAGCAGAAGTAGAGTCCTGCGCAGACCGTCAGACAGGCCTGAAAGGCGTAGCTCAATTTTACGGTGAAGAGCAGCGCGCAGAATGGCAGCAGCATGGTAAAGAGTTGGCGGGTTGCGTTCCTGTCGATGTTTAGTGTTATTTCAATAAGCAGTTTCATGGTATAGCAGCTGGCTATATCAAGGGTGATTGCCGGAGTTATGCTGCGGCTTTTGCCGAATAGAAACGCGAACATCAGAATTGCATAGATGATGGCGAAGGTGTTGCTGAGGCGGTTTGGGCTTTGTCCGCGAAAGAGCTGGCTGCAGGTTGCGGTTATGTCGATAAAGAAGGCCACTACCAGCAGCGTGTTCATTACATGGAATGAACTTTCGTGCAGGGTTGTGCCCTCCATGATTCCTGCCAGAAGAAAGTTTGCGTTGTTATAGGCGAAAAACGGGCAGAGGTTGCCAAGGCCATAAACGATGGGTGATTCGGCGTACCATTTGGCTGTCTGCAGGTGGTACTTGCCGGTGTCGAAAATAACCGGGCCGAGGATTGAGTAAAAGGCGTAGGCAATTACAGCCAGCAGCAGTAAGAATGATACTACGCGGTTTTCATGAATAAACTGATAGGCTTTTGTGTAGTAGGTGCGCAGATCCTTGAGTGAGGAAATAAAACCGAATAAGGCGATGGCCGCGGGGGCGATGGTTGCGTAATAATTGAGCGCTGTAAAGTAATGTTCGATTGTCAGCAGCAGTGTTAAAAAAGCGTAGCCGGAAAAAAATACAGGAAAGAGTGATCTGCCATCTTCCAGATAATCATGCAGTCTGGTTATCCTGCAAAAGCTCAGTCCGCAACCAAGAATAAGACCACCCCATAGAAGCCAGTTAAATATAATCCAGGCCATTGCTGGTATTGCGGCGGTTTCAGGCATCGTTGGTTGTCTCCGGTTTTGACTGGTTGGCTTGGCTGCAGTCACATAAAAGCGGAAGCATGACAATCAGGTATAACAACGGCTGGCGCATTACATTGTTGCCCAGTGAAAATACAAGAATTGTCAGGGTCATTGCCATATAGAAGATATCATTGTTTTTCCATGATTGCCATAGGGCGCGCAGGCAGAGGAGAAACCAGATTAGCATTGAAGTTGCCCCGGCGGTCAGGGCGATATCAAGAAAAGTGTTGTGTGATTCGTAAGCATCTGAGACGCCGCCGAAGACCTTGACGTGGCCGGTTTGTCCGCCAAAGCCATAGCCCCATACCGGTGATTCTCGGAGTATTTTTGCCGTGTTTGAATATAGCGGACGGCGCACATCCCAGCTTGAAATAATTTTCGGTGTTGCGTATTTGTTTACCATATTGCTGAATGACTGTACCAGCTGTGGCCCTTTTGCCAGAAAGATTACTGCTAGGATTATAAAGATTGGCAGGATGATTTTTAACAGCCCGCGCCAGCTTATGCGTTTAGCGGTATCTGATATTTTGCCGGCAATCAGCAGGATAAGCAGAATCGCTGGGAAAGAGAGTAGCGCTGCGATGGCGCTTGAGGAGCGGCTGTCGAAAATAAGCAGTATATTTATAGCAAAGCACAGAAGTGAAAGACCGCGTGTTAGCCAGCCTTTGGATTTTGTCAGAAGATAAAAACTAATGGCCATTAGAACTACAGCAATAAAGCCCAGCTGGTTCGGATTCATTGTAAACCCTTCGAGGCGCGGACCTGTCCAGCCGGCGAAATATATATCGCGTCCTAACAAAGTTTTCATCCCGAGCTTGCCAAGAATGTATGGCAGCAGGTAAAAAGGGGTTGCCGTGAAGGCTATTACCTTGAGAGCCAGTTGCGTTCTTTGGGTGTTTGAAAAAATCAAGGGAATAATATAGGTCAGGCCGGTAAGGTAGATAAAGGCCAGCAGATTGTGCGCGAATCCGGGAGGGGTGATGTCGTTGATGAATGTCCGGGTGATGCAGCCGGTGATTGCGCAGGCCCAGAAAACAGCCCAGCAGATAATGAATGTCCTCGAGGGCATGAGCCGGGCTTTGCTGAATGCCCGTTGGCAAATTATTATGGTTGAGCTGATAAGTACGGCGATCTCGCTTGGGCCGATTACCTCGGACATAAAACGGATTCTTTTGGCGATGCTTAACATCATGCCGATGGAAAAAATAATTACAGCTATATTAATGAAAAGGGATTCCGGCTTTTTTTCTGGTTGGTCAGAGAGTTCCATATTGATTGCTTTCTGATCTTTGGCAGCATATTTTGTGGCGGATCATAATTCGTATGTGTGCTGGCAGTGATTAATATTTTATATAATTACAGAAAGTGATTTTATTGTCAGAAGAGGGCGGATTCAAGTATATAAATAAAAATGTGCCTGAGGAGGGTTTGCGGCGTAACTGACGGCATTGGGAAATCATCAAAATCGGGCCGTGGATTGTGGCGTTGTTTTTGTGTAAGGCTTGGGTTGTTAGTCAGTTATGGCAAGGCTTTTTTGAATTAATCTCTTGCAATGGGCGGGTGGTAAAATATAATCTGATTTTTAAATTTCTTCTCGGGTAAGTCTCTTTTTTTATAAAGTGAAAGTTAATAAATAATGGTAAAAAGAAAAAGTGCTAAGCCGTCAGGTCACAAAGAATTGGCTGATTATTTATTGGGTAAGATAAATGACCGTAGCGCAAAGATCGGCATTATCGGAATGGGTTATGTTGGCTTGCCGCTGGCAATTGAGTTTGCCAAGGCCGGTTATCCGGTAGTCGGTTTTGATATTGATCAGAAAAAAATAGACTGTATTAACTCCGGCAAGGCTTATATCAAGCATATTCCGTCTGAAAAGATGAAGATACTTGCTGGAAACAAGAAATGTTCTGCGACAACGAACTTTTCCAAAATAAGCGATGTTGACTGTATTATTATCTGTGTTCCGACCCCGCTTACCCAGCATCGTGAGCCGGATATGAAATACATTGAAATCACGGTTGAGGTTATTGCCAAGTATCTGCAGCGAGGACAGATGGTTGTCCTTGAGAGTACTACATATCCCGGCACTACCCGCGAGGTTGTCCAGCCGCCGCTTGAAGCTTCCGGGCTTAAGGCTGGTAAGGATTTCTTCCTGGCATATTCGCCTGAACGTGAAGATCCGGGCAACAAGAGTTTTTCAACCGGTAATATTCCCAAGGTTGTCGGCGGCCTGAGTGCCAACTGCCGCAAAATTGCCTGTGAAATGTATAATTCTGTTGTCAGTGGCACGACCCCGGTTAGCAGCCCTGACACTGCGGAAGCGACAAAGCTTCTGGAGAATATCTTCCGTAGCGTCAATATCGCGCTCGTCAATGAAATGAAGGTTGTCTTTGACCGGATGGGAATTGACGTCTGGGAGGTTATCAAGGCTGCCAGCACCAAGCCTTTTGGCTATATGCCTTTCTATCCCGGCCCCGGCCTCGGCGGTCACTGTATTCCGATTGACCCATTCTACCTGACTTGGAAAGCTAGGGAGTTTGACTGCGCGACGCGCTTTATCGAGCTTGCCGGTGAGATCAACACTTCAATGCCCGAGTATGTAATTCACAAGCTTTCCGAAGCACTTAACGGGGCAAAGAAGAGCCTCAACGGAAGCAAGGTTCTGCTGCTTGGTATTGCTTACAAGAAGGATGTGGATGATGACCGTGAGAGTCCGAGTCTGCGCCTGATTGAGCTGATGAAGAATGTGGGTGTGAATGTGGATTATCATGATCCGCACGTGCCGATGCTCAAGAAGAGCCGCAAGTATAATTATGCACTGAAGTCAATCAAGCTTACTCCGGAAAATGTCAGGAAGTATGATGCGGTGCTTATTGCTACTGCGCATACAGATGTTGACTATAAGATGCTTGGGGCGAACGCTTCAATTATTATTGATACCCGTGATGCGATGCGCGCTCAGGGCAGGACAAAAGCCAAGGTTGTGATGGCATAATGGATAAAACGCCCTGTATAAGTGATTTTGCTCATCAACGAGACAATAATTATAACTTAATAAGGGTGGTTCTGGCGTTGGCTGTCTGGCTGGGGCATTGTTTTGTTTTTCACCGTGGTGGCAATACTCCTGTGACTGAGGTTACAGGGGCTTTTGCTGTAAATATTTTCTTTGCCGTAAGCGGTTTTCTGATTGCCAAGAGCGTTTGCCTCAGGGCGTCAATAACAGCTTTTTGCCGTGCCAGAATTTTGCGAATTTATCCGGCGGCAATAGTATTGTCTCTGGTGGTGGTTTTTATAATTGGTCCGGCGGTTACATCTGAGGAAGTTGCCTCGTATTTCAGCAATGTCAAGACGTATGTCTTTTTAATTATCAACAGCACCCTTATTATTTTACGTAATTCTCTGCCGGGGGTGTTTGAGAGTAATCCTATTTCCGGTGTTATTAATGGTTCTTTATGGACTTTGCCCTGGGAAATCAGGGCGTATTTCATCGTTGGTGTTTTAGCTTTCTTTGTTGGTATCCATAAAAGGATTTCGACGTTTTTTTTTGTGTCGGTGATTCTGCTTGAAGCTTTGTATACGCAATACCCCTGGAGCAGTAAGTGGTATGTTGAAGTTGCACTGAGATTTTTTTCATACTTTTTCATGGGGGTTTTGTTATACAAGTACAGGGATGCCATTGCATTGCGCCTGAAATATTTTGTAATGTCTGTGCTGGTAATGGCGGTTTCGTATTTTTTTGGTATTTTTGAGTTGGCGGCGCTGTTTTTTCTGCCATATGCCGTATTTTATCTTGTATATGTTCCGGCCTGGGTAATTCGTCACTATAGCCGTTTGGGTGATTATTCGTACGGCATTTATATCTATCATTCCGTTGTATTGCAGGTGCTGCTTTATTATTATACTTCAATTTCCCTGATGCTGTTAATCGGGTTATCTTTTGTTGTAACTATGGCTCTGGCAATTGCCTCATGGCATTTTATAGAAAACCCCAGTTTGGCACTGAAAGACAGGCCACTTAAAATTTTGGGCTGCCAATTATGAATTCTACATCAGAGAGTTTATGCTTAGCTGGCGATCCGGCACCAGAGCAGAAAAACATTCTGATTTATTTTCCTACCTTCAGCCGTGGTGGTATGGAGAAGAATGCGGTATACGCAGCAAACCTTTTTGTGGATAATGGTTATTGCGTTAAGTTTGTCTATGCCAGAAGTAGCGGCGGGCAGTTTGAGCAGATTGATTCACGAGTTTGTAAACTCAGAATTGGTGGCTGGCTTAACCTACCTCTATGTAACCGTTTTGTACTTGATGCGGTAAGCTCATTTCTTTCATTTCTGAAAATACTCTTTCACAGTCAGCGCAGCAATACTCTAGTGTTGTCATTTCAGTCGCATATTATGGCGGTGCTGGCTGCGAAAATAATGCGCAGAAAAATTGCGGTGCGAATTTCTAGTCATCCTGATGCGGGAAAGACTGCTACCGGTTGGCTGATGCCCGGAATTTCGGCGCGGCTGAAATCATTCTTTTATAAATACGCGGATGTTGTTATCAGTAATTCCGAAGAAAATTCGGAGTGTTATGGCAGAATTCTTGGCAGATCTGTCCGGACTGTTGCTAACCCTGTACTTGGTGGCAAGGCGGCAGTAAAATCTCAGATACCTCTGCATCCCTGGCTTGCGGATAAAAAATTGCCGGTTGTGGTCAGTGCCGGTAGATTTTCTGTTGAGAAGAATTTTGAGGCGCTGCTTGAGGCCTTTGGCAGGGTGGTTGATGACTGCCCGTCCCGGCTGATTATTTTCGGCGATGGCGTCTTGCGCGATAAATATCAGCAGATAATCGTAAGGCTGGGGCTTGAGGGTTCTGTTTCCTTGCCGGGGTTTGTTGATAATAGCGCAGAGCAGTTTTCCTGTGCGGATCTTTTTGTTCTGACTTCGTTATATGAGGGTTTACCTAATGCCCTTATTGAAGCGCTGGCGGCAGGTTGTCCGGCGGTTTCGGTTGCGTGTCACAGTGGTCCGAAAGAGATTTTGCTTGAGGGCGAAGGGGGGGATCTGGTGCCGCAGGGAGACCTCACGGCACTGGCTGAAGCAATCCGGAGAAATCTTTCTGATAAACAATATTCATTGGCAAAACTTAAACACGCCCAGACCGGACTTGACCGCTTCTCAGAAGAGAAAGTCAATGCCGCATACCTTGCTCTGACAGAGGAAATTATCGGCTAAATATCCGGACTTTGCCGGCTTTTGGTGTTGATAGCTTCAACGGGCTTGAAATTATGGCGCTGAGTCCGGCAGGAGCTAACTGCGACAGGAGTTATAATTTTTATGTGAAGACCTCAATCCCCTTAAACTAGTAAAATAATAAGAAATTAATGTTGATTTGGCTGGCCTGATGGGTAAAATTGTTCATAAGTTGAACAATCGGAGATTTTATATGCCGGACAGCGCAAAAGATGCAGATTGGCGCGAATATCAGGTGCTGCTTGAGGTTGACGGCAGCGAGCAGTTGACCCAGCGGAATCTCGTTGAGCGTCTGGGGGTTGGGCTGGGCACGATTAATCATACCATAAAGCGAATGATGAAAAAGGGTTACGTTAAGACTAAGCAGCTTAACGGGCGCAGTATTACTTACAGTCTTACTGCTGAGGGCTTTTCGCGGAAGATGCGTTATATTGTAGAGTATGCGCGCAAGTCATTCGATTTTTTCTCATCTCTTAAAGAATCACTCGGAATAAAGTTTCGTGACGTGGTGGAATCTGGCCGTGATATGCGGGTTATTATCCTTGGCACGGGTGAGGTTGCTGAGGTGGTTTATTTGTCAATTCGGGATAATGAAATGGATCTGGAGGGGGTGTATGCCGATTCAGCTCAGGGCAAATGGCTTGGCCATGTGGTAAAACCGGTAAGTCAGTTGTGTTATCGGGAAAATTATCTGTTGGTTGTTACGGATCTGGGTGGTGTTCTTTACTCGGATAATGAAGAGATTAAAAAGTTTAAAGATTCTGGTGATATTTTGTTTGTTCGGGACATGCTGACTGAGGCAAGTCTGGCATTTGGGAAACGGTTTTAGTAGAAAAATATTATGTTTGAAAATAAGACAATACTGATTACTGGTGGTACGGGATCGTTTGGTAAAAAAGCGGTTGCGAAGATTCTGGAGAAGTACAGCCCGAAAAAGCTGATCGTTTTTTCGCGTGACGAGCTTAAGCAGTTTGAAATGCAGAATAATTTCAATAACAAGGACAAGAATAATTGTCTGCGTTATTTTATCGGTGATATCCGTGATCGTGACCGCCTGATGGAGGCTTTTAATGGCGTTGATTATGTGATTCATGCGGCGGCTCTCAAGCAGGTTCCGGCGTGTGAGTATAATCCGTTTGAAGCGATCAAGACTAATGTCTTGGGTGGGCAGAATGTGATTCAGGCTGCGATCAGATGCGGCGTGAAGAAGGTGATTGCCCTTAGTACCGATAAGGCGGCGGCGCCGGTAAATCTGTATGGTGCGACAAAATTATGTTCTGATAAGCTGTTTATTGACGGCAACCAGATGAGCGCGGCGGGAACCGGTGGATGCCAGTTTGCGGTGGTTCGTTATGGTAATGTGCTTGGCAGCCGCGGTTCGGTTATTCCGTTCTTTTTGAATAAGCGTAACGATGGTGTGCTTACGGTAACGGATGAGCGGATGACTCGTTTTTCGATTACTCTTGATGATGCGGTGGAGTTTACGCTTGATAAATTTGAGCTTATGCATGGCGGTGAGCTTTTCGTTCCCAAGATTCCAAGCTATAAAATCCTCGATGTTGCAAAGGCGATTGCGCCGGAAGCGAAGATTGAATACATCGGTATCAGGCCGGGCGAGAAATTGCATGAGTGCATGATTACCGAGGACGATTCAAGGCTGGCGGTTGAATTTAAAAAATATTACGCGATTCTGCCTGATCTGAGCTGGTTTAATGATAGCGGTAAAATTGAAAATATCGGCGGCAAGCGTTGTGCGGAAGAGTTCTCCTATACCAGCGAAAATAACACGGAGTGGCTTACTATTGATGAGCTGAAAAAGCTGATTAATGATTATTGTCTTGAATATGGATACCCTGTACTGTGATACCTTACGGCAGACAAACAATTGATGATGATGATATCAGGGCGGTGGTTGAGGTTCTGAAATCTGATTGGCTGACTACCGGGCCGAGTGTGGAGTCGTTTGAGAATGCGGTTGCCGGTTATGTCGGCGCTAAGCATGCGGTTTCTTACAGTAACGGTACGGCTGCGCTGCATGGCATTATGTATGCTCTTGGCGTTGGCGATGGTGATGAAGTTATTACGACGCCGATGACTTTTGCGGCTTCAGCAAATTGTATTCTATATCAGGGTGCGAAGCCGGTTTTTGCTGATATCGATCGCGAAACATTGTTGATAGACCCGGCTTGTGTTCTTGAAAAAATAACCGACAGGACAAAGGCGGTGGTGGCGGTTGATTACGCGGGGCAGCCCTGTGATTATGTCGCGCTGAAAAAGATTTGCGCCGAAAAAAATATTGCGCTGATTGCCGATGGTTGTCACGCTATTGGTGCGAGTTATAAAGGTGTGAAGGTAGGGTCGGTTGCTGATATGACGGCTTTCAGTTTTCATCCGGTCAAGCATATTACTACCGGTGAGGGTGGTATGGTTACGACTGACTCAGATGAGTTTACCGGCAAGTTGAGGCTCTTTCGCAACCATGGGATTACTACTGATTTTCGCCAGCGCCAGAAAATCGGCGGTTGGTTTTATGAGATGGAAGATCTCGGTTATAATTATCGCATCACTGATATACAGTGCGCGCTTGGCCTGAGCCAGTTGCCAAAGCTTGATGGCTGGATTGCGCGGCGTAATGGAATTGCGCGAAAGTATGACGAGGCGTTTTCGCAGATTGATGGCGTTGAACCGCTTGTAAAAGGTGCGGATCTTCTTAATGCGTATCACCTGTATGTTATCAGAATTGAGCGCGAGAAATTTGGTGTGGGCCGTGATGAGCTTTTTGCGAAATTGCGTGAAGCTGGAATTGGTGTGAACGTGCATTATGTTCCGGTATATCTGCATCCGTATTATACGAGAGAGCTTGGTTTCAGCAGGGGTTTGTGTCCGGTTGCGGAACAGGAATATGAAAAGATTCTTTCGTTGCCGATGTTCCCCGCTTTAACAGATTCTGAGCAGGAGTATGTGATCGGAAAAATAAAAGAGGCCGCAAATGGCTGAGATCGGCACGTTGGTGATACGAGCTGATGCAGGGCCTGAGATCGGTGCGGGGCATGTGATGCGTTGTCTGGCTTTGGCACAAGCCTGGCAGGATAAGGGTGGACGATGCGTTTTTGTTACCGGTTGCAGCGCGGGAAGTCTTGTTGAGCGTCTGAATCTTGAGGGTATGGATGTCTGTGAGGCGGCAGGGGTTACTGGTAGTAGGGAAGATATTGAAAAACTGATTGCTGTTGCCAGAGATTTTGATGCGGCGTGGGTGGTTCTTGACGGTTATAAATTTACAGCTAAAAATCAGAAAGATATAAAGGATGCAGGCTTAAAGCTTCTTTGTGTTGATGATAATACGGATTATGCAGAGTATTATGCGGATATAATTCTGAACCAGAATATTCATGCTTGTGAAGAAATGTATCCTTCAGAGATTTGCCAGAGTTATACTAAGCGTTTGCTTGGTTTGAAGTATTGCCTGCTCAGGCGTAAATTTCTTGCATACAGGGGGAATGAGCGCAAGTATTCAAAATGTGTGTGCAAGATCATGCTGACAATGGGAGGGGCTGATCCTGAAAATGTTACAGGGAAATTTTTGGAAGCGTTTTCAGATTTTGATTTGGATGGTCTGCAGGTCAGGGTTATTGTCGGAGCGAATAATAAGAATTATCAATTATTGAAAAAGCAGGTTAACGGTCTTGATTACGGGTGTGAAATAATTTTTGCGGCTGATGATGAAAAAATGGTTGAGACCATGCTTTGGGCTGATGTTTCTGTCAGTGCCGCAGGCAGTACGGTTTGGGAGCATCAATGCCTTGGTGTGCCGACAATTCTGGTTGCGATTGCGCAGAATCAGAAAGCTATTGCAGAAAATGCGCGAAATTTAAGTAAGTGCTTATCCTTTGAGTTTAATAAGCAGGGATCTGTGGATGCTGGTGAGTTGTTTTCGTTAGTTACTCACGATTGGTTCGCTGATGAAGCGTCTTGTCCTGTTGATTCTTCCGGATGGTTTAATACCAAGCGGGTTGTAGCTGCGATGCTTTTTGGTGATATCATAATCCGCCGGGTTGAATCTGGTGATGCGCAGATGCTTTTTAAATGGGCTTGTGATCCTCAGGTGCGGCAAAATTCATTTAACTCCGCTGGGATAAAGTGGGAGGACCATGTCGCCTGGCTGGAGTCTAGAATTAATTCTGATGATTGTAGGATTTATCTTGCGATTTCAGAGTACGGGAAGTCTTTGGGCGTTGTCCGTTTTGATTGTGGAACTGAGCAGGAGGCGATTATATCAATTACTCTTGCACCGGAAGTAAGAGGGTATTCGCTGGCTGCGTCAGTAATTTGCTGTGGTGTGTCGAAATTTTATGCTGAATGTGGGCGGTTCAGGGTTGTCGCTAAAATAAAGCCGTCCAACATAGCGTCGCAGCATTCATTTATCGAGGCTGGATTTTCTTTGGCATCGTCTTCTTTGGGTGAATTAAGTTATAATTTTAATTGAATGAGAATAGGGTGTATGAGATATTCTGAGAATAAAATTTATGTTATTGCGGAGATGTCTGCTAATCACAACGGTGATTACCAAAAGGCGGTCGAGATTATACACGCAGCCAAAGAAGCCGGAGCTGATGCGATAAAGGTGCAGACTTATACGCCGGACACAATAACGCTTAATTGCCGTAACGATTATTTCCGCGTAAAAGGCGGGATGATTTGGGATGGGCAGTATCTGTGTGATCTTTATGCGCAGGCAATGACTCCCTGGGAATGGCAGCCAAAGCTTAAAGAACTTGCGGATAAAATCGGTCTTGATTTCTTTTCCACACCGTTTGATGATTCTGCGGTGGATTTTCTGGAAGAGATGAATGTTGGTTTATATAAGATTGCATCTTTTGAGTTGGTTGATATTCCCTTGCTGGAAAAAGTCGCTTCAACCCGTAAACCGGTTATTATGTCAACTGGTATGGGTACTTTGGCGGAGATTGATAAAGCTGTAAGGGCTTTGCGAGAAAATGGTTCTTCGGAGATATCGCTATTGCGTTGTGTTAGTTCATATCCTGCCAAAGCTGAAAATATGAATTTAAGAACAATACCGCATTTAGGTAAATCATTTAATTGCAGAGTTGGCTTATCAGATCACTCTATGGACTTGTCTGTACCAATATCTGCTGTGGCTTTGGGTGCGACAATTATTGAAAAGCATTTTTGTTTAAGTAGAGATGACAAAGGTCCTGATAGCGCTTTTTCATTAGAGCCATTAGAATTTAAGCTGTTGTGTGACAATATAAGAATTACAGAGAAATCATTAGGTGTAGTCACATATGATCTTTCTGAAAGTGAGATCCCTAGCAGAAATGGAAGAAAATCATTGTGGGTGTCGGAGGATATTTCTGCTGGCAGTACATTTTCTGATAAAAATATTAAATGTGTCCGTCCTGGTTATGGTTTGCCACCGGAATATTTGCGGGTTGTTCTGGGGCGTATTGCCAGAAGAGATTATGTAAAAGGCACTCCACTTACATGGGATATGATTTAATATTGTATGCCAATGATTTTTATTAGTTAGTGGTAATATAGGTAAATGGATAACTGTATGAATTTAGAATATGTTTTGGGCACTGCACAGTTAGGCATGAATTATGGCATTGCAAATGAAGCTGGTCAACCAAATCAGGAAAAAGCAAATGCAATTGTTTTTTCCGCAATTAATTCTGGGGTTACTTTATTTGATACTGCGCAGGGTTACCTTGCCAGTGAGAAAGTTTTGGGTTTGGCATTAGAGTCTTGTGGGGCAAACAAAACGGCTAAAGTAATTACAAAGCTTAATCCTAATGGTAGTACGATTAATTTTAATTGGGTTTATCAGGATGTGTGTTCATCAATAAAAAAACTTAGAGTTGAAAAATTATTTGGAATAATGCTGCATCGGTGCGAATGGTTGAAGTATTGGGGCGATGGCTTAGGGCGTGCAATTTGTGAACTAAAAGTTTCTGGCCTTTGTGATTGCATAGGGGTTTCTGTTTATTCTATTTCTGAATTGTTGGAGGCCGTTAAATATTCGGAGTTAGAGATTTTTCAAATTCCGTCAAATCTTTGGGATGCAAATTTGTTTTTGGGAGATTATATTTCTGCCTTGAAACAACATGGTAAAACCATATTTGTCAGGAGTTTGTTTTTGCAGGGTTTATTGTTGCTTTCTCCACAAGAAGTTAAAATAAAATTGCCTCAGGCATATGAAGCATCTTTTTGTTGGCATAATATATGTGAGTATTTTAAGACAACGCCTTATGACTTATCTCTGCGATTTGCCGCCGCTCTAGATTGTCCTGTTGTGATTGGTGCAGATTCAGAAGAGCAGGTAAGTAGAAATTCAGATTTTTTATCAGTTTCTCCATTATCTAAGGAAGAAGTACGTTATATTTATGAGACAATGAAACAATTTTTAACGGAAGAAATTATTAATCCCTCATTATGGAGTAAAAAATGAAATTACTTGCAGTTTTGCAGGCGAGGTATTCTTCTAGCCGGTTACCAGGAAAAGTATTAAAACCAATATTGGGTGAGCCGATGTTGTATCGGCAGATAGAAAGAGTATTGCGCTCTAATAGTATTGATAAGTTGGTTGTCGCTACAAGTGTGGATTGTAGTGACGATGCAATTGAGAAAATGTGTGTAGAGAAAAATATAGATTGTTTTCGTGGGTCGCTTAATGATGTTTTAGATAGATTTTATCAGGTAGCAAGAAAATATAATCCAAGGTATGTTATGCGATTGACAGGTGATTGCCCGTTATTCGACCCTGAATTGGCGGATAAATTGGTGTCTTTTTTTGAGCATGGGCGATTTGATTATGCAGGAAATGGTCAACCGCCAACTTATCCAGATGGTTTGGATATGGAGGTGTTCACATTAAACGCTCTGGAGAAAGCTTGGGCTGAAGCGAAATTGCCTTCTGAGCGCGAGCATATGACAATGTATATTGTGAAGAATCCTCAGTTCTTTAAAATTGGTAATATGGTATATACGGACGATTTATCTGACATGCGTTGGACAGTTGATGAGCCAGAAGATTACTATGTTGTTAATAAAGTTTATGAAGATTTGTATCCAGCTAATCCTGTATTTGCGTTTGATGATGTCCTTTTATATTTGCGAGAGAATTGTGAATTGGCAAAGCATAATCTGAAATATAAAAGAAATGAAGGCTATGATAAATCATTGTTAAAGGATAACTTTTGAATGATGTGTTTACAAAATATAGGGGATTAAATGGATAACATAGATAGGTGTAAAAATTGGTATGAAGATTCATATAAGACGTTGGGTATAAACGCTCAAAGGCAATATCCTAATGACGAGTTATGTCGATTTATGGGAAGAAATTACTTTTCAATTGATATAAAAAAAAGAAATCAGATGAAGTTTTTGGAATTAGGGTGTGGCTCTGGTGGTAATTTGTGGATGGTTGCAAAAGAAGGTTTTTTGGCTTATGGCATAGATTTGTCAGAAGAAAGTATAAAAATAGCTAAAAACCATTTAAATAAAAAATGGGGTGTGCAGGCAGAGTTACAGGTGGCAAATATGGTCAAGTTGCCATATGAAGGCAATTTTTTTAACGCAATTTTTGATGTTTTTTCTTCATATTGTTTGTTATATGAAGATTTTAAAAATTGCATTAATGAAGTTAGTCGGTGTCTTGTTAAAGGTGGCAGATTCTTTTTTTATTCTCCTTCTGTAGGATCTGACGCTTTCAAGAATTATTCCCCAGCACAAAAAATCGATTCATGGACAATTGACAGTATATCAAGAAAAACATCGCCATTTTATGGTCAAAATTACCCATTCCGTTTTGCGTCGGAAGAAGATTGTCGGCAGTTGTTTGAAAATGCAGGAATGGAGGTGGTTTATTCTGAAAAAATAAATCGGACTTATCAGAATGGGGCTGAGAAATTTGAATTTGTTGTTATGGAGGCAGTGAAGTAACACATTTTTTTAAAATAACGTAAATTGATATTGGGTGTGAATTATGAACATTGTAACCGTTCAGGAACGCGAGAAAGAGTTTGCTGCGTTTTTACTTAAGGAATCGAATAGTTCTTTATATTTACCGCTTAGTCTTGAATATTCAAAGGCCTATGCAAGTAAGCGTGAATTTAAGAATTTGTCTTTTGGTGTAGAGAGCAATGGCAAGATATTGTGTGTATTTGTGCTGTATCTTAATTGTTTTGATGGTGAACAATCCCTTGACGGATGTGGGCATCCAGCATTTTGCACTCTGTCTCATGACATTTCAGAAAAAGAGTTAAAGACGGTTGATAAACGTATAAATAATAAGCTTGAAGATATTTTGAATGAATACCCGCAGGCTAAATTGATATTTAAAGAGCAATTAATCGGTGGTCAGTTGTCAAGTCCTGGTTTATTTCTTTTGGAAAAAGGAGCAGCGGCTAAAGATTTTTTTTGCAATAAAATTGATTTGTCGAATGAATTGTCTGAGTTGGCTTCAAATGTTCGAAAGAGCTATAAAAGCTTAATAAACTGGGGGCGTAATAATCTGGCCATCGAAATTTTAGATTCAACAAATGTTAATAAGAATGATGTTGAAGAGTTTCGCAAACTACATATTCAGGTGGCAGGAAGAGAAACCCGTAGTGCTGAGACTTGGGATTTACAGTATCAAATGATAAAGAATTCTGAGGCTTTTATTGTGAGAGGATTGTTAGATGGCAATTTAGTAACGGCTGTATTTTGCCAGGTAAATCAAATGCATTGTTATTATGGTGTTTCAGCGTCAGTTCGTGAATTATTTGATAAGCCGATGTCACATGCTCTATTATGGGGCTCAATTGAATATGCAAAAAAAATAGGCTGCCATTGGTATGAGACAGGGGAGCAACTATTTTCTGGTCTAGATAATTATGATAAAAAGAATTTGGATATAGCTAAATTTAAGCGTGGCTTTGGCGGTAAAATATATTTGCAATTATTGTTAATATTATCAAGGGTAAATAATGGACATAAATAAATCATTAGAATTACAGCTTCATGCCAAAGATAGAATACCGGGGTTGTGTCAATTGTTGTCCAAACGTCCAGACCAATTCAGTTGGGGGGTTTGGCCTGGTTATTTTTCAAAGGCTAAGGGAGCAAAAGTTTGGGATTTAGATGGAAATGAATATCTTGATATGTCAATAAGTGGCATTGGTGCAACTGTACTTGGTTATGCTGATGAAGACGTAGATAATCCGGTAAAGTGGGCTATTGATAATGGCGTTGCTTCTTCACTGAATTGTCCTGAGGAAGTGGAATTAGCGGATCTTCTTTGTGAATTGCATCCATGGGCGCAAATGTGCAGGTTCACACGCACAGGCGGCGAATCCATGATGGTTGCAATACGCATAGCCCGGGCTTATACGGGAAAAGACAAAATTGCTTTTTGTGGTTATCATGGCTGGCATGACTGGTATCTTGCTGCCAATATTGGTACCGAGAATGCTTTAGGTGAGCATTTGCTTTCTGGTTTGAGTCCATGTGGTGTGCCATCAAGTCTTCAGGGTACTGCTTTTCCTTTTCGTTATAATAAAATAAGTGAATTAGAAGAGATCGTTAGTAAGCACGGTAAGGAACTTGGGGTGATTGTCATGGAGCCTATACGTAATCGACCACCAGAAGATGGGTTCTTAAATAAAGTAAGGGCTCTTGCTGATGAATGTGGAGCTGTTCTTATAATAGATGAGATATCTGCGGGGTTTAGATTGAATCCTGGTGGGGCACATTTACTGTTTGATTTAACGCCTGACATAGCAGTATTTTCAAAAGCTATTGGAAACGGGTATTCAATCAGCGCTGTTATTGGCAAATCAAATGTAATGCAGGCAGCGCAAAAAAGTTTTATTAGCAGTACAAATTGGACTGAGAGGGTTGGTTTTACGGCAGCTATAGCAACTATTAAAAAATATATTGCCGTTAAGGCACATGAACATTTGATTGCGCTTGGTGAGCACGTTCAAGATGTTTGGGCTAGAATTGCTAATAAAAACAATATAGATATTGAAATTAGTGGAATTGCCCCGTTAAGTCATTTTTCATATAAAGCATTTGATCCATATGTAGCAAAAGCATATATGATCCAAGAGATGCTTGAGTATGGTGTGTTGTCTTCTACTATTTTTTATCCTATGTATTCGCATAGTAATAATGATATGAAAATTTATGAAGAGGCATTAAATAAGGTCTTTGCAAAAATACAAAAATTTAACAATGAGTTGGAGTTGAAATTGAAAGGAAAGAAATCTGCAGCTGGATTTGCCAGAATTTCATAAATAATATGGATACGGAAAGAATAACATGTATGTTTCCCGTAGAAACTTTAGCAAGAGAATTGGATGCTAAATTATATTTGGGAATACGGTGTATTGAAAAAGGCCTTGGAGGCTTTGTTCTTGGACGGAAAAGTTCTGTCGTTTCAGAGGCTTTTTCTGGCAAGTATAACTATATAATTTTTGATAAAGGTATTAGTCGGGATATTGACAGGTTTAATGCAATTAAGCGAAGTGGTGGTGTGTCTGTATTGTTGGATGAGGAAGGCGGTGTATATTCTGAGGGCGGGGTTGAATATGGTTTGCGGGGTGGCACAAGCAATGTATTGCTCTCTGAGTATAAGCGAATATTTTATTGGTCAGAAGAAATCAAGACGATGTTTTTAAGCAAAAATAAGATTAATGATAATTCATCCTTTTGTGTAAGTGGCCATCCGCGGTTTGATTTGAGTAAAAAGAAATTTAATGAATATTTTAATTTAGTATCTAAAATTACCAAACCAAAGAAGACGTATATTCAGATCAACACATTGTTTGCTGGTTATAATGGATTTTTAACTTTGGAAGAGGAGTTGGCTTTATTAAAAGGGCATCCGGATTATGAAAAGTTTGAGATTTTTTATCATAAAGCCTGGGATGAAAATAAAAAGGGTCTTTCTCATTATATTGATATGGCTATCGCTTTGGCAAAGAAGTTCCCAGAAATTATTTTTATTTTTCGCCCTCATCCTGGAGAGACCATAGATGTATATTTATCAGCGTTTGATGGTATTGATAATATTGTTGTTAGCAAAGAAGGCAGTTCGAAAGAGTGGGAAGCGGATGCGCTGTTGCTCATTCATCCTGGCTGTACAACTTCGATAGAAGCAATGATAAACGGTAAAGACCCGATTTTTTATTTTCCTGATAATGACCCATATTTTATTCCAACGATTCCCAGAGATATCAGTAAGAAAGCAAATACAGTTGATGATTTGGAAAGTTTAATCAAGAGAAAGCAGGAATTTCCAGATTGTTCATTATTTTCTGATGAAGAGTTAGCTGAAAATAAAAAAATGATTTCCACCATAATTGCTAATGTTGATTTTGATTCAGCAGATAGGATTGCGGATGAATTGTGTTTGCTTGTAGGCCAAACAGTATTTAATGATCCGGAAAATTTGTTGATTGCAAAGTCATTTCTTAAGGTGCTTAAAGAGAGAATATTTTCTGTAATTCCAGATAATTTTCGGAAATATGTGAAAACAATAACCCAGAAAAACAATATGGAGTATCTTCGCTATATGGATAAGTTTCCAAAATTGCCTATAATAGAAGTGCAAAAACGAATAGAGGCATTTTCTGCGGTAATTCCAGGAATGTCAGAAATGAAAATTGTAGAATTGTCAAAAGACACATTTTATATAACTAAATGTAACTAAGATAGGAAAATAGGTGAAGTCAACATTAAATATAGGTTGGGTTGGGCAAGGGGATTTTGGCGATGAGGCTATGGCCTTTTCAATCAGAAGTTTTGTTAAGGATTATTTGCTGAGAGATCAACTGACATATTATTATGTTGGAGACTTTTATGAAAAAAGTTTAGAAGGTGAAATAAATTTAGACTTTATATATAGAAATTCTCCAAATTGGTTCCAACGTAATTTGTATAATAAATTGGCCTTAGCCAAATTTGATAAGCTCATTATTGGTGGTGGTTCGATATTTCATTCAGAAAATAGTATTGATTGGAAAAAAGATATAATCAATGTTTTTTTGCAGAAGAAAAGTCACAAAATTGCGGTAATTGGTGTTTCGTTAGGCCCATTTATAAATTTAAAAGCAGAAAAAAAATGTGGGCAGCTACTTGACGATATTGATGTCGTTATGACACGCGATTCCGAATCTGCAGAAATTGCGCGAAGTATTTCAAAAAAATGTAAAGTGATTGCATCTCATGATATTTCATTGATTGGTAATTACGAAAAGTATATGGATGGTTTTTCACATGAAGTAAATAAAGAATACAAGGTAGGCCTTATGCTTATGGCGTTTACAAAGCATCTGATGCTTGCCGAACGAAAATTGGAAATTATTGATTGTTATAAAAGAATTATAGGGCAAATTATTGATAGTGGCAAAAAAGTTATTTTGTATTCAATGTATATTGGTGATGCGTATTCGGATATCGCAATAAATCAGCTATTGTATGATGAGTTCAGTAGTACGGGTATGATTTCTGTTGAAGGTTTTACGGGGGACATTTTTTTAATGATACGCTCAATGGCGTCCTGTGAAAAAATTGTCTCAATGAGGTACCATGGTATAATCTTTGCCTATTTGCTGGGGATTCCATTTTTATCAATTGAGTATGATGTGAAAAATCAGAGATTTTGTCGCGATATCAATTATCCTCATGAGTTATATTGTGATTTATATCAAAATCTGGATATGGATGTTAGTGATAAAATCAAGTATTTGTTGAGTCTTAAAGGTATGCCTGAAAAAACAAAAAAGTTTGGTTGTTGCAAAGAGAGCGTTGCTGAGGCATTAAAATCTGTCGCTGCAATTATTAATTAGGTGAAAATTTATGACATATAGTAAGATAATTTTTTTGCGCCCGCCTGGTATTGGTAAACTTGAGGTTCCACTGGGTACTTTATATGTGGCTACAGCAGCAAAAAATAGTGGATATGAAATTGAGATATATGATTTGCAATTTGATATCAATGAAAAAGAATTAATTGTAAATTCACTTAAAGAAAACTCCGCAGGTACGGTTTTGTGTATCAGTGCCCTTGCTCCGCATTATTTGTGGGTAAAAGAATTCACAAAAGAGATGAAGGGAATATTTCGTGATTTGCCGATTTTGGTAGGAGGTCATCTTGCCAGCGCATATAAAGAATTATTGGCGAATACGCAAGTTGATTATTTGTGTAATTGTGAGGGTGAAAAATTTATTGATAAATTCATGAAATATCTCAATGGTATGGAAAAAGAGGCCGACATTCCGGGTTTTATATATCGCGAAAATGGCAAAATAATAAAAAATCCTCGTGGCGAAAGATTAAAGAGTTATTTGATCCCGGACTATTCATTGCTGGATATGCAGCGTTACCTTTATCATCCTGATAAAGATTTCTTTTTCCGCTCATCAGCAGAATACCAAAAACATAAAACAGATCATGACCTTTTGTCTGTAATTATGTTTAGTCGCGGATGCACGGGTTATTGTGGTTTTTGTTATAGACATATACCTGGTTATTTTCAACCGGATATTAATTGGTGTGTTGAACATTTAAAAGTATTGCATTCTCAATATGGCGTAAAGTATTTTCGTATTGATGATGAATTATTTGCGGCATCTTATGATTGGGTTGAAAAATTTTTTGGCCGACTAAATGAAGAAAAACTTGACATTACATTTCGAATAACCGGGTTAAGGGTTGATCATGCTACCCCTGAGATGTTGGCGCTATTAAAGAATAATAATTGTATTGCAATAAATTATGGTATTGAGTCAGGAAGTCAGACGATTCTTGACAATATGAATAAGGGGACAACAGTTGAGCAAGGTTTAAGTGCTTTGTTGCAAACTAGAGAACTCGGTATGCAGACGATGGCTTATGTAATTATTGGGTATCCCGGTGAGAGTATTGAGACTTTGAAAGAAACGGAGACGTTTTTGTTGCGATCAAAATTGCCGCCGGATTATTTATCAATATTTTATGCCGTTGCCCTTCCAGGCACTAAACTATATCATGATTCGGTTAATTCTGGCCTTATTTCTGATCAGGAGAGTTATTTATTGGAAACTTCACAAATAATTATTGGTAGAAAGAATCGGCAATCTGAATATTATTTGTTGCTATTATGTGGGATTAACCGCGATATGCTGCAAAAATATGAAGACAGAATGATTCATCTCTTGCAAATTCTCGATATTTTTGGAGATGGAATAATTATTAAATTGTTTAAATTAATTCCTTATGGGTTACAGGGCAAGAAATTCAATTGGTTGCTTCGGAGAGTCTTGAGAACATTAAAAAAGTATCTCTAGTCTTTTTAAATACTAAATAGCTTGGAATAAAGAATGTTAAAAAAAGTTATCAGATATACTCAGGTTAAGCTTGGCAACTTGCTTTTCGCTTGGGGTATTCCTAGACGATCAGTTTTCTTGGTGTCTTGGGCTATTATCCTGACCTCTAGAAAGATGAATAACGCGGGTAATTTGTGTAACGTTCTGTGTCTTGAGAGGAGCATTTTTTTTGATGATATTAATGCCATGATTAAACATAGCGGAAGGATAA
>QKCJ01000001.1 GCA_003245715.1 bacterium
GCGCTGGCGCAAGCATTATAATACGAAGCGCCCGCATAGTTCGCTGGGTTATCGCCCGCCAGCACCGGAGGCATTTGTTTGTCCAGAACAGCCTGTCTGCGCTACGCTGCGTCATTCTGTTCTGGACAAACAAAGAGAAAAAACCATAACATAAGAAATGGTATGAATCGTGGGGAAAGGTCAGTGCTTCAATTGTGCCTTGCTGCAATGGTGAAGTTCTTGGCTGAGTTCTCTGATAATGTTGATGATCGCCCGAGAGTTGCTGCATGATGGACGGATTCTACAGTTAATGACGGAAGTACCACTTCTGACAAATCAACGAAAAAGCCCTATAAACCTAGGGTTTACAGGGCTAATAATTTTGGCGACCGAGACGGGATTCGAACCCGCGACCACCAGATCGACAGTCTGGTACGCTAACCAATTGCGCCACTCGGCCATTTTTCTTTTTTTTTTGCGCTGTTGAGTTCATCAACAACGAGGAAAAATATAGTCAAAACCGGATTTAAGTCAAGACGATAAAAACCGTTTTTTAATCTTTTTTTAGTAAAAATTAAATAACGCCTTAAAGAACCGGTAATCTACTTCTTTTCTGTCGCCCTAATCCCTGCGGTTACCAAGTATTATGAGATAAATCAGCTGGGCTACGGCTGACAATGCTGCGGCCACATATGTCATCGCAGCAGCATTGAGTACCTCATTAACCCCCTGCACCTCATCACCATTACTCAATACCATATTGCGTTGCAAAGCCTCTTTAGCCCGGCTGGAGGCGTTAAACTCCACAGGAAGAGTGATAAGCTGAAACGCCACCACAACCCCGAAGAAAACAATACCTATTTTAACCAGCATCAGCGATGAAAAGATAAATCCGATAATAATCAAAGGTATCGCCATCCAGCTCCCCAAACTCGCAGTCGGCACCAGAACCGAACGCAGTCCCAAAAAGGCGTAACCCCGCGCATGCTGCAGGGCGTGGCCAGCTTCATGACAGGCAATACCGACAGCGGCGATACTGTTACTCTTATACACGCCAGGAGAGAGCCGCAGGACGCGTTTTGACGGGTCATAGTGGTCACTGAGAAAACCGTCAACCATTTCAATACGCACATCATTAAGCCCTTCACGCGAGAGCATATCGGCCGCTGCCTGAGCCCCGCTCATGCCGCTGCGGGTGCTTCTCCTGCTCCATTTGTTGTAAGCACTCTTTACCTTGTACTGCGCCCACAAACTTAACAGAATAGTCGGCCCTACCAAGAACCACCAGACCGGATCCATTAGCGAAAAGAACCCCATAAATTAACTCCTTATTATAAAATATGTTATAAAACATTAAACTCAATCTGCTCAATTATTGTAGCAGAGAATCCCCAAAACGCAAGCCGGCAAAAAAAATGCCCACTGTATTATTAATATGTATCCTTCCCGCCTTCATCCTTCGCCAGAGCATAACCAATAAAAAATCCCCGACCAAAGCCGGGGATTAAAAGCTAAAACTAACGCACAAAAATACTTATTGCAGGTAACCGCCCTTCATCGCCGATACCGCGCCGCGGACAAAGCGTCCGAGAACACCCTTCTTGAACTTCAGCTCAGGCTGCTTCCAGTTGGCTTTACGCTCAGCGAGAATCGTCTCAATCTCCTCAGCAGTCTTCTCTTCACCGGCAACACCGATAATATTCAGGCTGCGCGCCGGGATATTAACCTCGATAATATCACCATCCTCAACCAGCGCAATCGGACCGCCCTCCATCGCTTCAGGCGAAACGTGACCGATTGCCGGGCCACGCGTTGCACCGGAAAAACGCCCGTCAGTAATCAGCGCTGTAGAAGAGATCAGCTCCGGTGCACTGGCAATCGCTTCAGTAGTATAGAACATCTCAGGCATACCACTGCCTTTTGGTCCTTCATAGCGGACAAATACCGCCTCACCAGGCTGAACAACCTTCTTCCAGACCGCGTCCATTGCTTCCTCTTCACTGTCAAAGACACGTGCTTTAAGCTTGACTTCATGCATTTCAGGAGCAACCGCCGAGTGCTTGACTACCGCCCCCTCAGGAGCAAGATTACCCTTGAGAATAGCCAGAGAGCCTTCAGAACGGATCGGGTTATTTATATGGCGGATAACATCTTCCTGAACAAGCCCGTAAACCTTGAGATCACCCTGACGGTTCTTGAAGAAGTTAGCCGAATCAAGGTCATCGATATTCTCGGCGATGGTCTTGCCGGTAACGGTCAGCGCGTCCATGTGCAGATAATCAGACAGCTCACGCATTACCGCAAGTGTACCCCCAGCACGCCAAAAATAATCCGCAGGATAATGACCGCTTGGGCGAACATTGACCAGCCATGGAATCTTGCGGTTGATCTCGTCAAACAATTCAGGCTCAAGCTCAATTCCGACCTCATGCGCCAGAGCAGGCAGATGCAGCAGGCCGTTTGATGATCCAGCAATCGCCGCGTGAATCATGATCGCGTTCTCAAATGCCTTGCGGGTAAGGATCTTTGAGGGGCGCAGATCCTCTTCAATAAGCATCCTGATAAGCTTACCGGCACGGCGCGACATTCGCCTGAGACTGCCAAGAGCTGTCGGGATAAGCGCAGCACCGGGGATCGCCAGACCAAGCGCCTCACTCATAACCTGCATCGTACTCGCCGTTCCCATAAACTGACACGCACCACATGATGGACAGGCTGTGCGCTTGTATGAATCAAACTCTTCCTTGCTGATCTCGCCACGCTCAAACTTCGCCTTGTATGAACCGATCTGCTCAAGTGTAAGAAGATTCGGCCCCGCTGACATCACACCACCGGGAACAAATACCGAAGGCATATCAATACGCGCCATCGCCATCAGCTGACCCGGAATCGCCTTGTCACATGCGGCAATAAAGACGCCAGCATCAAAAGGGCTTGCCATCATATGAACTTCCATCATGTCGGCAATCGCCTCACGTGAAAGCAGAGAGTAGTTCATCCCGTCATGCCCCTGGGCAATACCATCGCAGATGTCAGTGCAGAAATACTTTGCCGCCTTGCAGCCAGCCTCGGTGATACCGGTAATTACTTCATTAAATATATAATCAAGATGCACACTACCCGGATGGCTGTCACCAAAAGAACTCTCAACTATCACCTGCGGCTTGTCCAGATCCTCAATTGTCCAGCCAGTACCAATTCGTAACGGCTCAAATTCGGGCGCTGCATTACGGAACTTCTCACTCCTCAACATCTCAAGACCCTTCCAGAAAGTAGAAAAAACCTATCAGTAAAAAAATATCTTATCCCTACTAGTATACCCTTAAATGATAGTTAATAAAGAGGGTATAATAAAATTATTATTATTCTGCATAGCGGGTGCCGGTATTGCATTGAAACATTGATAAAATGCATGGAATCACGCCAATAGGCGCCGGTAATCAATATTATATTTGATACCTGATTATAGAAGATTAAGGCTTCAAAAAAAGGTAAAATTATGTAGCATATCGTCATAATCCAATAACTTAAGGAAAAAAAATCCTTGACGAAAGTAAAAGCATAAATTATTATAAATTCCAATGTTGAATAAAGTTTTACAGCGCTGAAGAAATAGGATAACGTTTTTTTGCAATGGGGCTTATAATACACAACAGCAAGGCTATTATACTACTGTTTATGATGTTTTCATTTCTGCTTTGTTACGGGCAGGATTCACATATAAATGCACGAATTGATATCTCAAGCAGTGACATAGTATTGCACCCCAAGAGTTGCTCAAAAAACGCAATACTACAACATATTAGCTGGGGCGATAAACAAAGGCGGAAGTTCTCGCTTTACTCGGAATTTTACAATCTCCCCGAGGGTGAATGGAGCAAGTGTGTTATTTCTTTTTTGCCGTCAAAAGATGGCAAAATAAATATTTCGCTAAAAAGCGGTTACAGTAAACAAAACGGCAATAAAAAAGCGGATGCCACCTGGGTGTTCTATGACCTTGTCGAGGTGACGGGTGCGAAAATACTCAACGGCGATTTCAGTAAAAAAGATAAAAACAATAAGCCTGCAAACTGGGATATTAATAATAGCGGTAACTATATAACAGGCGGTTCGGGGTTGTTGAGCTATAAATATGTAGTCCGTGCCTGGCATGACAGGCCTGTAAGTCAGTCCGTGCAGGTAAAGAAAAATCAGGAAGTCACAATAACCGCCTATGTAATGCCGGATAAGATTGAGTTCTCGCTGGATTAGTTTTAATAGCTTTTTTGCTATTTTTTATATTTATAACCATAATATTGAAAGGAAAACAAATGAGATTACACCACAAAATCATGCTGCTGGCAACTGCGATGCTTGTTCTGGCCGGACTTACCCAGGCTGAAGAAAAAGCCCCTAAATTTCTCGCCCGGGTTGACTTTACCGGTAAAGGCATAAATCTTAAGCCAGGTACAGCAACAAGCGGCAAGGTTTCCAACGTTTCATGGGGCAAGGAAGAAGAACGCTCACAGAAACTGGTCGCCCAGTCAGCCCCTCTGCCGATGGACAAGTGGACAACAATAACCTTTACCTTTACTCCTGAAGCTGATGGCAGCGTTTACATGAGACTCATGAGTAACTGGTCAAAAGACAAGGGCAAAAAGGGCATGAACGCCTACTGGGTACTTTACAAGTCAGTCACAGCAGAAGGCGCAGAGATCAAGAATAGTGATTTCAGCGAACAAAAAGATGGCAAAATCAAGTCTTGGGGTGCAAGCAAGGAAAATCTTTACACCATAGAAGATGGCGAGTTCAAAGACGCCGAAATCGTTAAAGCATGGCACAATAAAGGCGTTGTCCAGACTTTCACAGTCAAGGCTGGTCAGGAAGTCAAACTGACTATTGTGGTTAAGCCTTTTGAATATGTGCCAAGCGATAACTAGTTACTGGAGATTCAATAATAAACCGTTTCATGTAGTGCATTATTTTTATATTTGAAAGGAAAAAAATGACTCTAATCCGTAAAATTTCAGCATTAATGTTAATGGCCGCTTTCGTCTGCTCTGCAGTCTTCGCCGAAGGTGAGGTCAAAACAAAAGCGCGTGTCGATATCGAAGCTCCTAATGGCGTTAAACTCACAGTCTACAAAAAAGAAGTCGCACCTGGATCATACGTTTCAAACCAGACCTGGCACAAAGATCAGGAACTGAAAGATGCACGTGCATTCTTCCAGACTTCAGATATTGCTGATGATAAATGGCATGATTACAAGTTCTCTTTTTCTGCAGATCAGGATACTAAGGTAAAACTTTTTTTCCGGGGCGCCTGGGTTCGTGACAAAGAAACCAAAAAGCTCAACGAATTATGGGTTTACTATGACATGATTGTCGCTGAAGGTGCTGAAATCAAGAATGGTGACTTTGAGGAAAAAGACGAAAAGAAGGGTACTCCTGCAGGCTGGATCATGTCCGACAAAAACCTTTATGTTGTCGGTGGTGATATCCCTGCTGCTTCAGGCAAGGCCATGGTCTACACATGGATCATGAAGCCTGTTGCCCAGACTATCGACGTCAAGGCTGGTCAGAAGGTTACGATTACAATGAAAATCAAGGCTGGTGAAGTTGTGCTGGCAAAAGACAGCACTGCAAAATAACTGTTAAATTTGTTTGCGATTATAATTATAAAGAGCAGGTCCCTGTCTGACAGGAATCTGCTCTTTTTTGTCTGACGCGCTTAAAAAAAACGAATAAAAAAAGAGGAGGGGGTATAAGCCGGCTTCTGTCGAGTACGGTTATTTAACTGTGGAGCGCAGTTACCCACGCTCTCATGCACGCTACCCGGATCTTCAGGCGGGACGGGCAGCCCCGCAGGGATATAATCCCTTTGACCCCTATTTGCGCTTGCACCGAAAAAGCAGTCGCCATGCCAGCACTGTCACCAGTGCCGCGGTAGGCTCTTACCCCACCGTTTCACCCTTACCTGTACTGATAAATCAGCCATCGGCGGTCTGTTCTCTGTTGCCTGCCTCTGGGGTTACCCCCGGTGGGCGTTACCCACACTTCTGCCCTGTGGTGGCCGGACTTTCCTCAAAATACCAAAGTATTTCGCAACCGTACGCCCCTCCTCAACAATGATAATATACTCATAACCGGTAAAAATCAATAGTACTTAGCTAAAAAAATGCCTTTCGGATAATCTTAGTCTGGAATCAACACCCAAAAATCCTATAATATTTGCATATCCTGCAGACGGGCATCTGTTTTAAACGATATTTATTATCCTGGTTTCTGCAGCCATATTAATCAATAGGAGCGATTAATGACTTTTAACCGCCTCAAGCGGATGTTTAAATATATCTGGCCGCACAAATACAAGGTGCTGGCGATTATGTTCTTCGGTTTTTTCTTTGGTATCGTCAACGCCTCGCTGGCCGGCCTTGCGGGGTTTACCGTTCGTGTTGTGGGATGGTCAGAACACACCGGCAGTATCTTTCAGGTCGTGCCAAAACAAATAATGGACAACAAGCTTATTTCTGACTGGCTTCATGCCCACCCGGCGATCATAACCCAGTACAATCTTTTTGTACTGGCACTCGGCCTGTTTCTGCTGCTTATGCTGCTATTAGCAACCACCGTATATTTCCAGAATTACCTGCCGGAAGTCTTTGGCCACCGCGTAACCATGGAGATGCGTAACCGCCTTGGTGAACATCTTCTCAACATGAATTTTGCCTTTTTCCAGGAAAAACGCTCAGGTGATCTTCTAAGCCGCCTGACCAATGACCTTGGTCAAATGACAGCCAGCCTGCTATTGCTGGGAATATTTCTGACGCGTCCCTTTGCTCTGCTGGTGTTGTTTATCTATCTCTTTACCGTAAACTGGAAACTGGCAATCTGGGGTATGATCGGCGTACCGTTAGCCGGCGTCTGCCTTGCCTTTCTCTTCAAAAAAATCCGCCGCGTCTCAAGGCAGGCCCAGCAGCAGGCCGCCAGCGTCACGGACACCATGGTACAGTTTCTCACCGGTATCAGTACGGTTAAGGCTTACGGCTGCGAGGAGTTTGAGCTAAAAAACTTCCGCCACGAAAACGAGTCGCTTTTTAAGACTGTCGCAAAATGCCTGCGCTCAAGTAACGCCGAGCGGCCGGTTACAAGTTTTACCGGGAAAATAGGTATGCTCGCAGTTCTTTATATCGGTGGAATCATGGTAATGGACAAGACTCTTCCGGTTGATGTACTTATCACCTTTGGTGCCACCCTCTCCCTGATGTATGCCCCGGCCAAAGACCTCAGCCGCGCCAACGCCAATTTTCAGGTATTCCTTGCCGGCGCCGAACGGGTCTTTAATATTCTGGAAACCGATTCAAATATCATTGAAGGCAATAAATCCATCAATGACTTCAAAGACAGTATCGAATTTCAAGACGTCAATTTCAGCTATACCCCCGGCAACCCCGTTATCAGGGATTTCAGTCTGGAAGTCAGAAAAGGCGAGATGGTCGCACTTATCGGCCCGTCAGGTTCAGGCAAGAGTACACTTGTCCACCTTCTCTTGCGGCTTTATGACATCAACAACGGCTCGATTAAAATTGACGGCACAGATATCCGGGAGCTAACCTTCGACAGCCTGCGCAGCCGCATAGCCCTCGTCAGCCAGACGCCTTTTCTCTTTAACAGCACCATAACTGACAATATCGCCTATGGTCGGGAAGATATAAACCATGAAGACATCATAAAAGCAGCGAAAATCGCTAACATTCATGATGATATCATGGCACTGGAAAACGGCTATGACACTATTGTCGGTGATGGCGGCGGCAAGCTTTCAGGCGGACAGCGCCAGCGTGTCTCAATTGCCCGGGCAGTCTTTAAGAACCCCGAAATTCTACTGCTTGACGAGGCAACTTCAGCGCTGGATTCAGAGAATGAAAAGATGGTTCAGGATGCGCTGACCAATCTGATGAAGGGCAGGACGTCAATTGTTATCGCCCACCGCCTCTCGACAATCCGCCATGCAGACCGCATTGTAATACTCGAAAACGGCCGCATAAATACTGTCGGCAGCCACCAGAAACTAATCAAAGAATCACCAAAATACGCGGAAATGGTAAGCTTCCAGCAGCTAAACACAAGCGGTAGCCAAAGTAAAGCGGAGGTATCCTGAAATTTTAAGTAACATAAAAATTTTAAAAAAAATAGTGATTTTCACTCCTTTTCCTCTAAAATATAAACCTCGAAATTGCATTCAGTAATTGATTTAAAAATTATTTTAATAGCTCAGACTATTTAATCAGTAAAAGAAAGAAAGGGCAATAAAAATGAGCAAACTCAATGCTCCCCACGTTTTCACTTCAGAATCTGTAAGTGAAGGTCACCCGGATAAGGTCTGCGACCAGATCTCGGATGCAATCCTTGACGCCTGTCTGGCAGAAGATCCGGCCAGCCGCGTTGCTTGTGAAACCGCTTGTACAACCAATTTCGTCCTCAACGCCGGTGAAATCACCTGCGCAGGCTGGGACAAGATCAACCCAGAGGCAATCGCCCGTCAGGTCGTTAAGGAAATCGGTTATGACCGCGAAGAACTAATGTTCTGCGACAAGACCTTCGAATACGTTTGCCGTATCCACCCGCAGTCACCGGACATTTCACAGGGCGTTACCGCCGGCCAGGGTCTCTATGACGAGCAGGGCGCCGGCGACCAGGGAATGATGTTTGGCTATGCAACTACAGCAACCCCGGACTTCATGCCTGCACCAATCCACTATAGCCACCAGCTCCTCGACGTTCTGCAGAAGATCCGCAAGGAAGGCTCAATCAGCTACCTGCGCCCGGACAGCAAGAGCCAGGTCTCAATCCTCCACGTTGATGGCAAGCCAGTACGCATCACCAATGTCGTAATCTCACACCAGACCGACGACGTGCCACTGGAAACCATACGCAAGGACATGATTGAGGTCGTCAAGGAAACACTCGACCCAACCGGCCTTCTTGATGCTGACACAGAATACTACATCAACCCGACCGGCAAGTTCGTTATCGGTGGCCCACACGGTGACGCCGGTCTGACTGGCCGCAAGATCATTGTTGACACTTACGGCGGTGTCGGCAGCCACGGCGGTGGTGCCTTCTCAGGAAAAGACCCCACCAAGGTTGACCGTTCTGCCGCTTACTTCTCACGCTACGTCGCCAAGAATATTGTCGCAGCCGGTATTGCCGAAAAATGCGAAATCCAGGTTGCCTACGCTATTGGCGTTGCCAAGCCAATGTCAATTAACGTATCATTCTTCGGTACAGGCGTCAAGGAAGAGGAAGACATCCAGAAAATTCTCGAAAGCGGCGAGGTTTTTGACTTCCGCCCCGCAGCAATCGAGCAGGCCCTGTCACTGCGCAACCAGCAGGGCTGGACATACCGCGACTCAGCTGCTTACGGCCACTTCGGCCGTGACATCTTCCCATGGGAACAGATCAACAAGGTCGAAGACATCAAGAAGGCTGCTGGTCTTTAATCAACACCCCAGCACAACAACTTGCGGCCTCTACCGCGGCAACAAAGAAATGCTATTCACCCCTCAAGGCTCTTGCTTTTGAGGGGTGTTTTAATTAATATAGGCAAACGGTTGAAGTTGACAGCGCGGCCTGTTCTAACGGCTGAATAAGCATTTTATTTTTTGGAATAACCGCGCAAGAAGGCGTAGAGAATGCTTGAAGAATTATACGTAAACAATCTGGTTATCTTTGAGCAGGCCTCGCTTCCTCTGACGCCGGGGCTGAATGTTGTCTCCGGTGAAACCGGTGCGGGTAAGAGTCTGGTAACGGGCGCTATCAGTCTTGCGCTCGGCTCGCGGGCAAATTCCGATATGATCCGCAAAGGCTTTGAGCAAGCAACTGTCAGCGCGGTATTCTCGGCTCCAAGGGAAAAACATCTCAAAAAAATCAGTGAAGACGTCGGCGCGCCAACTGACGAACCGCTTATTTTTGAACGAAGAATTTCTGAAGGGCGCTCCAGCCGCCTGGCTTTATGCGGACGACCGGTGAGTTCGTCCAATGTTCAACCGCTTGCCGACGCGCTGCTTGATATTGCGGCTCAGAATGAACACACGCGCCTTCTTGACCAGTCTTATCAACGTGAACTACTTGACCGTTTTGGCAAGATCAGTACAGCCGCTTTCCGCGAAAAATTCAGCAAGGCCACAGAGATTCTCCGCCGGCTCGAATCCGGTGACGCGCAGCGTGAGAAGATGCGCCTTGAGATTGAACGCATCGAATACAAACTTGAAAAAATTTCCGACTTCGGCTTTGATCCAGAATCCGATCCTTTGCTTGAGGAACGGATCTCACTGATGAGTAACGCCGACAATATCCGCTCAGCCGCCGAGGAAGGTGCGCAAACCCTATACGAAGGTGATGGGGCTGTGACCGACCAGATCGGTGCGGTTCTGCGTGAGGTTGAGGCTTATGAGGATTGCGGGGGCGAGATGGCGCAGGCGGCGGAATACCTGCGCACGGCTCTGGCGGCGCTTGAAGATGGTGCGCGGGCGCTGCAGCAGGCGGCAGGGGATTCTGACTTTTCACCGGAAGAACTTGACGCGGCGATAAACCGCGCCGAAGAGATGAAGAATTTGGTGCGTATACTTGAATGCCCGGATGAGGGTGTCGAATTTATTCAGGTAATCCCGCACATGGAGACGCTGCTTAATTCCCGCCTTGACGAGCTGGCAAGTTGGAATATCGATACGGCGCAGGCAGAGAAAGAGCTTGATAAAATTCTGGTCGAGATCATCACTCTGGGAGCAGAGCTTACAGCAGAACGCAAGAAAGCCGGCGAGAAACTGGCCAAAGCGGTCAATAAGGAACTCAAGGATCTTGGCATGCCTGAAGCGAATTTTTCTGTCGAGCTTGACCGGCTCTGGACAGAGACTTATCCGCCGCGGAAAATCCTCAGCCGCTGCTCTGCGGCCGGGCTTGAGGATATCTGTTTCATGATCGCCCCAAACCCCGGCGAAGCCCCCTCAACCATCGCCGACACCGCATCCGGCGGTGAGGCCTCACGAACCATGCTTGCAATCAAGTCTGCACTCGCCGCAGTCCATTCGCCACCCACTCTTCTCTTTGATGAAATTGACGCTGGAGTAGGCGGACGCCTTGGCGCGGTACTCGGCAAAAAACTGCAGGAGCTGTCAAAAGACCGGCAGATAATAGTCATCACCCACCTGCCCCAGATTGCCGCCTGCGCGGACAATCATCTCAAGGTAACCAAGCAGATAAAAGACGGCCGAACCGTATCCGGAGTAGAAGTGCTTGACGATAATGAACGGATTGAAGAAATCGCGCAGATGATCCACGGCGAAGCCGCAACCGAGACCACCCGCAAGCAAGCCAAAGAAATGTTTGACAAGGCCCGCAGCGCCGAGTAAATTTTTAATCCATACTCATTACAAGACAACCGTTCAGGCATGACTTGCGAAGCTGTTCAAACTAGCCACTCAGTAAAAAATCAAAACAGCTTTTTCATCGCCTCGCTAACCGTGACAAATGGCTTGCCGCCGAGACTCTTGTAATAATCACAATTCAGATGACTGTTTTCCGGGCGGCGGTCACCACTTGGCGGCGTTGGTCCGTCAATAATCTCGCAACTCTCAATCTTGAGCGCCCCGGCAATCATCCGGCAGAAATCGGCCTTGGTCGTCTGCTCTTCACCGGTAAGATGCACAATTCCTTCAACTCCTTTTGATAGAAGAAATTCCGCAGCCTGTGCAACGTCGTCCGCCAGAGTATAATAACGCACACACTCCGCGTCCATCGTGAGCCTGCTGTTCGCACGCATCGCTTTGGCGAAATTAGTCACAACGTTTTTAGGGTCAGACAGGTCTGTGCGGTATAAAGCCGGGATACGCAAAATCAGATGCGCCCTTGCTTCTTTTGCGGCAAACTCCCCCGCAAGTTTACTGCGCCCGTAGGTGTTGACCGGATTGGGGCTGTCACTTTCATTGTAGGGGGGCTTGGTTCCGTCAAAGACATAATCAGTTGAGATATGACACAGCTTCGCACCGCAACTGTTGGCTGCCGCGGCGAGATGTTCTACGCTTACGGCGTTAAGCATATACGCCTTCGCAGGATCGGAAAGACAGCTCTCTGGGTCACGGTCAGCCGCACAATTAATCAGGATATCATAACTGCCGTTGCAAACGGTCTCAAGGACTTCGGTGGAGTTTGTTATGTCAAGCGCCTTCATACCAGCCTTGAGTGCAGAATGGCCAAAACTATCTACCTCATGCCCGGCTTCACGAAACACCCGTGTCATGCAATTGCCAAGCAGTCCGTTTCCGCCGCTGACGAGAACCTTCATAATTCACACTCCCCGGAAGTACATTCGCCAGCCAGCAGAAGCTGGTCGAAGGTGTCAACGCTCAACTCGTTCATTGAATCAATTACAATATCGGCATGTTCCTCAAGTTCGGCGCGTTCAGCGGTACCGGTAATACCGATGCAGCGCATACCGGCATTTATCGCCGCCTGCAGGCCGTGGATACTGTCCTCAACCACAACACACAAACCAGGACAGACCCCAAGCTTTGACGCAGCTTTCAAAAACACCTCCGGATCAGGCTTGCCCCTACTGACATCGTCACCATTAACCGTCGCATCAAAGCACGCTCCGGCCTTGAGTTTGCGTACCGCGGTCTCGACATTTTCCTTCGGCCCCGATGAACCGATAGCCAGTTTATAACCCGCGCCGTCAAGCGCGCAGATAAGATCAGACACGCCATCCATCTCCGGAAAATCATGCTCGACAATGTTGCGGTAGAGGGCTTCCTTCTCCTCATACCACTCCTGCCGCTCCTGTCTGGTCAGGCTATCGCCGGCTATACTGTCAGCAAAGGTTTCAAAGGTCTGGCCGAACAACCGGTCATAAATAAGCTCGTCGATATACAACCCGCGTTTTTTACAGGTCAACACCCATGACTCATAATGCGGCTGATAGCTGTCAGCCAACACTCCGTCCATGTCAAAAATTACAGCTCTTGGTTGCATGATAACCCCATTAAGCGAAGAAGATCAAATAATAAAATCAGGGACTACTTCTTCCTGGCAGCAGCAGCCTGAGCAACAGTCTCTTCAATCAGAGCCTTGTATTTATTGTTCAGCTCTTCAGCCTGCGCTGTCGTCTTGGCTTCACTGTAAATACGCACAATCGGTTCGGTGTTGGAAGCACGGACGTGAACCCAACCGTCAGCAAAATCAAGCTTCACTCCGTCACGCGCATCAACCTTGTCAGCCTTCTCATTGGCCAGACGCTCAAGTACCGGCGCAAGCAGACGCTTCTTGCAGTCAACCTTGGTCTTGACAAATTCGTAAGTCGGAATCTCAGCTGCAAGCTCACCGATAGTCTTGCCGGTCTCAAGCATCATCTGCAGAGCCAGAGCCATACCGGTCAGTGCTTCACGGCCATAATTTACGCGCGGATCAATAACTCCGCCATTACCCTCACCGCCAACCGGAGCCTGAATCTCAATCATCTTTTCGGCAACATTAACCTCGCCAACCGGAGTACGTACAACCTCGCAGCCATACTCCTTGGCAACATCTTCAATCATGCGTGTTGTCGAAAGATTGGTAACAACCGGTCCCGGAGTCTTTGACAGGATATACTTCGCTGCCAGACACAGGCTGTACTCTTCACCGATATACTTGCCGGTTTCAGAGATGAAGGCGATTCGGTCAGCATCCGCGTCCTGCGCGAAACCGATATCACAACCATTTTCCTTTACCACATTACAAAGCTCGGTAACGTTCTTGACTGTCGGCTCGGGGTTGCGTGAGAACTGCCCTGTCGGCTCGCAGTAAAGAAGATGCGGCGTTGCGTTGATCTCACGCAGGAACTGTGTGGCAAGATCGCAGCCAGCACCGTTTACACAGTCAAGGGCGACATTGAACTTGCGCTTGCGCATGGCCTTGACGTCAATAATATCAAGCACCTTGTGCAGATGGCGGTCATTGGCAGTCGGGTCAAGACGCACAGCCTTGATATCCTGCCATTCAACACGGTTGGCGTGTCCGCCGTAATAAATATCAAGCAAAGCACGTCCCTGCTCGTCATTAAGATAAACCCCGTCATTGCGAAAGAACTTCAGCGCGTTCCATTCAATGGTGTTGTGGCTAGCTGAAATCACAATACCGCCATCAGCCTTAAGGTCGCGGATCATCATCGCCGCAGTAGGAGTGCCGACAATTCCGATATCAATGATCTGGCAACCGGCAGACAAAAGACCGGAGAAAACCGCATGCTTTACCATATCACCGGACGGACGGGTATCACGGCCAACCACAACCACTCCACCGTCAATGTAAGTACCAAAAGCTTCACCCAGACGCACACAAAGCTCCGGGGTCAAATCCGATCCGACAATACCACGCACACCAGAAATACCAATCATCAAGCTGCTCATCATTACTCCTGTCTGTCCGGCCGCAAAATCCCTGCGGCATACTTATATTAAAATTAAAAAAACATAATCGCAAAATTATAACCGCCAACGCCACGACTACCTGCCTAAGCGGTAAAACAAGTTCTAAAGTATATAATAAATCGGCTATTTCATCAATTACTATTTTAGAGCCTGTCGTCACGAGATTTTGCTATCTCAGATCTGTTCTGGCGAGATTGATCCAAGGCTGTCGTGACAAAGAGATCTTATTGGTCTGTGTGAAGCGAAAACGCAGGAACAAGCGGTACTCTCCTCAACTTTAACCAAAAAAAATCCACTTTTGCCGTAAAATCTCGGCAAACACTGCAGAATAATGACAGATAATACCGATAAAGCGGATAAGTATATTTCTTATAAACCTCAAGACAGAAAGCTTTAACAATGTCTAGAAACCAGATCAGAATTATCGTAAGTGTCGCAGCGGCAACCACTTTAGCTATTATAACCGGATGCGCCAACCCCAAGGTTGATGACCTTGCAGCGGCAAACGCCAATACCCCAAACGCCCCCCAGCAGATTGAAGTGCGGCACAATATCCAGTTTGCCGATGTTCCCGCGCCACGTGTTTTCAAGCTGCGCCGCAATCTCTGCACCAGTTTTCAGGGAAGCGCAACTCGTTTTGGCAAAGTTGTTTATGATGGCATCTGGAACACCTACAACACCAGTCAGTGGTATCTGAAGGAAATGAAACTAAGTGATTGGAAGCTCGACAAGAGCGAATATCCGACCGATTATCATGCAAAGCATTACTTCTCAAAGGGTCAGGAGACGGCGCTGGTTAATATCTACCGCGTAAACGGAAATACCCGCGTCGAGATCATGGTCAATGAAGACGAAGCGATAAAAGACCAGATCAAGAAAGAAGCAATCAAGCGCAAGGCAATCGACAAGGCTGAGCTTAATAAAACTCCGGTTACAGTGACAACCACAACCAGCGCCCCGGCCGCGCAACCAGCACCTGCAGGAAATGGCCCGGTAACGACCGAAACGGTTCCACCCCTTCAGTAGCAGTATCTTAATAAAAAAGCATTAAATTATCAGTCAAAAACACCTCTGGTCTCAGAGGTGTTTTCTTATTCACGCAATTAATAATTAATATCCGATGCTTTTGCCCGATGAATTATTCAAACTCGGCAATGACAAAGGTATGGTCGGATGGCTTTTCCTTTAGACGCGGCTCGGTGTCAACCGCACATGATACCGACTTATCAGCCATTTTAGTCGTAGCCAGTACATGATCGATCCTCCAGCCAAGGCCGCGCTGCAGGGCATTCTTGACCCGGTAATCCCAGAAGGTAAATACCCCCTCCTGCGGCAGATGCTTGCGGAAAACATCGGTAAAACCAAGCTCAAGAACATCTTTGAACGCGTCTATAACCTCCTGACAGTGACAGACATGCGGCCAGATCTTCTTGGAGTCATGCACATCCATCGCCTCAGGCGCAACATTCAGATCACCCACCCAGACAACCTCACCCTTGCAGTTATCCCTGATATACTTCTTGAGTCGCGCAAACCATTCCAGTTTGAACGGGAACATCTCATTATCAAGTCCACGGCCTTGCGGGACATAAGTATTAATGATATTAACCTTGTCGTAAACAATATGCGCCATGCGCGTTTGGCTCTGACCAGCATCGTCGCCAAGGCCGAAGGAAACATATTCAGGCTTCTTCCGGGTAATGATCGCCACACCGTTATATGATTTTTCCCCGCGGAAAACAACCTCCCAACCATTACCCGTAAAAGCCTCAAAAGGAAACTGCTCGTCAACAACCTTGGTCTCCTGCAAGGCGAGAACATCAGGCTGCTTCTCCTCCAGCCAGTGCTGGATTATATCAATCCGGCTGCGAACAGAATTACAGTTAAAGGTCGCTATCTTCATAAATGATCTCCGCTGAGAAATTATTAAGAATATATTAGCACAAACTTACATTTTACGCAACTATGTCCAAATATGGACATTTTATCAAGCAAATTATTTTTTTCCGTAAGTAATAATGCACAACTTGCTTTATATACTGTGCTTATGACCGTAAAATCAAAAATGCGGATAATTTTGGGATAATTCTTGATTTTACCCCTTTAAAATCAACCACAGGCGTATATAATTTAGACAATTTTGGCTGGGGCAAAGAGTATAATCTCTGTCAACAGAAGTGTTTAAACGTAAATTTAAGTATGTTAGTTTCAAACAACGGACAAAACAAGAATGAGCAAAACAAAAGGATTTGTCGCCCTCGAGGACGGAACAGTCTTTGAAGGTATTTCTTTCGGCGCAGAAGGCGTAAACTCTGGAGAGGTGGTGTTTAACACCTCCATGACCGGTTATCAGGAGATCCTGACCGACCCCTCCTACGCCGGGCAGATTATCACCATGACCTACCCGCTTATCGGCAACTACGGGACAAACCCCGACGATGTCGAGTCACGCGGGGTTTTTGCGCGCGGTTTCATCGTTCGCGAATACTGCAACTACCCTTCAAACTACCGTTCAACCATGTCACTTGGCGAATACCTCAAGAAGCATAATCTTCCCGGGGTGAGCGACATCGACACGCGCGAACTGACCAGAAAACTGCGTGTTACCGGTGCCATGCGCGGGGTTATCGCTGCTGGCGACTACACAAAAGAAGAGCTGGTCAAGATGGCCAAGAATTCCCCGTCACTGGTTGGACAGGATCTGGTTTCCACAGTCACCTGTGAGGCGGCTTATGAATTTGAAGAGTACTGCCCGTGGATGGAGGGTAAACCCGAGATTAAATATAATGTGGCAGTGTATGATTACGGCGTGAAGAAAAACATTCTGCGTGCGCTCTGCAGCATTGGCTGTAAAGTGAAAGTATACCCTGCTAAAACCCCGGCTACAGTGATTCTAGCTGATAACCCCGACGGAATTTTCCTTTCAAACGGCCCTGGTGATCCCGAGGCCGTTTCTTATGCGGTGGAAAGCATCAGGGAATTAATCGGCAAGAAACCGATCATGGGCATTTGCCTTGGCCACCAGCTTATTGCCCTTGCCCTCGGCGGCAAGACTTACAAACTGAAATTCGGCCACCGTGGCGCAAACCATCCGGTACGTGATGAACAGACCCAGAAGGTTGAGATTACCAGCCAGAACCACGGTTTCTGTGTGGATATGACCGCCCTGCCGGCAGATGACACCGATATCACGCACCTGAACCTCAACGACAATACCGCTGAAGGTATTACACATAAGAAGTTTCCGGTATTTTCCGTCCAGCACCATCCGGAAGCTGCTGCCGGACCGCATGATGCACTGTACCTCTTCAAGCGCTTCACTGACATGATGGACGCAAACAAGGGCTAGACTGTAAACATAAATTCAGAGAGGGAGAAGATAATGGGGATCACCCGAAATATTATTCCGGCGCTGCTGCTTGCGGCTTTCTGCTTCCTTTCTGCCTGCACCAATGTAATAACCGAGGACAAGGTTCTGCAGGATGGTGTAGTCCGCGATATGCTTACCGGCAGACCAATTGCCGGTGCAAAGATAACCATGCTGCAGCACTCGTTTGTGGTTGGTGACTACCGGGAATTTTCGCAGGGACGGGGCAAGGTCTGCCCGACCCTAAAAGGTAAGCCGGTAAAGACTGCGGTAACAGATAAAAACGGTTATTATCATATATACTTTGATAAACCGAAGTATCAGCTGGGCACAGACCGGACTTATGATGTCTGGTACATTATTGTCAGTGCGCCGGAATATGATGACTTTTGCGAAGATATCTACAGTCGCGACCCGCACAAGAAGTTCAAGATGGCTGACATTGAGGGGCGGATGCGCGATCTTAATATCATTGAGCTGACCAAAGGCAGTCCGCTTAACACTCATGAGTGATAAGCGTTTTTGTCGCAAAACGATAAGTTTATAAATAATCAAAATTTAGAATATAGTTGAAATAATATCAGGATGAAATAAGAAAAATGCCAAAACGCACAGACATCAAGAAAATCTGTATTATCGGCGCTGGGCCGATTGTCATTGGTCAGGCATGCGAGTTTGACTACTCCGGCGCGCAGGCCTGTAAGGTTCTCAAGCAGGACGGATATGAGGTAATCCTTCTCAACTCCAACCCTGCCACAATCATGACCGACACAATCATGGCTGACCGGACTTATGTCGAGCCGGTTACCCCTGAGTTTCTCATTGAGATCCTCAAGAAGGAACGCCCCGACGCCATCCTGCCAACCCTCGGCGGACAGACCGGACTTAATGTCGCCTTTAAAGTTGCCAAAACCGGCATCCTTGAAGAACTTGGTATTGAGATGCTTGGTGCGGATGCCGAGGTTATCGCCCGCGCCGAGGATCGCGACCTGTTTAAACGGACAATGGCCGCTGCCGGAATCGATCTTCCAAAGTCAGGCCTTGCCCACACCATAGATGAAGGTATGGCGCTGCTTGACGAAATCGGCCTCCCCTGTATCATCCGTCCAGCCTTTACCCTTGGCGGAACCGGCGGCGGCATTGCCTGGAATAAAGAGGACTATGTGCATTTTGTCCGCACCGGCATTGACGCGTCTCTGGTTAATGAGATTCTGATTGAAGAATATCTTGCGGGCTGGAAGGAATACGAGCTTGAGGTAATGCGTGACAAGAACGATAACGCGGTTATCGTCTGCTCGATAGAAAACCTTGACCCGATGGGTGTGCATACCGGCGACTCAATTACCGTTGCACCGGTGCAGACCCTTACCGACCGTGAATACCAGAATATGCGCGATGCTACACTGACGTGTATCCGTGCGATCGGTGTTGAGACTGGTGGTTGTAATGTCCAATGGGCGGTTGACCCCAAGACCGGGCGCCTGGTGATTATCGAGATGAACCCACGTGTGAGCCGTTCTTCAGCGCTGGCCTCAAAGGCAACAGGCTTCCCGATTGCCAAGATTGCTGCCAAGGTTGCTGTAGGCTACACTCTTGATGAAATCATGAATGACATCACCCGCGAGACACCGGCGTGTTTTGAGCCGTCAATTGACTACTGCGTTATCAAGATCCCGCGCTTTAACTTTGAGAAATTCCCCGGCTCTGATGCCCGCCTGACTTCGGCGATGAAATCTGTCGGTGAAGTCATGGCAATTGGCCGCACCTTCAAGGAAGCACTGCAGAAGGGTATGCGCTCGATGGAGACAGGCCGTGCGGGCTTTGGCTGTGATGAGAAGGAAATTGAACTAACCACACTCACCAAAGAAGAACTGCGTAGCAAACTGACTATGCCTAACGCTGAGCGCCTGTATTACATTCAGGCCGCGCTCCGTCAGGGCATGAGCGTTGATGATCTGCATGAATTCACCGGAATTGATCCGTGGTATTTACATAATATGCGTGAGATTGTCGAAGAAGGCAAGGAAATCGGCAAGTTGTCATTCGACTCGATCACCCCGGCGCAGCTGCTGCGTGCCAAGCGCATGGGCTTCTCTGACATCCAGCTTGGTTACCTCCTTGGCAGTGACCGCGAATCAATCCGCAGGAAGCGTATCGGTAATGGCATTGAAGCGGTTTACAAGCTTGTTGACACCTGTGCGGCAGAGTTTGAGGCGTACACACCTTACTACTACTCAACCTATGAAAAGACTGACGAGACCCGCCCCTCAGATAAAGAAAAAATCATGATCCTCGGCGGTGGCCCTAACCGCATTGGGCAGGGTATCGAGTTTGACTACTGCTGCGTGCATGCGTCATTTGCCTCACGTGATGCCGGTTACGCGTCAATCATGGTAAACTGCAACCCGGAAACGGTCTCCACTGACTATGACACTTCAGACCGTCTCTACTTTGAACCGCTTACGGTTGAAGACGTTCTCTCAATTGTCAGCCGTGAAAAGCCCAAGGGTGTTATCGTTCAGTTCGGCGGCCAGACCCCGCTTAATATCGCTGAAGAACTTGAAAAATGCGGAGTTAATATTCTCGGCACACCGGTCAAGGCTATTGCCCGTGCTGAAGACCGCGCGCAGTTTAAAGCCCTGCTTGACAAACTCAATCTCAAACAGCCAGGTAACTCGACAGCCGTCGTCCTTGATGATGCGATTGAAAAAGCGGCCAAGCTTGGTTATCCGCTGGTTATGCGCCCGTCATTTGTTCTGGGTGGCGCGAAGATGGAGATCGTTCACGATGAGGCAGGGCTGCGCCAGTACTGGAGCGAACTTGGTGCATATTGCGCCAAAGCTGACCTGACTATTAATAAAGAACGTCCGATCCTTCTTGATAAATATCTTGAGAACACTACAGAAATTGATGTTGATGCGGTATGCGACACCAAAGATGTTTATGTTGCCGGCATCATGGAGCATATTGAAGAAGCGGGTATCCACTCTGGCGACTCGGCCTGTGTGCTGCCGCCGTTCTCGCTTTCAGAGAAGGTCATCACAATGCTGCGTGAAGCGGCTACCGGGCTGGCGCTTGAGCTTGGAGTGAAGGGGTTGATGAATGTCCAGTTTGCTGTAAAGGGTGAAGATCTGTATGTTCTTGAGGTCAACCCGCGCGCAAGCCGTACTGTTCCGTTTGTGAGCAAGGTTACCGGCGTACCGCTGGCAAATGTTGCAACCCGCGTGATGCTCGGCGAAACTCTTGCCGAAATCGGCCTTGGCGATATCTATCCGGAGCTGAAACACGTCGGCATCAAGGAAGCGGCACTGCCCTTCAGCCGTTTCCCGGGTACAGACTGCGTTCTTGGCCCCGAGATGAAGAGTACCGGTGAGGTTATGGGAATTGACAAAGACATCGCGATTGCCTTTGCCAAGGCTCAGGTTGGTGTCGGTATGGTTATCCCGCAGGGCGGTACCGCCTTTCTGTCAGTAATGGACGCGGATAAAGACACGCTGCCCGAGATCGCCTCAAAACTTAACAGCCTTGGTTTTAACATTGCCGCTACCCGCGGAACTTGCCGCATCCTTGAACAACACGGCATAACCGCCAAACGCATCCAGAAAGTTTCCGAAGGGCATCCGAATGTCATCGACATGATGATTAACAAAGAAGTGGATCTGCTTATCAATACTCCAAGCGGCAAGAACCCGCACAAGGATGAGGTGAAAATCCGCACTACAGCTATCGAACGCGGAGTACCGCTGGTTACCACTACACGCGCCGCGCTTATGCTCTGCAAGGCTATTGATGCGTCAAAACGCGGGAAACTTTCAGTCAAGTCGCTGCAGGAATATCATGCGGAAATAGGCAAATAATTTTAACCCGACGATCTGAAATTCTGCTATAATATTATCCGGCGGGCCAGTTATGGTTCCGCCGGTTATTTTTTTTTCGGAGCAACGTTAATGACGCTTAAAATCGCAGCCTGCATAAAACAGGTACCTGATGTTACCGAGGTCAAGATTGACCCCGAGACCAATACCCTGATCCGTGAAGGCGTTGATGCGATAACCAATCCGCTTGACCTTTATGCAGTTGAGGAGGCTATCGCCATAACGCGGAACAATGACGCGGAGTCATGCGCGATGTGCATGGGGCCAGAGCAGGCACTTGACTCAGTGCGCGAGGCTATGGCTATGGGAATCGACAAAGGAGTACTGATTAGTGACCGGGCTTTTGCCGGCTCTGATACTTGGGCGACCTCGTTTATTCTGGCCCGGGCGGTCAAAAAATTAGGCGCTGATCTTGTAATCTGTGGCAAGCAGGCAACTGATGGCGATACCGCGCAGGTTGGCCCGGGGATAGCCGCACACCTCAATTGGGCGCAGGCTTGTTATGTCAGCAAGGTGTTGAATATCACTCAGGAAGAAGTAACAGTTGAACGGTTGCTTGATTACGGCCGGGAAGTTATCACGTTAAAACTGCCGGCGGTAATAACTGTTATCAAGGAACTTAACAACCCGCGTCTGACACGCTTTTTCAAACTGCTTGAATCCTTTGAGAAACCGGTTGAAAAATGGGGCGCTGCAGAGCTTGAGATTGATGCCAACAATTGCGGACTGAGCGGCAGCCCGACAAAGGTCAACAGAATTTTTGCCCCGCCAAGCCGTAACAAGGCGACCCTGATAAAAGGGGAAAACGCCAGGGAAAAAGCGCAAAACATCGCCGATATTATTGCCGGCATTTAACCTGATTTGCTAAAATGAAAATATTACATTATCTCTGCAGCGGGAAAACCGGTGCGTCTGATTCTTACACAACCGTATATTGCTTGACGGGTTTTATCAGATAGAAGCAAGCAGCCCCTTCATGTCTGCCATGCCGATTATTCCGCCCTCATCATCAATTACCGGTATCTCGGCAATCCGCTTTTCACGCATCAGTTCCATAACCTCGCCGGCAATGGTACTACCCTTAACGGTCATGCAACCGGCGGTCATAAACTGAGCCACTGGTTTGCTGAGGATGTCCTTGTCTTTCTCAAGGCCGCGACGGAGGTCTCCGTCACAGAAAATCCCGCTGACGGAGTTGTCGGAATTGCGAACAATCGCCGCGCCGCTTCTGGCGTTGGTAATGGCCAGCAACGTGTCACCGACAGAAAGAGTACCATCAACTACGGCGATATGCTCACCTTTGCGCATAAAATCAGAGATCGGACAGCTCTTGCGGCCAAGTGCGCCAGCCGGGTGGAATTTCGCATAATCCTCAATCTTGAAATTGCGCCGCTTCATCAGACAGAGCGCCAGCGCGTCACCAACAGCCAGCATCGCAGTGGTCGTCGCAGTCGGGGCGAGGCCTAGCGGACAAGCTTCTTCAATTTTGCCGAGGAGAATCAGAATATCGGAATGGATTGCCAGAGTAGAGCGTTCGTTTCCGGTAACGGCTATTATCTGCGCGCCGATTTTCCTGATCCCCGGAAGGAGCTTGGTCATCTCGTCGCTCTCGCCGGAATTACTGAAGAGCAGGCAGACATCGTTCTTGTCAACCATGCCAAGATCACCGTGCAGAGCTTCAGCCGGGTGCAGGAAGAATGACTGCGTTCCGGTACTGGCCATGGTCGCGGAGATCTTCTTGGCAATCAGACCAGCCTTGCCCATGCCGCAGGCAACAACCCGTCCGCCGGAATCAAGAATCAGGTCCAGCGCATGTTCGAACTTGTCATCAAGGCGCTCACGGACAATTTTAAGCGCTGTAATCTCCGCATCCAGAACTTCTCTGGCGTAATCAAGACTCATAATCTGCATAACCTTTTATGTGGGCTAACCTGCCGCAAGAAAAACACTCTGACACTCCCGGTAAAACCGGACTTACCAACCAGTAATATCTTACCGCTGCGGGGTAAAATATCAAGGGAAGTACTTGACATAAAATGCTTTTTCGCTAATTTAATAGTAGAAAATATTCACGTTTGTGGAGGGAAATCCGTATAATATTTCTCATACGGGTATTTTTATAAATACAGGAGATGCTATGATTGGGTCATTCATCTCATTCCACGCACCGGTGCAGGCAGAAATACTTTTTTTTCTGCACCACGGGAATAAAAATTTAGGAGAAATCTATGAGTATGATACAAGTCACTGACAGACGTGGCGGAGTCTACGAGGTAGTGGTGACCTTCACTTATGGTGAATGTGCCCGCCTTCCATTCAACTCTTTGCGTAAGGTCAATGCACGCATCGACCAGATTCGCAACGGCGGCCTCAAGGCTACAGCCCAGTTCAACCTGCGCAACTCAACTGAAGCGGCCAACTTTGTTGAAATGCTTGATATGTTTGGTGAAGACGGGTCATTTGTCCACGGCTCACCGGCAGATCCTGAAGATCTCAAGAAAGACGTTCCTGACGACGACGACGACGAAACCGGTATACGACCGGCGACGGTAGTAAGTGCGCAGCCGGAGAAGACTGCGGTGCCGTCGCCACGTGAAGAAGAGTTTACCAGGCAGGGAGGCCAGGAAACTCAGACAATCAGCGAAGATGTACGGGAAGAGGTGACACCTGAGCCGGTTGAAGAACCGGAAGAAGCGGAAGATCTTGAGATCGACGAAAGCTTCGGGGTTGTTGCTGATGAAAACTGGCGCGATAAAGCTGATGAAGCTGTTGCTGTGTCTCTGGCTGAGCATGAAAATAAAGCAGAGACAATGAGCCGCGTGGCAAAGGTTGCCGGCGACCGTTATACCGAAGAGATGGCCCGCGAGAAGATGATTTCTCTCTTGTGGGAAAAATTCCAGGATGAGGCGTATGTTGCTGCGTTTCTCAAGCGGCGAGACTGGAATGATGTGAGTGAAGAAGAAGTCCGAAAGATTGCAGGTTAACCCCTGCAATCTTTTATATTGCCGATTTTCTGGCATTGCGTAATCAGGCACCAAACCGGAACGGGCATCTGATTTGATTGCCGATATGCTGTAGCAAAGTAATGTTTGAGGAAGGATATTTATGGGACCGCAAGATGCGCAACGGTTTGATTCCCTTGAAAGAGAGGAACGGGACTTTCTTTCGTTTGAGGCAGACTTCACGATGGCTGTTCTCAGAAAACGCCCTTACCATTTTGAGGCGCTTCAGGCAGCGGCTAATTCTCTTACCGCTCTTGGCTATTTTGAGGACGGACTCACTTATGATGAACGTCTTTGTGAGATGCGCCCGACTGACCCGCTGATCGTCTACAACCTTGCCTGCAGCCTGTCTCTGGTCAACAAGCAGGACGAAGCGCTAGACCGTCTTGAGCAGGCCATCACTCTTGGCTACAATGACCGCAAACACCTCAAGGATGATCCGGACCTTGAAAATATCCGCGAGCTGCCCCGCTTTGAAGAACTGCTCTCACACATCAAACATTTTTAGGCAATCGTTTTTTTATCACGCCCCGCACGGCTGTTTTTTGCATAACTATGTATTTGCTTTTAACCAATCTTAACCTGCTGCTTATCAAACAAATGATTTTTGGTTGAGTTCAGACCAGGCGGATACCTGCCAGTGATATAACCATTAATAATAAAGAGAACTTCCTGTCCGACTGTTGAAGGGGTTTGATCTAAATGAGAAGAAAACTGTGAGCAGACGTTGGCGCAAGGCTCATTTGAATCAAGCAGCAATAAAAGAACAGGGATATCTTCCCGTTTTACCCATCCTTTAATAGTTTCTTTAAAAGTATAACAAGCACCTCCGAACATATTCATTCTGATGAGCAGACTGATAAAGTCCAATGATGATTGCGATTTAAAATCAAAAATTAGTGGCTGTACAAGTTCAACAGATTTTTTTTTAGAAGAATTGCTTTTTATCGGCAACAGAATTATCAACGATAACGTTGCCGCGACCACAAGGCGAAGAGCTTTTTTCATAACCATCCCCCCACATCATATTTGACACCGGCTGGCAAATTTTAAACGATAAGCTCTAAAGGTCTGCAAGCATAGCATTGATTGAAGCGAAAACCTCTTCCTTCTCGTCATCATCAAGACCTTTAGTTGATTCACGCTTTAACAGCTCCTGAGGAATCTCAAGAAGAAACCGGCTGGGGTCACGTTTGCTTGGTTTGCCGCGCACAAGGCGGTTAATACAACGGCTCAGGGTCAGCTCACGCCGCGCGCGGGTCATTGCAACATATAACAAACGCCTCTCCTCATCAACCGTACCCTCCTCCTCGGAATTACGGTGCGGAATAATCTGCTCCTCAACGCCGGCAATATAAACAATCGGATACTCCAGACCTTTTGCGGAGTGAATGGTAATAAGCTTGACCGATTCTTCGTCTTTTTTCTTCTCGCTCTTCTCACGCCACGAAAGCATCGCATCCTGCAGAAAGGCACTCATCGAACCGTTCTTCATACCCTGGCGCAGACTCTCGCCAACATCATAGGCGATCTCCATGCGAGCGCTACGCATGAGCGGGTCGTCGTACAAATGCTCGATCTCCTCGTGGTAATCGACATCACCGATAATTGTTTCCACGAGATTATCCACTGCCGGGGTACGCGCAATATTACGCCAGCGCCGAATCTGCGCGGCAAAACCAAGGCAGGCTTGCTGCGCGGCAGGAGCAAGATAACCGATCTCGGAAGCCTTGAATAATGCGTCCATAATATTTGTCGAGTGCGCCGCCGCCCAGCTGCCGAGTTTTTCAACCGTTTTCTCGCCAATACCGCGCGCGGGGGTATTGATAATACGCAGCAGACTGCCGTCATCATCGGGGTTATCGACAACAGAAAGGTATGACAGAATATCGCGCACTTCCTTTCGGTCAAAGAAGGACTGCCCGCCGATAACTTCATATGGAATCTTCTCTAGATTAAGCTCAGCCTCGAAGGTGCGGGTAAGTGCATTAGCGCGGACAATAACGGCGAAGTCAGATCCCTTGAAATTATCATCACGGATGCGGCGCTTGATTTCATTGACGATATACTCGGCCTCAAACTGCTGATCCTGCATCTCAAGCAGCCGCACCTCAACGCCGTCACCAAGTGATGACCAAAGTGTCTTCTGGTGGCGCTGGGTGTTGTTGCCGATTACCGCGTTAGCGGCCTTCAGAATATTATTGGTCGAGCGGTAATTCTCTTCAAGGTAGACAACCTTCGCTCCCGCCCATTTGTGATGAAAGTTAAGGATGTTCTCAGGTACCGCCCCGCGCCAGGAATAAATCGACTGGTCATCATCGCCAACCACACAGATGTTCTTCCACTTCTGGGCCAAAAGGCTTACCAGCTTGTTCTGAATCTCGCTGGTATCCTGAAACTCATCAACGATAATATACTTGAAACGATTCTGCCAGTACTCACGCGCCGGAGAATGTTTCTGCAGCAGTTCCAGAGATTTTATCAGCAGGTCATCAAAGTCCATGGTATTGCGCAGCTTGAGCGCTTCCTGATACTTTCGGTAAACGCTGGCAAGACTAAGCTCCCACTCGTCAATCGCGCGCAGGGCAAACTGGTCATAACTTATCCCGCGGCTTTTAAGCTTGCTGATTTCCCCCATCATATCCTCAGGCTTGAGCTTTGAGCAGCCATGAACGTGGCGTGCGGCTTTGCGGATAATCGAGTACTGCTCGCTCTGATCGGCAATTGAAAAGGCTTTCTTATAACCAAGCACCTTGGCATCACGCCGTATAATCTGCACGCAAAGACTATGGAAGGTACTGGCTATCATCTCGGACAGATCAATACTCTTGCCGAGAGTCTTCTTGAGCCGCTCTTTCAGCTCACCGGCTGCTTTATTGGTAAAGGTCACAGCAAGGATATTGCTCGGCGGAGTGCCACGGCCGATGATGTTGGCAATACGGGCAATCACAGTATGGGTCTTGCCTGTTCCTGCGCCGGCAAGTGCCAGTACCGGACCTTCCAGGGTTTTAGCAACCTCACGCTGCTTGGGATTAAGCCCATCAAGAAAACGACTCATAAATACCTCTTTATAGTAACCCGTAAAAAACGGAATTATTTACGACGAAAAATTAACAACTTTTCTTTTTTACCTGCGGCAAAATTATAACTAGAAACTTCACCGACAACAGAGACACTGATTCCCCAGCTCTGCATTACAAGAGAAAAATCATTAGCCAATCCCTGCCTTAACACCAGTGACATTCGTGGATTATAAACAAAAGAGCCGGAGGCGTCCCCAAGATTGTCACTGAAATTAACCTGCGCCCATTTATAAAAACTTACCGAAGGCAGATTTAAACCGACCATGTTCACTGGATGCGAACGCTCCACTTCATTGGCAGAGGTAAAGGCTGAAATACTTTTACCCGGCCAGAACTCGCATACACCGGGAAGGATAAGCCCCGAAAGCATAACAAAGCTTATCACCGCCAGTAATACCGAAACCAGAGACAACCTTAACCGCGCCCCAGCCAGGGCAAACCATACCTGCAGTACTATAAAACCAAGCATGAGGATAACAAGAACCAGCCCAGGCCATTTGACACCACCGGTTAGAAAATACTCAAGCCATAAAAAACGGCCCAGAATAAACGGCGGGACAAGCAGCGCCAGAAGTACAAAAAACCAGCCGGTAAACTTTGCACGGATGTTGAAAGCCGAGCGTACCGGTGACATTATAAAGTCAGCACAAAGCAGCGACAAGGCCGGAAGGGCAGTGATAAAATACAGCGGAGAAGAAAGAAAAAACGCCGGTATAGCAATCCCCCCGACTGCCCAGCCAAGGAGAAAAATCTGTTGGCGCATTTTGGTCCGCAAAGCCATCAGTAAAGCTGGAAAGAGAAAAAACAGACCGGCAAAAAAGCCGACAAACAATCCGGCAATACAGACAGAATCCGCCGACCAGAGCCAGAGACCAGGGATATCCATCTGATCCGCGCGAAACACATTAAGATCCTGCCAGAACTGCGGCATTTTTTCATATGTCTGCATATCGACAAAAATACCCAACCCCATAGCAACTATGCTCGACAGAATAATCCCGCGCAGCGCCATTATAGATCTGTCTTTAAATGCAATCGCCAGAAAAGCTCCGATAAATGGTACTATCACCAGCCAGCCAGAAAAGAAAATACCCGCAAAGACTATCCCGCCAAAACCCCAGGACAAAATAAAGGATAACGGCTCGCCCGGATTTCTGCGGTTGATCTGGATTATACTCACCATAAATGACATTATCAGCGCGGAGAAGGCAAATTGCCATATATAACTGACCGCCAAAACTGAACAAAAACCCAATAACGGTGACGCGCAAGTCAACAGTGATCCGACAAGAGCTTTTTCCGGTGTAAAAAGTAATTTGCCGCAGTAAAAAACCGACAACACACCAATTATGGCAAGCAATAATGAAATGATCCGGTATAATACCGGTGATTTAACCACACCAAACACCCCGGCAATAAAAGACCGGACTCTGATATTTATACCATATTCCCTGAGCGAACTTTTCTGACGCGAAGAGGAAAATGAAAGTGAACGAGCATTAAACTTGACGGCCTTTGCCAGAACTTTTCCTTCAGTGCTATCAAGTACCGGCAACATAAACACTGCCGGAAGAGAAATAACGCAACACAAGGCAGCCAGCAACCAGTATGGACGCTGCCCTAGGGAAAGAAAACGAATCCTGCTTCGCCAGTAAGAAGAATTAAAGTAATCCATTATGCTCCTGCTTTTATGTAGTAGTAATTTTAGCTGAAGGCGCGTTAATATCAAGTGCGCGGCTGTATTTAGTTGACCGCAAGAAGCAAATATGGTAATATTTTTAACATATGGCATTTATTTATTAAGGGGAGAATATGAATAAATTACTACTACTTTTGGCTATGATTTCAGGAATCGTTGCAACAGGATGCAGCACAGAAATCGGCGGCCCGAAACTCGATAATAAAAGCGGCACCTATGCAAATGACATGGAGGTCAAAAAGCTTAATTATCTCAATAGTCCCGCTCCAAAACAGTAGCCGACAACGCTGCTGAACGGGCATAAAAGTCACAAGATAAACACCAACATATCAAATCCTCCGGAAAAGATAGTTGGTGTTTTATAATTTACGGGAAATTTACCGGGAAACCGGTGAAAAGCACTCCGTTAAAATAGTCGCCACGCCTCTGGTGCATGACGACACGATCTAAGCCTGTTCTTTTTTATCCAGCAGAACTCTGGCGACAACCTGAGTGAACCCGGTCTGGGTGAAGGGCTTACCGATATATTCCTTCACACCCTCGTCAAGGATGCTCTGGGCCTGTCCGTCGATACTGTAGCCGGTGGCAAGCACGGCCAGAATATCAGGGTTGATCTTTTTCATTTCAAGGAAGGCGTCCTTGCCACCCATAACCGGCATTATCATATCGAGTACCACCAGATCCGTCTGCTGCCAATTCCTACGGTAATACTCAACAGCCTCCAGACCATTTGCGCAAGTATGTACTTTATAGCCAAGTGACGCCAGCATACTCACCGAAAGCTTGCGTATCATTTCCTCATCATCAACAACCAGAATGCTCGCCGTTCCGGCGACTGGTATGTGTTTCTCTTTTGGCGCCATTTCGCAACCATCATCAGAACACTGCGGCAGATATAACCTGAAAGTCGTCCCAACCTCCAGTTCGCTATAGACATTAACCGCGCCTTTATGGTTTCTGACTGTACCATAAACACTAGCCAACCCCATACCGGTGCCTCGCTCTGCACTTTTTGTGGTAAAAAACGGTTCAAAAATATGCCTGACGATTTCCTCATCCATCCCCATACCTGTATCACTAACACTCACGCAAACAAATTCCCCGGGTGATATCTCCTGCGAAAATGTCTTGCTTAAAGCCTCGTCAATAGAAACGCAATCCGTCTCAAAAATCAGACGTCCGCCCTCAGGCATGGCATCACGGGCATTAAGCGCAATATTAAGTATGGCGTTCTGTAACTGGTTCGGATCGCCTTGGGTAAAAACAGAATCCTGCTTGAATTTTTCAATCACCTCAACTTTCTTGTCAATGCTGTGAACAAGCAGGTTCGCGACAGTTTTTATTACTTTATTGAGGTCAACAGCTCTTGAGATATATTTGCCCTTGCGAGAGAATGCTAGTAGCTGACTGGTCAGAGATGCAGCGCTCTCCACACCCTGCTTGATATTTCCGGCATACTCCTTGAGTTTGGCATCCTCAGTCAGATCGTCAAGAAGTTCTGCATAACCCATCACACAGGTAAGCTGGTTGTTAAAGTCATGGGCGATCCCGCCGGCAAGCTGACCTATGGCATTCATCTTTTCGGTCTGGCGCAGCCGTTCTTCGGCCTTACGGCTCTCAGTACGATCAACATAAATAACCGCAAAACCGTTGCCGTCTGTTTTATAGCAAAGCACATCAAGGAATTTATCAAAACTTTTGCAGAAGCGGCCAAACCTGACAGACTCGCCAGTATGCACCACCGTAGAGAATTCCATAACCCAGATATCCTCGGGGAAAGTAATAACCTCACACGCAGTTCTGTTGATTATCTCCCCGGCCTTTAAACCGGTAATGCGCTCAAACGCCGGGTTGACATCCAAAAACCGGTAATCAACAGCCTTGCCATCAACGCATATCAGCTCATACAAAGCAAACCCGTCAATCATAAGATCAAACAGTGTGCGATATTTTTTTTCGCTCTGAAGAACCTTGTCCTCAGATATTTTCTGCTCCGTGACGTCCTGCACATGCACTGAAAAACCGGCAATCGCTCCCTTTTCGTCCCTGAAAGGAAAGTACAAAACCCGGCAGTAACACATGCCTTTTTGAGGTATATCAAACCATCTGGCATAAGAAACACTGCCCTCGGTTATGCACTTTTTGGAGATTGGCAGAATAACCTCGTCAAACAGTTTATCCCCCACAACATCCCTGACATGACGCCCGAGGATTTCTTCTTTGCTCATATTAAACGCTCTGGCATAAGCATCATTAACCGCCAGGAATTTATAATCCAGCCCGACAATTGACATCATATCCGGAGAGAAGGATACAATATGCGCGTAGTGTCTGATTATCTCCTCATCTTTCTTTCTCTCCGTTATATCCCGAAAACCCCACAGACGGCCAAAAAGCTGATTGTCGGGGCCTAACACCGGCGCAGAATAACGGTCTATGACCATCCCGCTCTTTAAAGAAATTTCGTCTCTGCTTACGGCAAGAGGATGCTCATACAAATATTTCACCTTCTCGGCAAAGCGGTCAGTATCTTCAACCAGTTGCTTTACATAATCGACTTGTTTTTTGTCATCTCCCGAATACAGGATATCATCAGGTATCTGCCACATTTCCGCGCATAGCCTGTTCTGAAGAATAATCTTCATTTTCGGGTCTACTACAATTATCCCGTCAATTGACGATTCAAGCATCGCTTCAAGTAATGCTGTTTTCTGGGCTATCTCAGAGGTGCGGTTTGTGATTTCTCTTTGCAGTGTCCTGCTCCAGAGAAAAGCGACAATCAGCAAAACCAGCAAAAAGACAATAAATAACGAGATGTAAGAAAGGATTTTCTCAAGCGAAGTGTCACCGGAACTGTACACCCCCATCCACTTCTGGCGCAGCTCATAGTATTTTCCGGATTTCTCAAGGGCAGCCATCGCTTCAGTGAATTTTGCAACAAGGTTGATATTCTCAGGCATTACCGCATAACAGTATTCCGGTGCAAGCAGGGCAATATTACTTACCAGAAGGTTATCCCACCCCTTTTTCTTAATCAGGTACAGCGCCGGGATCTGCCCGACCAGAGCATAATCATGTTTGCCTTCAGCAAGTTGCTTTAAGGCCTCTTCCTGACTGTCAACCAGAGTCAGTTTGTCGGTAAGTTTGTTCTTCAGGGCAAAATCATGCATGATATCTTTGCGCATCACGACAATATCTTTTCCCCTCAGATCATCAATCCCTTCACTTACCGACACCGGCTTTCTGCTGACAAAAACATGTTTAACAATCGAATGCGCCTGCGAAAACTGATATTTCTTATCACGTTCAAGAGAATAAAACATCCCCTGAACCATGTCAATTTCTCCGTTCTCCAGACCTTCGCGTATTTCAGCCCAAGGACCGAGCCTGATATAAACATCAAGCCCCGCCTCTTTGGCAAGGGCTTTGGTTAACTCAACATTAAAACCTGCAGGGTTACCGTTGTCATCAATATACTCGAAAGGAGCATAATCATAATCTCCACCGACTATGATTCGGCTGTGCGGGGAATTTTCAAGGCTGCCAACCCATTTGCGGTACAGGCTGCTGAAGGTACCGTTAGCAATCACCAACGCCAGACCTTCATTTAGTACCGCAAGAAGCTCTTTATTGCCCTCCCGTACCGCAAAACAGAAATCCTGTTTAAAATCAGGCAGCGTTTTTACAGCAAAACGAAGGTTTGCGATTTTATTTTCTTTAATCAGCCGCAGCGCCAATAGCTTCTGTATTACAACCGCCTCACAATTTCCAGCAGACAAATCCTTCAGGGCCACCAAAAAACTATCTTTTGTAATAATCTCAGCTCCCGTACCGGCTTTTCTCATAAACTCCTCAGCACTGTCGCCTCCAAGAAGCTCAACTTTGCGCCCCCTAAGATCTTCAAGCCTGTTGATATCGCTGGTGGAGTCACGCACTACAATAACGCCATGCATCGTTGCATAAGGGAAGGAGAAATCAAACCATTTATCGCGCTGGCTACTTTTACTTACCAGCGGCAATACATTAATCTCGCCTCTCTCAAGTTTTTCTTTTATAGACTGCCAGGCCCCAACCTCAAACGTTACCTCCCTTTCCATAACAGCTAATACCGCACGCAACAAATCAACAGAAAAGCCCGAAGCTTTTTTATCTTTGACGACACAGAAAGGCGGGTAATCATACTCGCAAGCAGAGCGCAGATGAGCATGCTCTCCCCTTGTCGTTTCTGATGCAAGTATACAGCAAGCCGACCAGATAAAAATCGTCATAAGAATATAACAGCAAATAATCCGCATTATTACCCTTAATTTTTGTAGTTTTGCCCAAGTACAATATAATTTTTATCACCAAAGCCGTCAAGACAAAACAGGCACATTAAGAACAAACCGGAGACCGTCCTGCAACACCGGGAATATATTTAATCTGATAGTAATCATTTGATTTATTCGAATCGCAAATAATTTTGAACTGATTTTAAATGCCGCATGAAATGATAAATTGCAGACTAATACAACTTGTTTGTAAGCCTCAATCGCAAGCAGATCACAAAAAAAGGCAACAAAATAATCCGTAGAAAAAAATTGACCATTCCCCCTATGAATATTCCAAATTTTAAATTAAAATTGGATTCATTTAATGGAGGAATAGATTATGGCAGCAAAACGCTACACAGCAGAACAGATTGTAAACAAGCTTCGTGAGGTCAAGGTGTTAATCTCGCAAGGTAATTCGATTGCGCATGCAGTCAAGCAAATTGGGGTTACGGAACAGACCTATTATCGCTGGCGAAAAGAATACGGTGGTCTGAAGTCTGACCAGGCAAAACGACTGAAAGAGCTTGAGAAAGAGAACGCCCGGCTCAAGCGGTTATTGGCTGACGCCGAACTTGACAAAGCAATTCTACGCGAAGCGGCAAACCCAAACTTCTGAGCCCGCACCGGAAACGACAAGCTGTTCTTCAGGTGATGAAACAATTTGAAGTCTCTGAGCGGCGGGCCTGTCGTGTGCTGCGTCAATCGCGAGCAACACAACGTTATCTACCTAAGATCCGTGATGATGAAGATCCGTTGACCGGTCGAATTATTGAACTGGCGGCACTCTATGGTCGTTACGGAACGCCCCGGATTACAGCGCTTCTTCGTGATGAAGGCTGGAGTGTAAACCATAAAAGAGTTGAGCGCATCTGGCGACAACAAGGACTAAAAGTTCCGAAGAAACAACCCAAACGTGATAGATTATGATTAAACGTCGGCAGCTGCGTTCGGCTGAGGCCATTGCACAAAGAGCATGTTTGGGCGTATGATTTTATGCATGGGAAAACACACGATGGCTGAGAGATGAGCTATTGAATGGTGAAATATTTTATAGTCTGAAGGAGGCGAAGGCTTTGATTGAGCGCTGGCGTAAGCATTATAATACGAAGCGACCGCACAGTTCGCTGGGTTATAGTCCGCCATCACCGGAGGCATTTGTTTGTCCAGAACATAAGAAATGATATGAATCGTGGGGAAAGGTCAATTTTTCAACCGTGCGCCCATACAAAAAACCATTCTCTTGTAACGCCTTCGCAGTGCTTGAAGTATAGCGTCCTCCGGGCCAGACAAAACCTGGGCATGAACGCTGAAACAAATCTTCCAGAAAATGCCGAGCGTCCACTGCAGACTGAATAAATTGTGAATCAGGAACCAGCCCGGCGCCCTCATGGTTCATACAATGTGATGCCACATGAAATCCTGAGTATAATTTATGCAGATCATTCTTGCCAAGTCTGCCGGCAATGTATCCGTTGAAAGACCATCTGTCATAACCCTTGTCCGCCCACTTTGGAGTAATCCGTTGTTCTCCATGAAATGCGGGGCAAAGATTAAATGTCGCTTTTGCATTATATTTTTTAAACAATTCAACCAGTCTTATATCGTTAAATACTCCATCATCCCAACATTGAACGACTCTTACCATAATAAAGATCCACTCCGCACAATAAGCCTTATTTAAAATATCACTACTCGTTTATATGTCTAAGCCAATACGACGGTGAACCGCCCCATGCATGTGAGTAATCTCCTCCGTACCATGATTCACGCAAACCTTCACTGGCGAAAACATTCCAGCGGGAAAACAGTGCGTCACCATATTTTTCCCACTGTTGGTACCGATCGACTGCTTCAAACAGATAGTGCATGAAATAGGGAGTTGGCTGTAAAAGAGTTTGGTCATTAACAACCCTATCAAGCAAAGTAAGAGCCATTTCAAAGTCTTCAACCAAACCACAAGACAACGCAAGAATATTTGTATGGCTTGTATAGGAAATTACCCCATCATCAGCTGGCAACCATTTGTTCGGCTCAACTTCAGTAGCAAATGGGATACCATCGCAGAACAGTCTTTTTTCTTTATCCCACAATAATTCATTAAAAGCCTTACCGATTCGCGCCATCAAATACCTACACATACTGGCATATGAAAAATCTTCAAGTGCTTCTGACATAGCAATACAAACTTCCAGAGCTTGATGAAAAAATGCGGTCATGCAAGCGGTTCCCCGTGAAGCCGGCGGATGATGATAGGTAAAACCGCTTTCTACTTTCCAATCAATAAAAAGATAATTGTCTGCGTTTGACAATAAACTGTTTTCGCCGATAAAACCTTCAAAACGGCTAATCCTTGACTTTACAGTATCATATAATTCAGACAGAAATTCCTTATCTCCGGTAAATCGCCAATATTCATAAAGCATCATCAAATAAGATAATTCATATGATGTGTGAAATAATTTTCCTTTCTGCCGTAACAACAAGGCCGTGCGCAAAAGATCAGCCCGTACCAAGCGGCTTTCACCATATCCAGCATAAGCCATCAATGCTTCGATACGGTAATCTCCAGTACACCCCAAACCTTCCTGATGAATGGGAGAATCCAGATGCATCCGGTGCATGCATAAAGCAAGATTATTCAAACACTGGGTATCTACTGCCTTGAACTTTGCAGCAGATTGCGGGAGTTCTTTACGTAGCGGAAGTGGAAACCCTCTTTTATACGCGCCTAAATTTGACAGTTTAACCCTAATAGAAGGATCTGGAGATTGCAGGCAGGTGGGGACAACTGTAATTTTTACCCACTTGAACGCATGCATCTTTACGGAACGATAGCGCATTTTTTTTCTACCACTGATTATTTTTTCAGTGGGGTTTGTAGCTGGACATATACCCATTTGCTCCTGAAATTCCAATTCAATACTTGCGAGTTCTCCCGCATTTATTTCCATAGAAAAATGTGCCGCAATTTCTTCAGGGAAACGCAAATAAAAGAAAACCGGGGATCCTGGGTTAACAACAATCTCATTTCTTCTTACGGTAACTTCAGAATTATTATATGAGTGCGGAAATACAACTTCTTCAAAAGGGATAAATTCATTTTTTTGAGGAGGAAGATCCAACCGCATTAATCGTTTGTCTCCCACAGGTATACAACGGCACCAGTGAGTATCATCCTCTGCGATAAAAGCGTTGTATTGACGCATATCAATAAATGAATAATTTCGGCGGCAACGCCAGCTTTCTGCGGATATCTCTATTACGTTTTCGCAGTTATACAACTCGAAAAATATCCAGCCCTTGCCGTCAGTATAGTCCATTTGGGTAAATCCGGCCGGAAATACTTCAAATGTTATAAGATTATTTCCCTGAACAAAAAATTCGGAAAGATCCCTTTCATCGTAAAACCACCAATTTGGAGGAGTGGTATTATTATAGTCCCCCCCAACCTCTACCGGGCCGTCATCAACAAATTGTCCGTTAATGAACAATCGGAAACGGCAACCGCCAGAAAAACGACAGGTTATGTTGGTGAAGTCGGTAATCACAAGTTCTGATTGGAATACAAGCATACATTCAGGGCACAGGGTCTCTTTATCAAAAAAAGATACCGGCAATTTCTGCAATTCCGGAAAGTCTTCTTCATTGCACCAGACACAGTTATGCGCATAAATTGATTCGATCATATTTTTGATCCTTTATGGAATCCACTTAAGAGATACGCGCACAAAGTTTTATTCGGTTGTCTTGGGGGTAAAAATAATTTGATTCAGGATCATAGCTACCGCATTCCAATTTTAATTCATAAGTAAATCCTGAATGTGTATACTTGATTACTTTCGACGTAAATTCAATTACTGTCCCTTCTGAAACGCTGTTTTCATATACCATTCGTATACACATATCGTTTGAAGCAAATTGATATTCAACGGAGTTTTCCCGACATGTAATTATAATTGGCGCCCCATCGCTGCCCCATTCAATCTCAAGAGATTTGTCTGGGAGTTCATTTATGTTTTTAATCTTGCCAGAGCCGGTTTCCAGCCTGAAGCCGATAGATGGCGGAACTGGAACTGGCCGAAAAGGTGTGCGCAGACTGCCTTCAGCCTGACCTGCTTTCCGCCAACGAAAGCCATCCATAAGTGGCAAGGCATCATACAGACAGCGGTACTGGATTCTGCTGGTCTGGTATTGCAGGTTCAAAATGAGTCTGCAGGTAGTCGATAACGTATAATATTGTTCGCACTTTCGGGACAGGACATGATCCGCAAGGAACTGGGCGATATGGTCAAGGGTACGGTCGAGGAAACGCTGAACCATTTGCTTGATGAGGAAGCTGACCGGCTTTGCGGAGCCAAGCGGTATGAGCGCAGCGAGGTACGTAAAGATTACCGCTGCGGCAAGCGGGAGCGGAAACTTCAAACGAAAGCTGGCACGGTGACGCTGCAGGTTCCCAAGCTCAGATCATTGCCTTTCGAAAGTGCCATTATTGAGCGCTACCGCAGACGTGAGTGCAGCGTGGAAGAAGCACTGATTGAGATGTACCTGGCCGGTGTTTCAGTGCGCCGGGTAGAGGATATCACTGAAGCACTGTGGGGAGAGAAGGTTAGTCCCAGCACCGTCAGCAAGCT
>QKCJ01000006.1 GCA_003245715.1 bacterium
GATAAAATTTTTAAGATTTTGATTATAAATAATAAATTAATAAGGAGATTTTATGTTTCAGGGTAGTAATGTCGCGCTGGTTACGCCGTTTACAGAGGATTGTTCTGCGGTTGATTATGAAGCGCTTGGTGCGTTGATTGAATGGCATATTTCTGCTGGCACTGATGGCATCATGCCTGCTGGCTGCACCGGTGAGGCGGCTACGCTTTCACACGAAGAGCAGAAGGCAATTATCAAGTTCACTGTCGAGAAGGTTGCCGGCAGGGCCAAGGTTATTCCGGGAACCGGCAGTAACAACACTGCAGAAGCGCTGCTTTTGACCAAGTATGCAAAAGAAGTCGGTGCGGATGGCGCGCTGGTCATCACCCCTTACTACAACAAGCCGACGCCTGAGGGTCAGTTTGAGCATTACCGTATCCTTGCTGAAGAGTCTGGCCTGCCGATTATGATTTATAATGTTCCTGGCCGTACCGGGGTGAAGATTTCAGCCCAGACAATCGGCAAGATGTTTAACGAGATTGAGAATATTGTCTGCATCAAGGAAGCCTGCGGCAGTGTTGACCAGATTTCCGAGATCTTCGAGTACAGCAAGATTGAGGTTCTCTCCGGTGATGACTCGCTGACTGTTCCGATGATGTCGGTTGGTGCGAGCGGTGTAGTTAGTGTTATTGCTAATCTGGTGCCTGAGAAGGTCAAGGCTCTCTGTGACGCTGCGGCTGCGGGTGATTTTGCCAAGGCGCGAGAACTGCATTACGATCTTCTGCCGCTTTGCCGTGCGATGTTTATCGAGACTAATCCGATTTGTGTGAAAGAGGCGATGATTGAGATGGGTAAGGTTAAGCCGGCTATCCGTATGCCGCTGACGAGGATGTCTGCGGGTGCCAAGCAGAAGCTTCTTCCGGTTCTGAAGAGTTCAGGGCTTATCTAGTAACCCTTCAGTTTTAATGGTCTGTACTAATTACCGCGAATCCAAGGATATTGTTTTATGAAGTGCGCACTCATCTCCGACATACATGCAAATCTGGCCGCGCTTGAGGCGGTTCTTGCTGATATTGAGAGCATCGGTGATGTTGAGGAAATATGGTGTCTGGGTGATATAATCGGTTACGGGCCGCAGCCGGTGGAGTGTTACCGTCTGGCGATGGCTAAATGCTCGATTGTGATTAAAGGCAATCACGAAAAAGCGCTTGAGCCAAGTGGTGCCGACCGTTTCAATGAGCGTGCAAAAAAAGCAATTGCCTGGACCAAGCAACGGATTGAGGCCGAGCCTGATGGCGCGCAGATACTGACTGATATCTGCAATCTGCCGACAAATTTTACGCGCGAGGATATGTTGTTTGTGCATGGTTCTCCGTGTGATCCGACCAATGAGTATCTGATGCCGCGCGATTCTCTGAAGAAAGATAAAATGCGCAGGCAGTTTTCCCTCTTTGATACCTATTGTTTTGTCGGGCATACGCACTTTCCCGGCGTGATTGAAGAGGGGGAGGTGTTCGTCAAGCCTGAAGAGATGATGATGGGGATTTACATCCTTGATAATGCCTGCAAGGCTATTATTAATGTCGGTTCGGTAGGCCAGCCGCGTGACCATAACGCGGATTCCTGCTACGTCATCTTTAATGGCGATTCGATCAAGTACCGCCGGGTGAAGTATGACATTATGAAGACCCGTAAATTGATTTACAAGATTGATGGGATTGATAATATTCTTGGTGACAGATTGGTGGCCGGAAGATGAGCGAATTTGCTGTTATCAGCGATATTCATGCCAACCTTGCGGCGCTCGTTGCTGTGCTGGCTGATATACGGCGCAATAAAATCAAGCGGATAATCTGCCTTGGTGATATTGTTGGTTACGGCCCTGACCCGCGGGAATGTCTGACGCTGGTAAGGCGAAATTGCGATGTGGTTCTGAAGGGTAATCACGATTTGGCCGTGTTGCTTGAGCCGCTGGGTTTTAATCCGCGGGCGCATGAGGCGGTTCTCTGGACGCGCCGACGCATCCGGGCCCGCTGGTTTTCTTCAGTTGAGGTGCGTAAAAACTGGAGCATGATTAAAAAGGCTTATGAGCGCTATGAAGAAGACGATATGCTCTTTGTACATGGTTCGCCGCGTGACCCGATTAATGAGTATGTTGATGACTATGATATTCACGATTCGGGTTTTGGTCCCGGCAATAAGATTGTTGAGATCATGAATTCGTTTAAGCATTTGTGTTTTGCCGGGCATACTCATCAGCCGGCGGTGATAACTGAGGATTATAAATATTTTCAGCCGGAAGATTTTGGTTTTGAATGGAAGATTGGCGAGCAGAAGTTGTTTGTAAACTGCGGTTCAGTCGGCCAGCCAAGAGACGAGGACCCGCGCGCAAAATATCTGATTTACAGAGATGATACTTTGATATTCAGGCGTGTGGATTATGATATTGATGAGACGGCGCAGAAGATTTTTGAGATTCCTGAATTGCATGACAGTTTGGCAATCAGGTTGCATGAGGGCATATGACGTTAATGCTTTAAGCTTGGCTATAAGTGATGGCGTATTGATTTCAGGATAAGATAATGACACAGGTCTTTACTGGTACAGGAAGGCATTTTCAGGAGTTGCAGGCGGTTTCGCTTGAGGAGGATAATCTTGATGAGATTGTCCAGAGGGTGAAATTGCAGCCGCAGTTTCTCGGTGAGCCGCTGGTTATAATTGCGGACAGCAAGAGTTTTTCCACGCCGGATATTGCGGGGGCAAAGGAGCTTCTGGCTCTTGACGTTCTGGGGCGGTGCGTGGCGATTTCTCTGGTCATCGGCCAGGTCAGGTCGCAGGACAGTTATGACCACCGGGTTCTGGGGCTGGCGGCGCAGGCTGCGGCTTATACGCCTGATGAGCTTGGCCGGATCTCCCGCGAGTTTCTGGCTACTCCGGAAAATGATGTCCTGCGCAGAGCCTGGGATGATGCCGGGGTTGAGATTAACGATGAAGCGGTGGAGCTTGCCAGTCTTCTTGCCGTTACCTTCAAGCGTGATGCGGGCGACTATAGTGAATTGATTAATAAAGACCAGCGGGTGATAATAGCCGCTGAAGGTTTTGACCGTAAAACCATAAACAGTATCAACTGGCTGAGTAATTCCGGGGTTAATGTCAAAGGTCTGAAGTACCAGAAATATCTGGTCGGCGGACAGGAAGTGTTTTTTGCCGAGCAGTGTGTGCCGCTTGCCAGTGCTGCGCGAGATTCGCGCGAGAGTATGGCTCTGCCGCAGGAATCAATCGAGCCATGGAAGGCCAAGGGTTTGTCGTATTACATGGATTTGCTCACTCCGGCGGTAGGTTCATTACTGGAGCGGATTGTCTCAGAGACTGAGAAAGTTGTTTTTTCAACCAACTGGGCGAATAAATATTATTTCTGGTTGCGCGGGATCAGGCGTACTTTCCGGGTGCGCGTTTATAACCGAGACCGGCTGGAACTGGGTTTTTATAACACCTCGCCTGAGCTGGTTGAGGAGTTTCTATCTTCATTCCGTCTGCCTGGGGTGGAGATCTATACGGTCGGCGGATATTCGGAATCTCCGTTCATTTCAATGTCAAGTGGTATGGATTATGATACTGAATGGATGCGGATGATTAAAAGCTGGCTGGCCGGTGAGGTGATTCACCGTCAGGATTAGCTGGTCGCTGGGTGATGTTGCAGAGAGGGTTATGGGATGTCCAAAAAAGTTGTGGTTGTTCTTGCGGAAGGTTTTGAGACTATCGAAGCTCTGGCTCCGATTGATATACTGCGTCGTGCCAATCTTGATGTCTGCGTCGCCGGACTGAGTGGTAAGACGGTTGTCTCTGCGCATAAGGTTTCGGTTAATGTCGACTGCCTGCTTTCTGATGTTGATTACATCCCTGACGCGCTTGTTTTACCGGGCGGGATGCCGGGATCGGTTAATCTTGGAGCATCTGCGGCGCTTGAAGCGTTGACCTGCAAAACTTTTTCTGCCGGTAAGATTGTTGCGGCTATCTGCGCTGCTCCTGCTGAAGCGCTGGCGAAATTCGGCTTGCTCTCCGGGCGCATGGCGACGTGTTATCCCGGCTTTGAGGATAAGTTTCCTGCGGATGCGGAGCATGTCGATGAGGATGTCTGTATTGATGGTAATCTTATTACCGGCCGCGGCGCGGGTGTGGCTCTTGAGTTTGGTTACGCGCTGGTGAGTGAAATTATTGACGCGCAGCTGGCGCAGAAGCTTTCGTCTGCAATGCTGCATAGCGTATAATAAGGTAGTTTATGGCAACGCGCAGAATTGGTCTGACGACAACCATCCCTGTTGAGATTATTTTTGCTGCCGGGGCGGTTGCGGTAGATTTGAATAATCTTTTTGTGGCTTCTGAGCTTAGCCGTGAAATGGTGGCAAGGGCTGAACGTGAGGGCTTTTCCCAGAACACCTGCGCTTGGGTCAAGGGTTTGTATGCTGCGGCAAAAGAATTCGGTATCCATGAAATTGTCGGTGTTGTGGAGGGTGATTGCTCGCAGAATGCGGCGCTACTTGATATATGGAAGTCGGAAGGGTTTAAGATTTACCATTTTTCCTTTCCGGCCAGTGGTGACAAGGACTGGCATCGGAAGTTTTCTTCAGAGGTCAGTAATCTTTGCAAGTTGCTTGGTGCTGATCCTGTGGATGTTTTGGCGTACAAGAAGAAGCTTGATGTTATCCGGGCTAAAGTTGCCCTGATTGACAGGCAGGCTGTCAGTGATGGCAATATCAGCAGTGCGGAATTATTTGAGGCACAACTGGCAATGACTGATTTTGACGGTGACATTGAGGCATGTAGTAAGAAAATAAGTAAGCTTGAGGAGCAGTACTCAAAACGCCCGGAACAGGAATTGATGTTGCGCCTTGGGGTTGTTGGGGTGCCGACGATTCTCTCTGATTTGTGGGATGTTATTGACGGGGCGGGTGCGCGGGTGGTTTACCATGAAGTTCCGCATCAGTTCTCTCTGGCGCAGGGGATCGGCTGCTCTCTTGAGGATGCTTTTGCGGGTTATACCTATACAGCCGGGGCATCTGTCCGGGTTGCGGAGATTAACCGGCAGGCGAAGACGCGAAAACTTGACGGGCTTATTCATTATACCCAGAGCTTCTGCCATCGCCAGTTACATGATATCATTTTGCGGCGCGAAGCAGATATCCCTGTTTTAACCATAGAGGCTGACCGTCCCGGAGCTGTGGATGGTCGGACCAGAACGAGAATAGAGGCCTTCCTTGAACAACTCAGCTGTTAATGAAAAGTCAATCCCTTCACGTTTTGAGATTGTTCTTGCGGTGCTGGAACTGGTGCTGCTGTTGATGCTCGCCGTTCGATTGATAATGCCTGATTTTCTTGCCGGGCAGTTACTGCCCTGCATGGCTGCCGGTCTCTTTCCGGGAACGGTGTTTACCTTATGCAGGAAGTCGTCTTTTTCTGTTCACCGGGTAGGCTTTGCCGTGGGGCTTATCGCTTTTCTCTTTTTCAACGGCACGCTCGATATTGAGAACATCAAAGACGCTTTTTTAAACTGGCAATTGGTTGTTCCGGGAATTCTGATAATATCCTCGCAGCTTTTTCTTGATGCGCTACGCTGGCAGTTATTGCTGCGCGGACAGGATATTCATATCCATTACCGGACTTTGCTGCGCCTGCTTTATATCAGTTATTTCTTTAACACATTTATCCCCGGTGCGACGGGCGGGGATTTGTACCGTATTTACAGGGTCTCAAAAGAGGGCGGGGTATCAACTGCCGCGGTGACGACTTCGGTCGTACTCAGCCGTTTTCTTGGCTTGCCGACTCTGGTTATTCTGATTCTGCTTGGGGTTGTGCTTAATCTTGATTTTGTTTCAGCCAACCCCGAGTTCATGCACCTTGTTAAAATTTACTGTGCAATTGCCGGCGCCTGCGCTCTTTTCATGGGTAGTGTTTTTTTTGGTTCGCTCTTTCTTAATAACAAACTTAAGAAAATTGAGCATCGCCTTCCTGGCGGTAAATTGCTCTTAAAGCTGACAAATTCGATTGCCGTCTACCGGGGGCAGCCAGGGACCATTATTCTTGTGGTTCTGGTCTCACTGGCGGCGCACCTGTGTACGCTTATCTCGTTTGTGTTTTTTGCCAATGCTGTAGGCATCGAGGGGATTGAGGTTACGCAGTATATGTTTCTGGTTTACGCCGGTCTGACAATCAACTATCTGCCTCTTGCGCCGGGTGGTGCCGGCCAGGGTGAAGCGGCGTTTTCGACATTTTTCAGTATGGCCACCCCCGGACTTGATAACGGTCCCAAGGCTGCGACGATGATGCTTTGTTTCAGAGTCGGGATGATTTTTTACGGGTTGATAGGCGGCGCGCTCTATGCTCTTGGCAAGCACCATATTGATTTTAAAAATAAACCTGAGGTGTCGGTTGCTGAAACCGACACTGTCAAGATCAGCATTGAGCAGGATGGCTGATCTTTAGGGCTTGAATTTTGTGCAGAATAAAAAACGCCGGACATTACTGTTCCGGCGCTTTTTATATGCTCAATATGATAAAGCAGCTTGTGCCAGAAAGACATGAAGTCACTGGTTGCCTAGAATATTTCTCAGGCACTCGGCAATCGCATATTCGCGGCTGTCGGAGACTTTGCGGATTTTACGGCCACTGGAACCGTATGCCGAGACATGGAAATTATTTTCCTTGTCACAGCGTTCGAAAAAAAGCCAGCCGGGAAATAAGGGGAATTCACCCATGCACTTGAGTTCACGACTTATTTGGGAAGCCTTTTTTTCCTCATTTGAGTTGTTTGATTTGTTTGACATCTTGACCACCCATTCCTAAATAAATTAACTTCGATAATAATATTATCGGAAGTAGTCTGGTGTTGTTTAGGAAATATTTTAAATCAATTATCCTCTTCCTCAGACGATTGGGGCATTGAGGAAAGTTGGTCTCTCAATTCAGCCGCAACCTCATAATCTTCGCGTGCAACCGCTTCTCGCAGTTTGCGTTTAATTTCCTGGATTTCCTTTAATATGCGGTTTTCTGGCGTATTTTCCGGTGATTTACCTGTGTGTTGTCCGCGAGAGGCATGGACTTCATTGAGCAGCGGTTCAAGCCCTTTACGGAAAACCCGGTAATCGTGCGCGCAACCAAGGCGGCCATTTTCGCGGAATTCACTCCAGCTCATGCCACAATGTTCGCAAATAATTTTTGCGTGTTTCTCATTGGCTTTTTTCTTTTTTGTATCGGCAAAAAGGCTCTCAAGCGGGATAGACTTATTGATGCTGATCCCCTTTTCCGTCGCACACTCCTCGCACATATGCAACTCTTTGGTTACATTGTTCTTGATGTCGGTAAGGTGGACCGTTGCCGCGGCTTTCTTGCATATTTCACAGATCTTTTGCATGGTTCTCTCCTTTGGCGTCAGTATTGGTACAGAATATCTGGTTTGGCCAAAAGTGTAAAATTTAATAAACAGCGGATATTGTTATCTGCATATCCCTAATTATATCCTCAAAGAGGAGTTTTTTGCAATAGTCAAGTAGCATGAAGTTAAATAATCCTGCATTGACGGAAAAGGTGGCAAGACCCGTGGTTAAATTCCAAGGCCGAAGTTTTTCAGCTTTGTGCAGATATCAGCTACAGGAGTAGACTTTTCCAGTACCGCCAGCGCCCCCGCTTCCTCTGAGTGCTGAATTATTGCCGGGTCATTATTGTTGACAAGTATAAAGACAATCGCTTCAGGGAATTTGCTGATGAACGATTTTGTCGCGGTCGCGCCGTCAGACTTTGGCAGGTCATAGGAGATAAGCAGAGCAATCTTGCCCTCTGCTGTTTTGGCAATATTCTCGGCATCAAGGGCTTTCGCTGAGTCATAAACGCAGTCATAGCCGAATTTCTTCAGTTCGTTGCAGAGCGTTTTGCGTTTGGCAGTTGAACCTTCCACGACAATCAGGCTTACCCCTTGGCCGTAGATCATGTAATTGAACTCTTTGTCAAGTTCATTAAGAGTATCTAGGGTGTAGATGTTTGGAAGATCCATATCACTCCTGCTCCTCTTTTTCCTTGACTATAACCTCATCTTTGGACGGGTTGTAGCCAGCTACTGTTATGGTGCCGTGGCTGATATCCTCAACGAGCGCTGCCGGGCCGTTGACCTCTGTGCGGAAGTGTTTCACACAGGAAGAGGTTTTGATTGTGACATCGGTGTACATATGTTTTAAAACAATTGCCTGTTTTACCGGCGGGCTGTTATCCTTTGAAATAATTTTATGTCTGGCGGTGTGCAGCTTGATGAACGCGTCCTTGATCTTCTTGAAGAAAGTGTAATTTTTTATTATTTCTTCCTGCTTGTCTTGGGGTAGGCTGAGGAATTTTTTGTGGTTGCCAAGAAATGCGGAAATAGGCCTGGTTATTTTATGTATCTGCTCGGTAAGGACTTCTATCGCGTTATCAATACGGCGGATCTCATAATTTGTGCCTGGTTCGATTAATGTCGGGATGCCAAGTTCAGAGCCGAAGGTCTTTGCGTATATCCCCTGAAGCGCGATCACTTCACCACCGATTATCTTGCCGGCGTTGACCTTGCCCGCGCACCAGACTCTGGCATTGACAATTTCACGCCCAACGTTAAGGTCGCCTTTGACCTCGACATTGGCCGCGTTTATGTACTTCACATCAGCAGAACCATGGCAGATAACTTCAGCTTTGGAGTGTCCGTTGATGCCGCCGTGTACAATCAGGTTGTTTTTGCAGCGGATAGTCGCTGCCCCGACTGCGCCGTTAATCTCAATATTTTTGGCTTCAATTATAAAATCATCCTGGACATTGCCGTTGATATGGACATAACCGTCAAATTTTATGTTCCCCGTTTCATAGCAGACATCACCGTGGATCTCGTAAGCGGGGTTTACTGAAATACGTTTGTGGGCATAGACCGGGCGACCTTCCTGAATGGCACGGATTGTTGCGCCATCGGGGTCTACCTCGACACCTTCGCCAAAACCGATAACTGCCGGTTTGCCGTTTCTTGCCGGAAGTTCTTTGCCGGCAAGGCTGTAACCGCTCTCGCCTTTGGTTGGGGGGATGATTTTTGCAAGAATCTGACCGGGTTTGACCGACTCAATCTTGACCGCATTCTTAAAGTCAATCTTGTCATCTTCGTTTTCGGCAACAGAGCCGTCATAAATAGCCTTGCCGCTTATATTAACCAGAAAATCAACCGAGCCGTTCTGGCCGTGGATTGGTAGTTTACCCTCAGCTATGATAAATTCGTCGCCTTCTTCAAGATCCTCCATGCCTTCGAAGGCAAGCTCGATCTGTTTGGGCTTGATCCCCTGAAAGATGTTATTTTCCTTGAGGGCATCACGAACCATATCCGGATCACGAAAAGTGTCCGGCAAGGGAGGAGAGGCAATCAGCTTTACAACCATTTCCTCAAGGTCTATATCAAGTTTAAACGCGTCCATATCTGCCCTTGTAACTTACTTTATAAGGTCACGTAATATATATTTCTATTTTTAGTATACATTTTTCACAAGCTAAAACAATCCAAAATATTTCAGTTCTTACCGTAAAGTATTTTGCGTAAATGTTTGATATTAAATGATTAATGCCTGTTTTCTGGCGTATTTTCGTTGGTTGGTAACGTTTTATGTATAATTGTAGCGTGGACAAACAGGAAAAACAGGTCTATAAAAATGTTCGGGTCGCCCTGGGGGAGGCGACCCGACTCGGGAGGGAACGTTAGGGAGCTGGGGACTCCCTTTCGAACGTAATATGTTTTTTGTTCAATTAATCTCATAACCCCAGAGTAATTTATTCTGTCTTCAGGAGGCTGCGCTTGTCTCTGACACATCTTCGGCCTGCTCATCGGCAGCGCTTTGCGAGGTTTCATTATCAGCATTTACCTGCGTAGCGGCGACTTCTTCAGCCGGTTCATCCTCGTATGAAGAGCTATTTCCGAGGGCATTGGCATTGTGGTTGCCGAAGATGCTGTCGACTTCATCTGCGCTGTAATAAATGGCTGTTGATGAATAGCTCATTTCAAAGGTGCTGCTGTAAGCCTGGATTGAACCGTAATTGCTGTTGGCCCAGTCGTAACCATTCTGGACAAAATCATCAAAACCGTCAAAGACGCGGCTATGAGTTTCGTCAATCTCTTTTTCTGTTTCTTCCGGCACTTTGCCGAGGATGCCCATTGCCTGATCGAATCCTTTCTGGACTGCGGCTGACATAATATCGGCAAAGCTCTGGCGTGAATCCTGAGTATCGCCGCCTTCTGTGTACTGCTTGCTGTTGGGGAAGAAACTCAGGGCAAAGTCAAGAATGCGCTGTGCTGTCTTTTCAGGTGAGAACATGTCCTTGAGTTTGGACATCATGTCAGTTGGTTGACCCTCTTCTGTATCATCTGTGGCAAACGGGTTGAAATCGCTGCCGTAGCCGCTGCTCATGCCGATAAATTCAAATGAGGCGCTCAGGCTGAAGCTGGTGGACTGCATTGTCATGCCATTTTCACCGGCAACGGCCATTACTGACTGGTAGTTGATTTCAAATTGTGCGGAGAAGCTCATTGCGCTGAAGCTGTTGCCGTTTAGGGCTGAGCCGAATAATTCATTCAGCCCGCCAAGGCCGCTTAGTCCCTGCAGGCTTTCAGGATCGTTTAGTCCCATGCTCTGCATGAGAACGTCATTGACCTGTTTTTTAAACTCATCAAGCATGCTCATGGCATAGCCGCTGGAGTCATCAGAGTTGTCGTCTGAATATGAGGTGCTGTTTTGAGAGCCGGTTGCCGCTTCTGTGGCATCGGTTGTCTCTTCTGTGCTGTCTGTTGAATTCTTAGATTCGTCAGTCTCTTCTGTATCGCTCTTTTCGGCGTTTTTATACAGGCCGTATTTGTTGCCAAGCCCCCTGAAAGTAGGGTTATTCAAGCCTGTGTTACCGAAGCGATTAAAGATACCATTACCGATTTGACCTAACATTTTTCTTCCTCCCGAAAAAAAATTACTGCAAGTTTACCGTTCCTGCGGTGCGAAAAAGACAGTTATTCCCATAATAACTGTTCCCCAGTACCTAGATTATTTCCACGCAGCCTCACTCCCCAGTGAGAGGGTTATAAAACCCCATACGGCTGCCTGAATGAGCAATCAGGTAAGTTTATTAGCGGACAATCACGGCAAAGCTTCAGCAGAAAATCAAGAAAATGGAGTATTTTTCCGGTTTCTGCCTTAAAAAGTCCGTAAATAAAGGTTAAGTCATACCTTAGATCGGTAATAACTCATTTAAAAAACAGAAAAAAATGACAGAATCCTGTAATTTTGCTGACGAAATCATATAATAAGCCGTAGTAATAAGGAGTTAGATTGAAAAATACTGCTTTTACAGGGGAAAATATGCCTAATTGTGCTGAGCTTGTACCTTATATTGATAAATTGTCCGGTGTGACGGCGCTGGTGGTCGGTGACGCCATGCTTGACCACTACGTTATTGGAACGGTTGACCGGGTTTCGCCTGAGGCGCCGGTGCCGATTCTGCGGGTTACTGATGAGTTCAACCGTGTTGGCGGGGCGGCTAACGTCGCGGCCAATATCACCTCCCTGAAGGGCAGGGCCAATCTGCTGGCGCTGGCGGGGCGGGGCGGCAAGCTTGATAATGACGGTCAGATCCTGGCGCAGAAGTGTGCTGACCGTGATATTAATGTCGAATTGATTGCTGATCTTCCCTGCACTGTCCGCAAGGCGAGAATGGTCGCAGACCGCCAGCAGATGCTCCGGGTTGACTGGGAGTATCCTTATTCTTCGCGGGATAACCATGGCAAGTTTGAATTGTCGGAACGGGCCATTGAAATCCGGGGAAAGGTACTTGCCGATCTCCTTGATGACTGTGATGTGATACTGGTCAGTGATTACGCCAAGGGTATGGTTGACGCGAATCTTATGAATCTGCTGCGCGAGAGCGGCAAGCCGGTGATTGTAGACCCCCGTCCGCAGCATAAAGAGATTTATCGTGGGGTGAGCCTGATTACGCCAAACCGCAAGGAAGCGACAGAGATGCTGGGGGCGCATGGTTATCTGCCTGGTTGTGAGCTTGGTCACAAGCTTGCAGAAATGCTTGAGTGTGATGTGCTGGTAACTCTGGGTGAGGAGGGAATGTGTCTCTGTTGCCGCGGCGCAGAACCGGTAAGTATTGCAACACGCGCGCGTGAGGTTTTTGATGTTACTGGTGCAGGTGATACAGTAGCGGCTACTTTCGCGCTGGCGGTTGGTGCAGGTTGCACGATGGCAGAGGCGGCACATATTGCCAATGCAGCGGCAGGTGTGGTTGTTGGTCATGTCGGCTGCGTCTCGGTTGATCCTGAAAGCCTCAAGGAAGCACTGCTCAGCAAGCCTGAGAAATAACTTTTTTCACCCGGTCTTGATTAGATTCTATATGGTTGCCTGCAGAATTTGCAGGCAACTTTTTTTATGCTTGTTGGGTGGCAAATTATAATAAGAAAAGCGTTACCGGTTTTTCCAGTATGATTTGCGCAGGCGGTCGATAAGCGGGAGGATGATTTTGTCCGGCAAGATTAGCCAGCCCAGATAAAAGGCGGCGGCTTTTGTGATGCGCAGGAATTTGAAGCGCAGGGGTACGGGTAATTTGTGGGCGCGGATAATCTTAAGTGTTTCCTGCCAGCTTTTAAGGGCGGTCTTCGGGTGAACACTGACACCGCGAAGCAGATGCACGGTAATGAAAATATCGGCAAACTCGGCCTGATGTTCGAGAAGTTCGCGGCACATGAAATCAAAGTCAGCCGAGATACGATAACCTTCATCAAAACCGCCAAGTTCTTTAAAGACCTCACGCCGCTGCAGCATCGAAGGGTGCGGGAGGGGTTTGGCGAAATTGATAAAATCAGCGTGGTCAATATCCCTGCCCCGGCCGGCAATGGCAATGACATTTCCTTCCTCATCAACTGATTCAAGTTTTCCATAAACGGTGCGGAGATCTTTTGGCTGCTGCGCAAGGATAGGCGCAATCTCGCTGAGCGTGTCGGGTGAGTACAGCGTATCATCAGCGCCGAGAAAAAGAACCCATTCACCCTTGATGTGGGCGAGTGCTTTGTTCCAGGCGTTGTAGATTCCTCTGTCTGGTTCTGAGATCCACCAGCCAAGTGAGGTCTGATTTTTTTCAATCACCTCAAGTGTGCCGTCAGTCGAGCCGCCGTCGACAATAATATGCTCAAAACCGCGATAGCTTTGCGCGGCTAAAGACTGTAGGCATTTCTCAAGATCTTCCCGGCAATTATAAGTCGCGGTGATAATGCTGATGAGTGGGTGTTCAGGCATTACGATCTCCGTAATTGTTGAGTATACTATTATAAAGATCGTGATATTTTCCGGCGATGACATCGGGCGAGAAGAGATCAATTACCCTTTGCCGCCCGCCTTTGCCAAGTTGATTATTGTGGTTGTTCGCGCAGCACCAGCGGATTCCTTCAGCCATGCTTTCAGCGCTGAAGGGTTCTGCCAGCCAGCCTGTTGACTGGTGGCTGACAATATCCGCCGGCCCAGTTGCGTTAAACGCCACTACCGGCGCTTCACATGACATCGCCTCAATCAGTGTTTTGCCGAAGGCTTCCTGATGCGACGGTGCGATAAAAAGATCAGCTGCCGAGTAGGCGGTGCTTAATTCCTGCGCGGAGTACAATCGTCCCAGATCATAATTAAGCAATTCCTTCCATTCAGCGCAGAGGTCGTCAGTGTCGCCGAATAACGCAAGTTTGTAATCGCCGCCCAAAAGTCTGACCGCATTAATCAGGCTGGCAAAGCCTTTCCATGGTGAACTAAGGCCAAGCGCGCCGCCTAAGATAATTTTCTCATTATTATTCCAGCCGAGTTTACTGCGGGCAGTGTCACGATTAACCGGTGTGAAAAGCGCAGGGTCAACACAGTTATGGATTACCTGAGTGTTTTTTCCTGAAAGAATGGGGCTGCTCTCTGCGCAGTCTCTGACCCATTTGCTGATTGCCACCGGTTGCAGGTTTTCAGGTAATGATTTGATTTTTCGTTTAAAATTCCATGAAGAAAGATCACGCTCAGACTTGCTGCCAAGAAGTGGACAAAAGCCGCAGCCTGTTTTGTATTTCTCACAATCAAGCGCATAATGGCAGCCGCCGGTGAAAGGCCACATATCGCGGACAGTCCAGACTACAGGCTTGTCGATTTTATGGATCTCTGATAGGGACAGCATGCCTGCGTTGATCCAGTGCAGGTGTATCAGGTCGGCGTCCTTATATGCTGGATGACTTGTAAGGTTGATACCGCCAAGAGCGCTGCTGAACAATCTGCGTTTGCGTTGCCGGTAAAAATATGCAGGCAGTATATCGACTGCAAGGCGTAACTTGCGCAGCAGGCCGTCAGTGAAACTGTTATTGTAAACGGAAAGTATTTCCGGTTCAGAGACGTCATTGTGTGTTGAGAGAATCCGGCTCTGAACGCTTTTTTTCAGAAGTCCGTGATGCAGCCAGAGTGCGCCGCGGGCAGCCCCGGCCTGTAGCGAGCCTGAGATTACATGCAGTACCTTCATAGCGTGGATTTCGTCCTGTAAAACCATGACAAGAGAACAAGTTCCCGCCAGTGTCTGCGTGCTTTTATTGGCGTAGATATCGCGGCGCGGATATTATTTATGTGTTTGGCTGTGAACAGATCCTTGGCTGTCTGTTGCGAGAGCAGATCGTTGAAGCGTTCATTAAGGACGCCGCTGAGCCAGCGGCCGAAGGGCAGTTCAAAACCGCTCTTCCTGCGCTTTGCGATACTCTGCGAGATTAGGTCAGACATCGCGTCACTCAGTATCGCCTTTTGCCTGCCAGCCTTGATCTTCGCAGAATCAGGCAAGGCAAATGCAAATTCCGCTACTTTATGGTCAAGCAGGAGTGGACGGACTTCCAGTGAGTGCGCCATGCTGCAGACATCGCAGTCTCGCAAAAGTGTTGAGAGCAGGTAGCCATTCAGTTCGCTGTAGGAAATCTCGGCGAGCGGACTGAGGTGGTTGAGTAAAAACGGTTGCCCGTTGTCGTGCGGCTTTGAAATTTGCGGCTTTAGTATTTTGGCCGCCAAAGCTCTTGGCGTATATTCTCTGAAAAAGATGTCTGCGGCAAATGGAGTCAGCCCGCGGTAGAGGGCCTGCCGGGTTTTATTGTTTGGTTTATGGTTGTGTACGATTGCCAGCAGTGAGCTTAAAGGGTAGCGCATTTTGGGCGATTGCCTCTGGATGTCGGCAAAATGCGGATACCCGGCAAAGAGTTCGTCCCCGCCAAGGCCGGAGATTGCGACCTTAATTGACTGCGCGGTATGCTTGCTGACGATAAAAGTGTTAAAGCCATCCATGCTTGGCTGGTCGAGTTTATTGGCAAAGCAGGAGTAGAGTTCAAGGATTTCCTTGTCTGTGACTACTACCGGGTGATGCTCTGATTCAAGGAACATTGCACTGTCGCGCGCCCCGGCAAGCTCGTCGGTTACTTCGTCCTGCTGCTCAAAGCCGATGGAAAAAGTCTTAAGTCTGCCTCTGATGTGTTTTGACAATAATGCGCTGACCGCCGCTGAATCTACCCCGCCGCTGAGAAATGCCCCAACCGGCACATCGGAAACAGCATGGTAGGCTGCGGCCGTGTCAAGTTCCTGTTTTAATCTTTCAGTAAGATCGGTATAGGTGAGACCCGATATTTCACGATGCAGATCATAGGTCGCATTTATGATGTCGTACCAATTCTTTTTTGTATATGTTCCGTCAGACTTGACCAGCATTGACGATCCCGGCTCAAGCTGATAAACATCTTTATAGATTGTTTCCGGTTGTAATACAGAGCCTGTAGAGATGTAGTCATGCAGGGCGTTGATATTGATTTTCTGTTCAACCAGTCCCGCTTTTATCAGTGGCGCAAGTTCTGAACTGAAAACAAACTGATCCTTGGTTTTCGACCAGATCAGCGGCTTGATGCCAAAACGGTCACGCGCCAGAAACAGGTTCTTGCGCAGTTTGTCATAAATTGCAAAGGCAAACATTCCGCGGAATTTATGCAGGCACTCATCCCCCCAGTGGCGGTAAGCATTGAGGACGACCTCGGTGTCGGTGTGTGATTTGAATACAGCCCCCAGATCGGTCAGCTCATTTTTGATCTCGGCAAAGTTGTAGATTTCGCCATTATAGACAATTACAAATTCATGGTTGCGGTCCTGCATCGGCTGATGGCCGGCCGCGGAAAGATCCAGAATTGACAATCGCCGGTGTACAAGTAATGTCGTGTGGTCGATAAAGGTACCCGTGTCATCAGGCCCGCGCGTGAAGAGCGCCGATGAGAGAACCGCCGATACTTCTTCGGGATTTATCTCGGAGTTGTAGTTGAAGATTCCGGCGATTCCACACACAGTCAGTCTCCGCCAAGTTCGCTGATAATCATTTTAAGTACATCATCAAGCGCTGTCTGCGGGGTAAAGCCGATAACGCTCTTCAGCTTGGAGGTGTCGGGCTTGCGCCGCTTCATGTCGACAAAGCCTTCGCCGTAAATTTCTTCATAGCTGCGGAAAATTATCTCAGAGCTTGAGCCGGATAACTCTTTGATTTTGTTGGCCAGCTCAAGAATTGAAATCTCCGAGCTGCTTCCGATATTAAATGTTTCGCCGTAGGCCTGGGGTGAGCCGGCTAGGGCATCAAGACAAGTTACCACGTCCCCGACATAACTGAAGCATCTGCTCTGGCTGCCGTCACCGTGAATTATGATCGGCTCGTTTTTCAGGGCGGCTTTGATGAAGTTGGGTACCACCATTCCGTAATGTCCGACCTGTCTTGGGCCGATAGTGTTAAAGAGTCTGACGATTGTTACCGGCAGTCCTGAGGAATGAAAGCACGCATAGCCCAGAAACTCGTCAAGCAGTTTGCACGCAGCATAACACCAGCGGCGGTGCTTGCTGCTGCCGATTATCGAGTTGTCCTCTTCGCTGAAACTTTCATTGTTGTTTGAACCATACACCTCACTGGTCGAGGTTATGATTACGCGCTTGTGGTAACGTGTGCAGCTTTCAAGCACGGCTTCAGTCGTATGCAGGTTTTTGTTGATTGTCTCGATGGTGTTTTCCATCACCTTGCGCACCCCGACAACGGCGGCAAGATGAAAGATAATGTCAGATGTGGCGACTTGGCTTTCTATGAATTTGTTGTCAGCGGCTGAACCAACCAGCAGATTGAAGTTCGGATTCTGTTTGGCTTTTTCAAGATTGCGGATACTGCCTGTTGACATATCATCAATGACTGTGACGCCATGGCCCTGCAGAAGCATCAGGTCCGTAAGGTGGCTGCCAATAAACCCGGCTCCTCCGGTGATTAGGATATTTTTCTTGTCCACTTCATTCTCCGTAAAAAACCGACATTGTTATTTTGAGCCAATCATGGAAATTGCGCTGCTGATAATCTCGCGTTTGCCGACGATGATTACGCGGTCTCCCGGCTGGATTACTGTCGCGCCGGAAGCTATGTGAAAACCGCTGCTGTTGATGGTCGCCGCGATCATGATGCCGGCGGGGAACTTTATTTCCTTTAGCGGAGTGCCAACGGCCTGAGCTTTTTTGTGGGCAACAATCTCAAGCGCTTCACCGCGTCCTCCGGCGATATTAAACATTGAAAGCACCGAGCCCGCTCTTGCTGCTTTGAGGATCGCGCCGACAGAAATGATAACCGGACTAAGCACTGCGTCAAGCGGTAATGTGTCAAACAGTTCCACATGCGAGGGGTGGTCGGTAAGCATGACGGCATTTTTAACCCCGAGACGCTTAGCAATAAGCGCGCTTGAGAAATTCGCTTCCTCGCTCTCGCTTGCCCCGATGAAATAATCACTGGTGTTGATCTTCAAATCCTGCATCAGAATATTATCGCGCGGCGAACCGTCGATAATGCTGGTTTTTTTGAGGAAGGCGCTGGCTTTTTTGCGCTGGTCCCAGTCCTCGTCAATCAGGACAATATCCTGCAGGTCATCTTCAAGCTCCCGGCACAGATCAAGGCCAATGCCTTTAGCGCCGTAAACAAAGATCTTGCGTGCGCGCTGCTTTTCAAAATCAAATAGTTCAAGGAATTGCCTGAAAATTGATTTGTGCAGAACAACGTGAATGATGTCGCCGACCTGAATCTGAAAATCACCTTTGGGGATAATCAGTTCCTGCTCGCGCTGCACTGCTGATACCAGAAAATGTTCGACAAAGAGTGCCTGTAATGCCATGAGCGGTAATTGCGTGAGCTGGCTTTCATGCTCCACGCGCAGACCTCTAAGCTCGACGTCGCCACCGGCAAATTCCGCGCTCATGGTTGTGCCGGGGGTGCGGATAATCTGGCAGAGGCGTTTGACGGTTTCTTCCCTTGGGTTGACAAACTCGTCAATGCCAAGCGATGAGAGCGGCATCTCGCGGAGGTTCTCAACAAGGTCGCGGCTCTCGAGGCGTGAGATACTGCGCTTGACTCCGATCTCTCTTGCCACCAGACAGGAGACTATGTTCACCTCGTCGGAGCCGCTGGCTGCAATAATCAGGTCCGCATTCTGCGCGCCCAGTTCCTGCAGGACCTTGATGCTGCAGCCGGAGCCGCAGGCAACCATAATGTCAAGTCGCGCCCTAGCTCGTTCGACGGCGTCATTGCGGTGATCGACTGCATATACAGCATGTCCCTCCCTGTCAAGCTGTTCAGCCAGGGAGTAGCCCATTCGTCCTAATCCGACAATAAGTATTTTCAAACTAACCCACCTGCTTTCAGAATTACTTACTCTTTATCCGGGCTGTAGCCTGGGAACATGACAAATCTGGTCTTGCGTTCAAGCAGGTTTTTCACCTGCTCTGCGTTTCTGGCAAAGACAATTCTTTCGTGTCCGTCAGCTTTGGCGCCGCCAAAATCAATCCTTGCAAATTCGGTGTAAATCTTCGCGAGGATCTGCGGCAGTCGTTTGGCTGTATAGGAATTTGAATCATGCATTGAGAGAACGAGGTCACTCTCGCCTGAAGTGAAAGCGAGCCTGAGGTTCTTTTCAAACTTACTCATCTCCCAGGGGCAGACAAACGAAATAATGCCGTAGCCGCCATCGGGGTAGCGGCCGTCGCTTAAGATCATCTTCAGGCCGAGGTTCTTATAGCTTTGCAGTACAAGCCCTTTTACGCTCGGGTCTTTTTTGCTGCTGTACTTCCAGAGGGGAGGACGGACGTATTCCGGTATGGTTTGAGTGCATTCCCGGATGCGGTTGATACATTCAAGGAGGTCACTCTCAAGTGCGTTGTTGCCGATATTTTCTGCCGACTCGCTCCACTTGTAGGGTGGAAGATGGACGCGACTGGTGTGGAGTTTGAGCTGTGAGTAGTAATTACCGCCCCAGTGCACACCGATAACATGACCGTATTTTTTGATCTCTTGCAGAATAAGGCAGCCGTCTCTGGTTTCGGCTTTGTTATAGTCGAATTTAAGGAATTTATCTGGCTGTGAGAGTATGAAAAATATCGCACATACCCCCTGATACCGGTTTTCGGGGCCGTGGCGGAACTTCGCAAGGTTCTCCAGTGTGAGCATGGTTGAGCTGTCATTGATGCAGCCGTCTTCCGGTAACTTGTCAACAGCCGGCCCGTCATCAAAACTCAGCACGATATTGAATTTGTCAATCACCCGGACAACTCTTTTGGCTATCAACTGTTGCACTCCCGCACACTCTGCAACAAGGTCATAATATCCGGCCTCTGAAGGCGCGCGTGCGAGTGAGACTTCTTTTTCGGTGCAGTTGTCCGTAGCGTTTATTTCTACAGGATAGTTACTGAGTCCATTACTCAGAAAGTAGGCTGCTCCTGCTTGCGCCAGGCAATGTCTGGTCTTGAAATGTAAGTCTGAGGTGTTACTCAGAAGCACAACCGGAGCAGTAACTGTTGAGTTATCAATGCACCGGTACGTTTTCAGGTTGTCACTGCAGCCGCAGAGAGTTGCTGAGATGGCAGTTGCAATTAAAACCAGAATGATTTTACTGGCTGAATTCACTTAGTTCCCCAAATTTTTTGACTATACTCATTATCGTTCCGTCATCAAGATTACGTTGCCCGACAACAACGATCTGATCCCCTTCCTTAAGACCTGAGAGGATTTCAACATTGGTACCCTGTATAACCCCAAGTTTGACCAGCCTTTTTCTGGCGGTCATAAGATTTCTCTGGTCGTTTTTTATTTTCTTTTCAGCTTTGTAATTATCTGAGACAAAGACATAATGCTGGTCGTCCTTGGCCATTACCGAGTAGATCGGCACAAGGAAGTTAGTTCTGATCTCCCGGATCACCTTGACATCGCTGAACATCCCGGGGCGCATCTTTTCTTCTTTATTGGGGATCTTCAGCCTGAGGGTATAGACCTGTGATGTTTCTGAAGGCAGGTAGCTCAGGTAAGTGCGCTCGCCGGTTGTCTTGGATTTTGCCGCTTCCACATTAACCGCACACTCTTTTACTGAGCGCACCATGTCGATATCTTTCTCGGGAATTCCGACCTCGACCTTAAGCTCGCCGAGTTGCGCTACAGTCGCCACATCCTGCCCGATACTTACCAGTTCGCCAATTTCCGGCGGTACAGTGTCCACCACCCCGTCAAATGGAGCATGGATTATACATCTTTCAAGGGAGAGCTTTGCCGCTTCGTATTCGCTTTTAGCCTTATTGTAGGTGGCTGTCGCCTGTTCCAGTTCACTGAGGGCGTTGATACGGCTGCTGCGGAGTTTTTGCTTGCGCTCGTAATTCTGTTTGGCTTCAAGATATGTCGATTCGGCTTCGGTAAGTTTGATCTGGTAATCGCTCTGGTCAAGGTAGGCAATCGGATCGCCCTCTTTTACTTTTGTGCCCTCGGGAACCTTTTTAATCAGTTTGCCTGATACTTGCGCCGAGAGTTGCGCCTTGTCCCAGGCCTGAAGGAAGCCCGGCAAAGTTATTGAGTCGACAACCTTGGTCTTTTTCAGATCAAGCAGTGAAACGTTAACCGCGTCAACCGGGCGGTTGGCGGCGGCAATTTCCTGCGCTTTTTTTATCGACTCGGATTTGTAGCTGTTATAGATACTGAACGCTGCGACAATTATTGCCAGTGCAAGCACGACAATAGCTGCCCCGAGTATCTTCCAGAGGGTAAAGCGGGTATTGTCATCTTGAGTGCTACTGTTGTTTCTGGATTCAGTCATTTTAAACTTCCTGGCGTTGCCTAGGTAAAAAAAATCTGTCAGTTGGTCGCCTGTGGTTTTTGCAGATTAATTTTAGGGTATATGGTGTTTCTGCCATTGTTTTTGGCATTGTATAGTTGTTCGTCGGAGTGTTTTATCAGATCCTTGATCTGGTCTCCTTCCTGAACCTGTGCGCATCCGGCGGATATTGTCAGTTTAATGCTGTGGTTGTCAAGTTCAAATTCCTCTGAGCCGACAGACTTGCGCAGATGCTCGGCGATTATGCAAGCCTGTGCCAGATTGGTCTGTTCAAGAACAATGACAAATTCTTCGCCGCCGTAACGGGCAAAGAAATCTGATGAGCGCAGGCAGGTGCGCAGCTTTCCTGCCATTTCTTCAAGAACCCGGTCACCGATCACGTGTCCGTAAGTATCATTGATTTTCTTGAAATGGTCGATATCAATTATTATTATCGAGAACGGTACGTTGCTGCTGCGGAAGCGCTCAAACGCCCCGATTATATAGTCATCAAACGAAGCCCGGTTATCGATATGTGTAAGCTTGTCAATTGTGGCGGCAACCTGCAGTGACTCAATTACCTTGCGCTGCTTTATCATCTCAACGCGGGCCTTTTCCAGTTCCGAGCGCAGGCCGTTGTTGCTGCGCATAACCTTGTCAACTTCAGCAATAATCAGCTCCTGACAGCGAGCAATGTCTTGCGGTAGTGACATTTCATCAAGCTTGTTGCGCACTGTAGTCAGGGTGTTGGTTGAATTGCTGGCTGCCCCGTCAAGGTTCTTGACGGCGAAGGCAAGCCCGACCAGGATCTCTTTTATTGAGCGGGTGGATTTTTCCAGCTTCTTTCTCGCTATCTCGTCAGCATCAGTATTGTTCTCTACAACAGCATCATCTGTTCTGCTGGCAGGGGGCGTAGGTTTTTTTCTGCCGGATATAATGGCTATCGCCATGCCTCCACCCAGAAAAAATGCTCCGATACTGATAAGAAAAAGAAGAAAGAGTGAGGGCATATTATTTTTTCTCCCATTTTGAGAGGTCTACAACCGCGGATAATGTGCTGCCGGCTTCTATTTCGCTGCGTAACCTGTTTTCCGCTTCCAGAACATCAAGGGCCCGGTTGGCATACTCAAGAGCCTTGCCTTTAGGCAGAACCATAATCCCGTCATCATCACCGACAATCCAGTCTCCAGGATGAATGGTTTGTCCACCGATAGTTATGTCGCAGTTGATCTCTCCATGGCCTTTGGGGTCACCAGCATCAGGGCTTACGCAGGCAGAAAAGAGTGGCATTCCAAGTTCCAGCGCCACATCAGTATCACGGATCGCGCCGTTAATCACCGCCCCGGCAAGCCCCACCTTCTTGGCTGAGAGCGTCGCCAGTTCTCCCCAGACCGCCGGAGGTGTACCGCCGCAGTCAGCAACCACAACCCCGTTTTTACCGGCGATGTCAATTGCCTGCACGACCTTGTTCCAGTCACCGGCGACTGTTTTTACCGTTGTCGCCTGACCGACCATGCGAAGATGTCTGCCTTTGAGCCTGAACTCAATACCGCGGATTCCCGGCTGATGGTTGAGCGCATCAGACAGATTTGAGGCTGATACTTTGAGCAAAGTGTCGCGGATACTCTCTTCACTGGCGCGGTGGCCGATATTTGAGGATATCGCCTCGCCGCTTTGCACCGCATTATTAAGATCCTGCGCCGCTTTAACAGCGTCCGGCGCTTTATGCAGCGCGCCGCCGACAATGATAATACTGCCGCCAATTTTGGCAATCTCACCGGCGGTCTCACTGTTGATCCCGCCAGCCACGCCAACCGGCACACTTACCGCCGCGACAACTTTTCTGAGCTTGTCTAGCGGGTTCTTGCCCTGCATCTGTTCGTCAATCGGGCAATGCACACCGATAAAATCAACGCCGAGTTTTTCTATTTCAGTCGCCCGGATTTCGGGATTCTCAAGGCCAATTGTGTCACAGTAAATCTTTACGCCGTAATTCTTGCCGGCTTCCACACACTGGGAAATAGTCGCGTCACTGGCGGCCGCCAGACAGACCACCACACTTGCCCCGGCCTTGGCTGCCGATTCAACCTCAGCCCGGCCCGCGTCCATCGTTTTCATGTCCGCAATAATGACCGCATCAGGAAATTCCGCCCTGAGCGCCCGGATTGAATTTAGCCCCTCGCTCTTAATCAGCGGAGTCCCGGCTTCCAGCCAGTTGATCCCGCCCTCGCGAGCCTGACGGGCAACGCCAAGCGCACGCTTGGTATCAAGAAAGTCCAGAGCCGCCTGAACAACAGGGAACGGCCCGTTTACGGTAGGTAGGTTGCGCTGCATTTCTCAGACTCCCAGATTGTTACTGCTGATACTCGGGCATTTTCCGGTAATTCCTTGCCTGCCTCATCAGCGATAAATTTGGCAATTAACTCAGAGGTCGGATTGATTTTGTCAAAAGGCTCGATTTCATTCAGAAATTTATGATCCAGCCTGTCCATCAGTCCCGACAGTATCCGCTTGGCATCGGTAAAGTCCACAAGCATGCCAAGACTGTTAAGCTCTTCACCCTCAAGCTGGAGTTTTACCTTCCAGTTGTGGCCGTGCAGATTCTCACACTTGCCCTTGTATTCCCGCAACTGGTGCGCGGAGGAAAACCAGCTTTCTACTTCAAGTTTATACATATGATGCAATTCCTCTATATTTCTTTGAATTATCAGAATACCCCGCTTTTATTTAATTAAAAATTCAAAATTCTGCCGCGGGAGTAATGCTTTGTCCTGACTGTTTTGGAGCTGTCAGGCGACTATTTTTCAAAACCTGATTATACTATATATAAGGTTATGGATTTCTCGCTGATTGTAAATGTAAATTTTAAACATTTGGCAGAAATGCAGGGTGTTTTTTCATATTTTCAACTTTAATCGAAGAGTTTGTAAATGCGGGATAAAAATATGTATTAGTGCTTGACAATAAGTGGTTTGGCGTTAAACTTACAGCGATTGACAATTAACAGTCATGGTGCCTTTTAAAGGGCACGGAAAGACCAATGGATCTGGGAAAAATTACTGCTACGCTCGTAAATACTGCAATTGATATTTATTTGCAGTTGGCATACGGCGACGCGGAGACCAGAGAACAGCATTCCCTGTATTTTCAGGAGGATACTCCTCTTGAGCAGGTGCTCACTTCTTTTGTTTCCGAAGACACATCGCTTAAGGCCTGGTCACTGCGTCTTGGTTCGCAGGACTATCCGCATATGAAAATTATGCTTAGAGAAGCATATTTGCCGGGTCAGTTTGCCTTTTCGGTTGACCGTCACGACTGCTTTGATTTTTCTGATAATTCTGTTGGTTGTGAAGAGTGGCGTGAGTTACAGCTGCATAATTATCAGCTCAAGAAGAGTATCGAGGATGCCTGGTATGAGGCCAAGGTCCCGACAATGCGCAACCTGCGTGAGAAGTGTCTGAGCAGTTCTGATGTTTTCAGGGTTATGTCAGGCAAGAAGGTTCTGCTGGTTGACAATGATTCGGATGCGGTTGCGATTGTTGATATGATCCTGACTCATGGCGGATATGAATGTGTTTCGGCTGAGAGTCTGGCTGAGAGCAAAGAGGTGATTGCTGCTGAGGGTAAAGAGTTGATTGCGGTTCTGGTTGATCTGCTTCTGCCTGATGGCATGGGGTACGACCTTATCAGTGCGATGCGTGGTAACTCCGCAACCCAGAATACGCCGGTAATTATTATCAGCGGAATGTCTGAGGGGGATGTTGATACTGCGGCGGCGGACGCTTTTTTGCGTAAGCCCTTCTCCGCGGAGGACATACTCAGTACCATCGGTAATGTCGTCAAGAAGTATTATGAAGCGGATGGCGAATTTATCTGATCTGCTGTCTTTCGCGGCACGTTTCAGTGTTTTGATTTTTTAAAGTATGTTTTGTTTTTTTTTAAATAAATATGGTTTTGCCGGGGTTCTTCCTGCAGCAAATTACTTTGTGGGTTTTTGCTGTTTATTCGGAAAAAGGTCCTCTGCATAGCCGACGTTACAGCGGCCAGGCCGCAAACAGGAGAAAAAAATGGTAATGACAGCCGATCGTAAAGGCGAGATCATCAAGAGCTTTGCCAAGGGTGAAAAAGACACAGGCAGCCCGGAAGTACAAATTGCTATTCTGACCGAGCGTATCACAAGCCTTACAGATCATCTGCGCACTCACAAGAAGGACAACCACTCACGCCGTGGTCTTATCAGCATGGTTAACCGTCGTAACAAGCTTCTGAAGTATCTGCGCAACAAGAGCCACGAACGCTATTCAGAAGTTGTTCAGACGCTCAACCTCCGTGCAAAGCTTGACTAGTATAGACTTTATGAAACGGGGTCGGATTACGGCCCCGTTTCAGTTTTTTATGCGGCAAATTATGCCTAAATACTAATTAATCCTGTTTCGGGCATAATCGGTAATTGCAGTTTGTGCTTATAAGTGTAAGATATGTAGTTTGAATGGCAGACATTCGGGCAGTTCAGTTTTCAGCCGGTTTTCCTGTGGTGGTGTTGCAGGGCAGTCGTCTGAACACTGAAAACCCCGTCTGTACTGTTTTGTTTGTTTGGTTACAGAATTTGGAGAAAAAATGGAAGATATTCAATTCAAAGAGTTTTCAGTAGAGAGAGAGATTGCAGGGCGTATCCTCAAGATCAGTACCGGTCTGGTTGCCAAGCAGGCTGCCGGTTCATGTCTGGTTCAGTACGGTGATACGGTCGTCCTTTCAGCGGTGGCTGTCGGTGATCCACGCGATGATGGTGACTTTTTCCCGTTGATGGTTGATTACCGCGAAAAGACATATGCTGCCGGCAAGTTCCCGGGTGGCTTCTTCAAGCGTGAGAAAGCTCCGTCAACCCACGAGACACTAACCATGCGTCTGACTGACCGTCCGATCCGCCCGCTTTTCCCGAAGGGCTATACTAATGACGTTATTATCCAGTCAATGGTTCTTTCAAGTGATATGGAGAATCCTGGTGATATCCTGAGCATGATCGGTTCTGCCTGTTCATGCAGCCTTTCAGAGGTTCCTTTTGCCGGTCCGGTTGGTGCCTGCCGTATTGGCATGAAGGATGGCGAGTTCATCGTCAACCCGACTGAGAGCCAGCTCAAGGATACCGAACTTAACCTGACCATCGCCGGTACAGCCGATTCAATCACCATGGTTGAGGCTGGTGCCAATAACATCTCAGAAGACAAGATGCTTGAAGCGCTGTATCTTGGCCATGCGACAATCAAGGTTATCTGTGAGATGGTTGCCGAGTTGACCGCCAAGGCCGGTAAGCCGAAGGTTGACTTCACTCCGCCGGAAAAGCCACGCTGCATTGATGCAGTCCGTGAAGCTGGTTATGACAAGATCACCAACGCCATGAAGACTTCATACAAGAAGGCCCGTGCCGCTGCTTATTCAGAAGTCAAGGCCGCTCTTATTGAGCAGTTTGTTGATGAAGAGTCTGAAGATGGCTACAGCAGTGCCGAGGTCAAGGAAGCTATCGACGAAGTCCGCACAGAAGTTGTCCGTACACTGATCCGCAATAATGACCGAATTGACGGCCGTGACCTCTTCACCGTCCGTCCGATCGACTGCCGCATCGGTGTCCTTCCCCGTACCCATGGATCATCACTCTTTACCCGTGGTGAGACTCAGGCGCTTATTACAATTACTCTTGGTTCAATCCTCGACGCTCAGAAGGTTGACGGCCTGCACGAAGCTTACGACGAGCAGTGGTATGTTCATTACCAGGCTCCTGGCTTCTCAGTTGGTGAAGCCCGTGCTCCGCGTGGTCCTGGCCGTCGTGACATCGGTCACGGTATGCTTGCCCAGCGTGCGCTTCAGGCTGTTATGCCGCACGATGAAGGTTTTGCCTATACCGTACGTGCGGTTAGTGAAGTTCTCGAGATGAACGGTTCATCATCAATGGCAACTGTCTGCGGCAGCACCCTTGCGCTGATGGATGCCGGTGTGCCGATCAAGAAGCCGGTTGCCGGTATTGCCATGGGTCTGATTCAGGACGAGGGCCACGAGCCGGTTATCATCACAGACATCCTTGGTGATGAAGACCACTACGGCGATATGGACTTCAAGGTTTGCGGTACCGAAGACGGTATCACAGCTCTGCAGATGGATATCAAGATTACCGGTATCTCACCTGAGACCATGCGTAAGGCTCTGTCACAGGCTCGTGATGGCCTGAACCATATTCTTGGCAAGATTACCGGCTGTATTGCAACACCGCGTGCAGAGATTAATGAACGCGCACCACGTCTTGAAATGATTACCGTTGCTTCAGAATTCCTCGGCAAGATCATCGGCAAGGGTGGCGAGACAATCCGCGCCCTGCAGGAAGAGACCAAGTGTGAGATCAACATCGAAGAGGTTGATAACAAGGGTGAGGTCACTATCTGCGCTCCTGATGGTGAAATGCTCAAGCTTGCGGTTGCCAAGATCAAGGCTCTCTGCGAAGTCGCGGAAGTTGGCAAGTACTACGAAGGTCCGGTTACCGGCGTTCGTGAGTTTGGCTGCTTTGTTGAGATTCTTCCGGGAACGGAAGGCATGTGTCACGTTTCCGAGCTTTCAGATGAGTTTATCAAGGATGTTGATGAAGCTGTCAAGGAAGGCGATACACTCAAGGTCAAGGTCATTGAAATTGACCCGGCCGGTAAGGTTCGCCTTAGCCGCAAGGCTGTGATTCTTGAAGAGCGCGGCGAGACTTATGATGCTCCTGCTCCTCGTCCGGCCCGTCCTCCGCGTAGCGGTGGCAGCCGTGGCGGTAACGGTGGTGGTGGCCGTGGCGGCCGTCGTTAATCAGTAAATTAACGCTTACGCTATAATTTAAGAGCGTCCGGTTTAAGCCGGGCGCTCTTTTTTAAATAACTGAAAAAAAAGAATCAGATCAGAAGGTTTCTTCGGTTGTCAGAAATGCGCAAAAATCAGGTGATTATGTCATTACTCTCGGTTGCGGCAAAGTTCTGGCGGCTCATCAGTACTACAGCCTCGGCACTGATTGCCAGTCCTTCGCCGATTGGGCCGACCTTTTCGCCGGTCTTGGCTTTGACATTTACCGCGGTTGTCGGCAGGCGCATGATATGGGCAAGGCTGTTGACAATATCGGGGATATGTGCTGCGAGTTTGGGTTGTTGCAGGTGGATAGTGGTGTCGATATTTAGCGGGGAATAACCCTTGCTGGTTGCGATAATCAGCGCTTCCGTGAGAAAATCTGATGACTTTCTGTTGCGGTTTTCCTCGGCAGTATCAGGAAATAGCCTGCCGATATCGCCAGCCGCAACCGAGCCGAGGATTGCATCAGTGCAGGCGTGCAGAAGAACATCTCCATCGGAATGTGCCTCGGCACGCAGGTTGCAGGCAATAAGCGTACCGCCCAGCCACAAGCCAGAGCCCTCGCCATAAACTTCCTCAAGAAGATGCAGATCACTTCCCTGACCAATACGCATAGATTTCCCCTATCTGAATTTTGCCCGTAGAGCGTGTCGTCAAAAGATTATGCGACACGCTCTAAACTATGCTTGCAAGATCAATTTGTCTGAGCGGTTAAAATTCAAGAGTTCCCTGATAAGCCACAACTGCCGGTCCTTCAAGCCTGACGTTTTTAATGCCATTGTCGGTTTTCTCAAAGTTGATGTTAAGAATGTCGCCGCTTCGGGTAATTACGGTTACCGGAGCGCTCAGGCAGTACTTGTCACTGCCGACGATGGCAGCGGCAACAGAACCGGTTCCGCAGGCCAGTGTTTCGTCTTCAACGCCGCGTTCATAAGTGCGGATAATAACCTTGCCGTCCTTCTCGCAGATGAAGTTGGCGTTGGTTCCGGCGGGGGCGAAGTGCTGGTGGTAGCGGATGGCGGCGCCGGTCTTTTTAAGCTCGATCGCTTCAATGTCATCAACCGGCATTATCGCGTGCGGCACGCCGGTATTGATGAAATATAATTCGCTGTCAGTTCCATTGATGTCGATTGACTGGATATGCTCTGGTAGCGGCGCGTCAGTTAGAGTCACCTCCGCCCGGCCTTCTGCACTCTTGCTGCCGCCGATGGGGCCGGCAATGGTACGGAAAGTCAGCGTGTCGGTGCAGACTCCTTTGGCTATAGCGTAAAGGGTGAAGCAGCGCGCGCCATTGCCGCACATTTCGGCAGAGGAACCGTCGGCGTTATAAAAATCCCATTTGGCGTCCAGCTCATTGTCGTTTTCCAGAAATACCACACCGTCAGCGCCAACGGCAACCGCGCGCGGACAGAAACGGGTGACAAATTCCTTTTTGCGGCTATCTTCAATAATGCCATTGCGGTTGTCAACCATGATAAAATCATTGCCCGCGCCCTGCATTTTTGTGAACTCAATCTTCATTGTGATCCTTTCGGTTTAGCATGAAAATACTTTTCGGTAATTAATTGCGAGTATATATAAAAATGGTCATCTTGCAAGAAGATGACCATCTTAAAGGTTAAGTTCCGGATGCCGGTATTTACTTGCTGCTGGCCGGTTCGATAATGTAGCCTTCACGGAGGACAGCTGTTGAGCTAGAGCTTTCTGATGCCGAAGAAATGCCCAGGAGCTTTTCCTTGTTTGATTCAGGCATCTTTTCCGGTACGTAGCTCAGAGTGCGCATGAGAATCTTGTGGAATTCAACCGCCATGTCGTTCTTGCCGAAGTCGCCAATGCCAATGCGGATCTTGCACCAGTCGGCATGACCCGGAACGCGGTCAATATCAACAACAAAGTGACGGTTCATTTCGTCATTTTGCGGGCAGAGGCCGTTGATGGTCATTGAGCCTGCCTGTGAGAAGTAGCTGCCATTGCTTTCAAGTGGTGCGCGGGTGACATAACGGATACTGCAGCCCATTTCGGCAATTGCGTTTGTTACCGCAGCTTCAGCCTGTGAAGGTGTAGTGTAGTAGACAACACCAACGTCATTCCAGCGGCGCAGTACGATAGATGGAATGGCCATTGTGCTGCAGGCAGAGAAAACCAGTGAAAAACAGATCAGTCCAAGAACGACAACGGTTTTTTTAGTGAAGTTCATTTTTTTTTCCTAAAAGCTATATTAATTAATTTAATTTGGATATTATCCCCGAAAACAGGTTCATAGGATACGGTCAAATTTAAAAAAATACAACAAAAAAATAATATTATCGGTCTATTTTTCCCGATTTTGGTGATTTTTTGTGGAAATTTTACGTTTTCCCCCGAATATTAGCGGAATTATATAAAAAAGTGGATTTTTTGTGGATTTTAATGGCAAAAAAACTATTGGCGAGATTTTTTATAATATTTTTCATATAAAGTAAACACAGGCAGAAAATTGTGTTTTATCTGAGTTGTAAAAAAAAAGAATCGGGGTAAAATTAATTAGGGTAAATTTGATGGTTGGTGAAGATTTTTATGGTTTTGCGCTATTACGGGTATGTTTGTGCTGATTGGATAAATTCGGAAATGGCGCAAGGGGCATAAAGGCATGATATTTACTGGCGGGCAGGTTGTATTTTTTTTCGGGCGGGCAATAAAATGGCTGATAAAACGAAAAGGGAGCTGCGTAAATTTCTGGCTCCGGAATTTGTCTTTGGTGAAGGGGCAAGGTTTCAGATAGGCAATTATGCCGCAAATCTTGGTGCGACCAGAGTCCTTCTGGTTACAGACCCCGGTATTGTTGAGGCGGGCTGGGTTGATGATGTTACGCTGTCTTTGTCAGAGCGGGGAATTGAGAGTGTGATTTTCTCGGCTGTGACCCCTAACCCCAAGGATCATGAGGTTATGGAAGGCCTGTTACTGTACAATCAGAATTATTGCGATTCCGTTGTTGCTATCGGGGGTGGCAGCCCGATTGATTGCGCCAAGGGGATTGCAATACTGGCCAATAACAGTGGTGAGATAAAGGATTATTATGGCGTGGATACCATCTCTGAGCCGTGTCCGCCCATGATATGTGTCCCCACCACCTCCGGTTCGTCGGCAGATGTTTCGCAGTTTGCCATTATTAATGATACAAAAGAGAGGGTTAAAAAGGCGATTATCAGTAAGGCTATTGTTCCGGACATATCGTTGATTGACCCTGAAGTCGCTACTAGCATGCCCCATTACCTGACGGCCTGTACAGGTATTGATGCTTTGACCCATGCAATTGAGGCTTATGTTTCAAACGGCAGCAGTCCTATTACCGATGGTTATGCCCTTTCTGCGATGTCGCGCATTTCAAAAAACATACTGCTTGCCATCGGCAAACCTCTTGATATAGGTTTCAGGGAAGAGATGTCGCTGGCTTGTCTTGAGGCGGGGTTGGCTTTTTCCAATGCCAGTCTGGGGGCGGTACATGCGATGGCTCATAGTCTGGGCGGTTATCTTGATCTGCCGCATGGCGAGTGTAATGCGTTACTCCTTGAACATGTGGTTAATTATAACTTTATGGCTGAGCCTGAGCGTTACAGGAAGGTTGCGGAGGCTTTGGGGTGCGGTTTGGAGAACGGAGAAATTGGCGCTGTGCAGAATGAGCTTTTTGCCAAAATCAGTGAACTTCGACAATCTGCAGGTATCGAGGGCGCGCTTGCTGTGCGCGGGGTCGGTTTGAATGATCTTGGCAGGTTGGCGCAGAGTGCGGAGCTTGACCCGTGCCTTCTGACCAATCCCCGTCCTGCAAAGGCGTCAGATCTGCGGCGGATTTTAGAGCAGGCAATGTAAGGTAATTGGATGGCGGACCCAGATATACCTCAAGATAATGATAACCCCGGGCGCATTCCCCATAGCGAAGGGATGTTGCGCGAGAATATTATCGGCATGGGAAAATTTTCCATGCGGAAAAACTATTATCCTGCATTCAAGCGAAGGCTGGATGAGTTGGAGCGGTACAAATCCCTTATGGATAAAGCCCATGACGGTATTTTTATCGTTGAGCTTGGGAATCTGCATTTTATTGAGGCTAACTCTGCGACCTGTGCGTATCTGGGGCATCATAAAACAGAGTTGCTGGATATGAAGCTTGATGAGGTGCTGGCTGGGGCATGGGGCAGTGAGCTTGATGAGTGGATAAAGCATGAAGATTCCACATCGCAATATTTTACCTTTACCCTGAATCACATTCTTCCGGATTCTACCAGCCGTTATCTGGAGATAAGTCTCTCATTCATTGACGGCAAGCAGGATTCCTGCGTTTTTGGTCTGGTCAGGGATATATCGGAGTTGGTGCGGATCAATAATGAACTTAAGGAAGCGCATCATATTCAGACGGCAATTTTTGATAATAGCTTTCAGTTTATGGGCCTGCTTGATACTCTGGGGCGTCTGATAGTTGTCAATATGACGGCACTGGATGCGGCTGGTTGTAAGGAAGCAGAGGTGCTTAATAAGTACTTTTGGGATACACCGTGGTTTGACGGTTTGCCTGATGAGCAGAAGAGACTCAGGGAATCGTTTGATCGTTGTCTTGCGGGCGGGTTGGCGCGTTATGAGATGCCTAATATTGTAGACGGCGGGCAGAGGGTGGATGTTGATTTCTCAATGAAGCCGGTTTTTGACGAAGGTGGGCGGGTTATCTATCTGATTGTCGAGGGTCGGGACATAACTGAATTGAAGAAAATGGAGAATCAGCTGATTCATTCGCAGAAGGTGGATTCTCTGGGCCGTCTGGCTGGCGGGGTTGCGCATGATTTCAAGAACCTGCTTGGCAGTATTGTCGGCGCGGTTGATCTGCTTTTGCTGGATAAATCATTGAATCCAGAGCAGGTTGAACTGCTTGGAATTATTCAGGGTGCATCTACAAGTGCTTCGGAATTGACCAGTAAGTTGCTCGGTTTTGCCCGCAAGGAAAAGGTCATGAGTTCACCGATAGACCTCCACGCGGTTATTGAGGATGCGGTGCTGCTGCTTTCAAGAAGTATTGATAAGCTCTATTCTCTGAAAATGAATTTGGCTTCAACCCGCAGTACAATTATCGGTGATCCGACCCAGCTTGAGAATGCGATTATCAACCTTGGTCTCAACGCCAGAGATTCAATGCCGAGTGGCGGGGAAATTCTGATTTCGACAAGTGAATGTCATTTTGATAGCGTCTTCTGCCATCAGAGTGAGTTTTCGCTTAGTCCTGGTGATTATATTGAACTTTGTTTCCGGGATTCGGGCGTTGGTATGCCGTCAGATATACTCCAGAATATTTTTGAGCCATTTTTTACAACCAAGGCCAATGGTAAGGGGACAGGTCTTGGACTGGCAACCGTATACAGCACGGTGGTTTCACATAAGGGCGCGGTTGAGGTTCATTCTGAAATTGATAAGGGAACGTGCTTCTATCTGTATTTTCCGCTTGAGGAAGATTATGGCAGCATAAGTATTGATTTTCAGAGCAGCAGTCATAATGCGACTGTTGCGGGAGGTCTGGTCTTGCTTGTGGATGATGAGCCGTTGATGCGTTCCACTTCGGCGATGATGCTTGAAAGTATGGGGTATAGTGTGGTCTGTGCGGAAAACGGGGCAGAGGCTATTGAAGTGTATAATCAGGGGCAGGATACAATTGATGCTGTTATTCTGGATATGATAATGCCAAAGCTCAGTGGTGAAGATACCATGAAAGAAATTCTACGCATCAATCCGGCGGCCAAAATAATAATCTCTTCCGGTTTTGATGAAAATGCGGATCAGAGAACTGAAACATTATCAAAAGCAGTGGGCTTTCTCCATAAGCCCTACGGGATGCATGAACTAAGGCTGGCGGTTGAAAAAGCCATTTGCTAGTAACCGTTTTTTTACTTCGATTTTTATTTAAATCTGGAATAGAGTAGTTATCCTAAAAGCCCTGCAGGAATCCTGCAGGGCTGGTGTTTATGGAACAGATCGTGTGTGTGTTGCTTCTTTTAGTGCTAACCCAGAAGCGAGAGCGCCTGTTGAGGCAGTGAGTTGGCCTGTGCAAGCATTGAGGTTGCAGCCTGAACAAGAATCTGGTTTTTGGTGTACTCGGTTGATTCTGTAGCCATGTCTGTATCACGGATTGCAGACTCGGTTGCAGTGATGTTTTCAACAGCAACATTCAGTGAGTTGATATTTGTCTGCAGCAGGTTAGACTGGACAGCGCCAAGACGGGCACGGGCCATCGCAACATCGTTAACAGCCTGGTCGATGATTGTCATGGCTTTTTCCGGGTCAACAGCGAGTGATGCATAACCGCTGCTTTGCAGGTCAGTTAGAGAAAGTGTCTTCTCTTCGTAGATGCCGTCACCATCAAAGTCGTCATAGAAAGATGTTGAACCAAGATCGTCAGCCGCCATTGAGCTGATACCGAGGACTGTGCTTTCGTATGAGTTTGTGCCTTCGCCAACCTGAAGATTCATGCCGCCGCTGAGGTCGGTGAGTGTTTCTGAAGTGGTGCTGATACACTGCGTTGCGTGGTTGTCTTCGTCGGTTGTTGCGCCGGCCTTTGAAGAAAGTGCGCCCTGGTCATAACCTTGAACTGCAACTGTGGTCATGCCAAGTTCACCTTCATCAAAAACAAATGTTGCGTTAAGGTCGGTTGTTGCAACAATAGCGGTCATTCCATCAAGCTCAACCTTAGATCCATTGATGTTAACGGTGGCATCCTGTCCATAATCAGTTATGCTGTCATCAACAACATTTCCGTCAGCATCGCTGAATAGCGCACCCTGTTCCATCTCTACAGTTACTTCAGCATCATCACCATAGTCAGTTGAGTAGAGGCGGATACCGAGGTCACTGGCAGACATTGTTGCAGTGTAGGTTCCTTCGGCTGAGGCATCAATACCGGTAGCTGAGTCGAAGTCAATATTGATTGTTCCGTAGAGGCCGGTTGATGAATTTCCGCCATTTGATGTTTCAGCATAGACCTCAATACCTGATAAGGCTGTAAGAGAAGAAGCGTCAATTGCTCCTGAAGTTGCCATTAGGCTGTTATCTGACATTGTGCTGTCATTGTAGAGATTGACAGTTACTGTGCCGTCAGTGGTGTTGACATCAACCTTGGTATAGATGTTACCGTTAATGTCTGTGTTTTCACCAAGGCGGACACCTGTAAGAACAGTCGCTTCAAGACCGATGTCATCTGAATTGGTTGTGAAACCGGCGGTTGTGCCTGCGGTGCTTACTTCTGTTGCTGCTCCAATCTGGAGGACTGCGATGTCGCCAGCTTCCGGGTCTGCTGCTGCAGTTGCATCAATTGAGAAGGTAAGTCCTGAATCATTAAGCTCGATACTTGAACCGGTGCCGAGGGTTCCGCTTGAAACAGCCATAGTCATGTCTGCATCCTTGTAGACTGTATAGCTGTCATTGTCGCCGAACTTTACGTACACGCAACCATCACCGTCAGTGTTGGCGCCGATTTCAATTGTGCCGGTTACAGATGCGCTGCCGATAGTGTAGTCAGTATCCTGCTTGAAATCCTTGTCAAGTTCATAGGCGGTGATTACTCCGCTTGTGTGGGCTGTGGATGCGGCTGCAGTGTATGCAGTACTCTGGTCAACACCAGTTACATCATTGTCAAAGATGAGCTGTGCGCCTACGCCGGTGTCATCTGCATCAGCGTTGATGGTGTCGGCAACGGTACCGATGTAGTCGCCTTCACCAAAGCTGTAGGTTTGTGTGCCGTTGCTGCCGGTTATGCTCATGACTACATCCGCAGTGATTGTCGTATCGTCCATGTCTACGCCACTGCCGCTTACTGCTTCGATACAAGCCTTTTCTGCGTAATTTTCGGTCATTGCATCGCCGTTTGAATCTTCACCGGTGAAGAGGATGTGGATGTCGTCTTCAAGTGAGGTTATCTGGTCAATACGGGTTGCGTTTGTATCAAGAAGTGCGTTGTCTTCGGTTGAGTCGACATCGGTAACGGTGTCATAACTGATTGACTGTGTGCCGTTAAGTAGATATGTATCGCTGTATTTGGTGGTCTTGGCGATTCGGTCGATAGTCTGAACTGCCGAGTCCATTTCCGCCTGGTCAGCGATGATCTGGTCTGAACTGGTAATGCCACTGTTGGCAGCGTGAAGAGCCAGCTCGGTCATTGTGTTGAGAATTTCGTTAACTTCGTTGAGTGCGCCTTCTGCAATACCGACAACGTTTGAAGCTTCTTCGGTATTACGGATAGAACGGTTGAGACCTGAAAGCTGAGCGCGCAGCTGTTCAGAGATAACCAGGTCAGCCGGGCCGTCTGCTGCAGTATTAATGCGGTAGCCACTTGAAAGCTTGGCGAGGCTGCTTTCCATTCCTGCCTGATTGGTGTTTAACCAGCGTGATGTATTCATCGCGCTAACATTGGTTGTTACGGTCATTGCCATGGTATATTTCCTCCGTGAAATATTTGGTTGTTATTGGCATCCTAGCCAAAAAAAATAATTCTTTAAAAAAAAATAACCTCCTTTCCCTTTTGCCTATAACCCTGAAAAAACAATGCTTTAGGTAAAAAGCCAACGCTTCAAATCTGCAGTACCAGCCCATTAAACGGTTTTTACAGGTTATTTTGCGTTACCTAGTCTAAAGCAGTATCACTAGAGCTTGTGTGAGAAGAAAATTAGCTCCAACCTGTTAGTGCGTGATTTCAGGATTGCGGAAACCAAGTTGTTTGAAAAAAAATTATTTTTTTAATCTGCTTAAAAATAAGTACTTATCTGCAATCATGGAGTGGTTGGTAAAATAAATTAATAAACTAAGGCACTCTTACGTACGATAATTTTTATGAGAAGAAAAAATCCAGCCCATAATTTTAATATCCCGAACACTTACTTATTGCTGGTTAACGGCATTAAGAACTTGACTGAAGGTGTAGATATGTCTGATGATCATATCTCGGAGGATCTTGAAATTATTCAGGATTGTCTGAAAGAAGAAAATATTGAAAGTTATGGCAGACTGGTCAAAAAGTATCAGTCAGATATTGCCAGGCAGGTGCGCTGGTATGCCAAAAATAATCCGGGCGTAGTAGAAGAGCTTACGCATGAAGTTTTTGTTCAGGCCTATTTCAGCCTGGGCAGTTTTAGCGGAAAGTCTTCTCTTTTATACTGGCTGAAAAAAATAGCACGGCGGGTGTGTTATTCGCATCTGCGGGAAGTGTATAAGCAGAAGAAACACACTTCCATTGATAACTGGGATATCCCGGTTACTGATACTGAGTACTTATCAACTCAGGAGGCGGCGGAACTCTTGTATGGTTTGCTTGATAATCTTCCTCCTGAGGACAGCACGGTTCTCATTTCTCTTTATATTGACGAGTTGAGTGTTAAAGAGATTGCAGATCAGATGGACTGGAATATCGGTATGGTCAAGATGCGCGTGTTCCGTGCCAAGAAAAAAGTCCGCAAAATGACAACCAATTTATACGGTCCTGAAAAGGCGGCTGAGCTGCTTGCCTGTTTCTGCTGAAAATTCAGAGGGCGTTGACAGTTAATCAGATGCTCTTTGAGAGTGTGCAGTATTCATGCAGGATATCGCGGCAGACCTAAGCGCAGTGGCTGGTGCAAATTGGTAATCGCGGTAATGCAGTAATATGGTGATGTCAATAAACGCATTTGAAAATTGGAAATTAATTTTTATGAGTGTGAGTGGAAGAGCAGCTTTATCTGGTCAGCTGTAAGCACCCTCTGAGAATTAAAAGTCAAGTAACACAATTTCAGCAAAACAATCTGATCGTACATAAATTCCCTCTCCTTGGCGGAGCTGCATGAAAGATATGCGGCTTCGCCATTTTTTTTGCCTTTTTGGGGCTTGAGCCGGCAGATAATTCCGGCAGATATTTCCAGAGGCGGAAAAAATGTTAGTTATTGTCGTTAAATAATTTATAAGAAAAAAATTAATATTTTTTTGTGTCTAGTTGGTTTCCGCGAGGAGTGAATTTGCTACTAACACTTTGGAGGGGGAAATAGTCTCCAGAATAAGAATGGGTGTTAGTCATGAGTTCAACACAAGCAATCGGCGGAATCATTTCAGGTTACGATACGCAAAGTATTATCGACGCCACGCTGTCGGTGTACTCTACTTCTATTGACAACCTTGAGGTTGACATTCAGGAGCTTGAGCTTCGGGATGATGCCATTTATGCGGTAAACAATCTTCTGCTTGCCTTCAGTGATTCGGTTGATGCGCTTGCGAGTGATGAGTTGTGGTCTAGCTCAACAGTAACCAGCAGTAATGAATCGGCATTGAGCGCGACAGTTGATGAGGATGTCAAGGAAGGCAGCTACACTTTTGAAGTCATGCAGCTTGCACAGGCCGCGCAGTATACCTCAAGCGGAGTTTCGGATAAAGACGCAACGGTTAGCCCTTCAGAGGAAGGCACGATAACAATCGAGTCATCTGATGCCTGTCTCAATAACAGCACAAAACTTTCAGTGCTTAACGGTGGGGAAGGTATCAGCCATGGTATAATAAGAATTACTGACAGTGAAGGTAATTCGGCCGAGATAGATTTGCGCGGCGCTCTTACGATGGATGATATTCTTGATGCCATCAATAATCAGAGTGATGCAAATGTTACCGCTTCCATTAATGACGATGGTAACGGCCTTGTCATAACAGATAATGCCGGCGGTACAAAGTCAATGAAGATTACCGACTATCAGGGCAACGCTGCTGAAGATCTTGGCATAAATGGCGTGTTTTCTGCCGGGGTTGCAAATGGAGACGCTGTTTATAGCCTGAGTTCAGCCACACCGCTGACTCTTCTTAATGACGGTCAGGGCATAAATGACGGCACTCCCGGCGAGATAACCATAACCGATTCCGCAACAGGTGATGAGTGGGTTATTGATTTATCAGACTGCACAACAATTGGTCACATCGCAGAAAAAATAAATTCAGAGACTGGCGGCGCTGTTGAGGTCGGTTTTTCTGATGATGGGCGTTCACTTGTTGTTACCGGCACAGGTTCGTCAAACCTGACTATCGAAAGCTCGGGCGGAATTTATGATACAACCGCAGAAGACCTTGGTATTGCAGTAACTGATGGTGGAGATGAAATAACCGGCGGGAAAATTCTTTCAACTCTTGATTCAGTCAATATTTCATCACTCTCAGGGGTAAACGGAACGGGTCTTAATAATTCAAAAGGCGAGCATGGTGTTGCGCTAGGTTCATTTGCCGCAACATTCGGCGATGGTAGCACAATTACTTTTGATTTTGACGCCGCCGGAATTACCAGTGATTCAAGTGTGGATGAAATGCTTGATTATCTTAATTCTCAGGGCGGGGGTGATCTGGTCTTCAGTCTTAACAGCTCTGCTAACGGTATTGTTGTCGAGAATGCCAGCGGCGAAGCAGTGGTAATAACCGACAGCACAGGTACAACAGCTGCTGATCTTGGCGTTGCCGATGCTGAAATTGCTTCTGATGATACACTCGATGGTGGCGACCTCGACCGTAATTACATCAGCCGCGCAACAAGCCTTGAAGACCTCAATGGTGGTGCAGGTGTTGATGGTGATGTTTTTATTATCACTGATGCCGGCGGTTTCAGCGCTGAAATTGATATTTCGGATTGTGAGACCCTTGGTGATGTTATCAGGGAAATAAACGCCAGCGGTCTGGATCTTGATGCAAGCATAAACGATACCGGTGATGGAATTGTTCTGGTTTCTACTCTCGATACCGGCGGAACTATCTCCGTTGAAGAGACTGATGGCGGCTCTGTGGCTGAGGACCTTGGTCTGGTCAGCGGAAGCAGCTACGTCAACGCTGACGGTTATGCCGTACTTGATGGCAGTTATGAAATTAATATCAAAGTGACAACCGGTGAGAGTCTGACTGATATCATGGACAAGATCACCAATAACTCATCGCTTGATGCTTACATTATTGATGACGGTAGTGAGTACTCTCCATATCGTCTGGTTATTAACAGTGAGACAACCGGTGAGGCCAGTAATTTTATTATCAGCTCAAATATTTCTGCCCTTGGCTTTGACCAGACTGCCATCGCCCAGGACTCTGTTCTCCTTTATGGCAGCCAGAGCAATACTTCTGAGCCGATACTCCTGCGCAGTGATGATAATACAAATTCAACTGCAGTTATCGGGATGACTCTTGAGCTTGGTGAAGTGTCTGATGGTAAGGTTACAATAACGGTAAACAAGGATCTGGATGCAATTGTCGAGGCTGCTCAGGCACTGGTTGATTCCTACAATGAGCTTTATCAGACAACTCAGGATATGTTGCAGTATGTTGGGGAAGATGATGAAGATAGTGAGGAGAGTTCAATTACCGGTTTGCTGTATGGTGATTCGGCAACGCGCCTGATGCTTCAGAATATCACAAATATGTTTATGGCTGTTGACACAAACAATAATGTTATCTCGACCTTTTATGATCTTGGTTTTGATTTCAGTCTGGAAGAGACTGAGGATGATGAGGGTAATACCCATTATTACAGTTATCTGAACTTTGATGAAGATGATTTCAGGGAATTGCTTGAAGAAAGTTTTGAGGATGTCCGTGATTTCTTTTATGAAGAAGGTGACGCGGCTTTAAGCAGCAAGGGTGCGACCGTATCAGTCAGTGGCAGTTCAGACGGTGTGACATCAGCCTCAAACCTGATTAACGGTCAGACGAGTTCAGAAGATTTCGGAGTTGAGAATGGTTATCAGGCCGGCGGTACAATCGCAAATGGCGATAATGTCATAACGCTTAACTTAGATGCAAGTACACTTATGGATTATCTGGTTATATATCATATCGACAGTGATGACATGCCGGCTGAAGATTATGCGTTGCGTGATTTTACCGTTGAGTATCTTGACAGTGCTACCGGCAAGTGGAAAGAGTTGCGTGAGGTTGTGGATAATGCCAGCAGCTATACGGTTGTTGCGTTTGAGACACCCCAGTATGTTGATGCAATCCGCATTACGGCAAGTGAGACAAACGCAGAAGATGATATCATGCGCTTGGTTGAACTGAAGGTGCAGTCACAGTCAGGAACGGCCAACTCAATGTCAGAACTGCTTAATTCATACCTTGATTCTAGTGACGGTTATTATGCTGCAGCCTCTGATTCCATTGAGAGCCAGATTGATGACATCGAAGAGACTATCGAGAAAAAAACAGAGATACTTGAGCAGAAAGAGGCGCAACTGTGGTCATCCTATTCGGCGATGGAGGCAACTCTGGCAGCGCTTGAATCACAAAGCTCATCCTTATCAGCAGCCCTCGGCGAATCAGACGATTAATAAACAACAGGAGGATATCATGACACCAGAAAGATGCGCTGAAATATTAAAAAAGAAGGTCACCGTTCAAAGTTATTTCTTTAAGGACCTGTGCCGTATATCACGGTTTCAGAAAGAATTGCTGCTGGCTGGTGAGTACGAAAAGCTTACGGCGCAGGTTCAGAAACGTGATGCGATTCTCCGTCGCCTTGATATTCTGCAGAATGTAATCACCTGCTATATTAATTATTGGAATCAGACCAATCATGAAGTTTCGCCGAAAGCTTATCGCGGCGTTGAGAGGGCGTTTGAATCTCTGAAGGGTGCGGTGAGTGATCTTGATGAAGCTGATCGGGATCTGAAGAGTTCTTTACGTGAAGAAATGAAGGAAATGAAATTAGAGATTTTAAAAACAAAGAAGGGGGTCTTTTTGACTTCTTCCTACTCTGCGCCAAAGTTCCAGCCTAAACCCAGGTTTGTCAGCAAGATTGTCGGTTAAGCGATAGCTTTTGGGCAATTTGATTGCGATGAAAACAGAATGTCAATTCTGTCCGGGGGTGTTGTGTAAATTTTTCGAGGATAAATCATGTCTTTTGAATCTCTGCAGATAGGTGCCAGTGCATTAACGGCTGCAAGTACTTCAATGCTTGTTTCCGGCCATAATGTGTCCAATGCCTCAACAGAAGGCTATTCGCGCCAGATTGCCAGTGCTAGTGCGGGTACGGCAGTGGAGAACAATAATAACCTTGTTGGTAATGGTGTCAGTATAAGCTCAATCTCGCGGGTTGTTGATGAGTATTATCTGAAGACTTTGCGTGAGGCAAATAATAACAGTGGTTACTCGTCTTATATGGAGCAGGGATATTCTTCAATTGAAACTTTTCTGGGTGGTGTTTCTACAAACGATCTTACAACCGCAATGGACAGTTTCTGGGCTGCACTTAATGATCTCTCGACAGACAGCACAGATACATCACTGCGTCAGCAGGTCGTAACGCAGGCTTCAGACCTTTGTGAGACAATCAATGCAATCTCGGAAAACCTGACAAGCCTGCAACAGGAAATTAATACAGATGTTGTGCAGACTGTTGACGACCTCAATGAGATAACAGCCCGTATTGCCGAGCTTAATGTTGAAATCCTTAAAGATGAAGCAGGAGGCTCAAGCAATTGTGAGGCTAATGATTTGCGGGATGAGCGCGAGTCGCTGATGAATGAACTGAGTTACATGATTGATATTAATGTCGTTGTTGATTCTGATGGCAGTTACAACATTTACAACAATAATTTTGCTCTTGTTTATCGCGACCAGAGTTATGAGGTGGGACTTGAGAAAACCATTGTTGATGAGAATGTTTTTTACACGCCTGTTCTTGCTGATGGGAAAAAAGAGCTTGACCTTAACGGAGGAAAGCTTGGCGCACAGCTTGAGCTGCGCGATGAAACAATTGTCTCCTACTCGCAGGAGCTTGATGAACTGGCTTCTTCACTGATCTGGGAGATTAACCGTCAGTACAGTCAGGGAACCGGCCTTGAGGGGTATGCTGAAATAACCAGTGATATTGAGGTTGTCAATCCGTCTGCGACTCTTGACGAATTGAATTACGGCTTTACTCCGGTTGAAGGTACATACGAAATTGAAGACGGATCGTTTGAGTTGATTGTCTACGATACAGAAACCGGAGAAGAGAAGGCGTTGACTATTGATGTCACCCTCACTGGCAGCGCTGATGATACAATCCTGTATGACTCGGCTAATCCGACTGCAGATAACTCACTGGTTAATATGATGCAGGACAAGCTTGACAGTTATGCAAGCGGAGCGTTTTCGGTTTCTTTGAATGAAAACAACCAGTTGGAGATCACTTCTAATACCGAAATGTATCAGCTTGGTTTTGGTGAGGATACTACTGGCGTGGTTGCAGCGCTTGGTCTTAACACAATGTTCAGTGGTCATGATGCTTCTGATATCAGTGTAAGTGATGCACTTGAGGGTAATACGGCGTTACTGGCAACCAGTAAGAGTATTGATGATGTTACAACTAATAACCTTACTGAAATTATCGCGCTGGCTGACGAGCCGGTCATGTCAAATGGCAGTGAAACTTTCGCTTCGTTTTTTCTCAATACTGTTGTGCGAGTCGGTAATGAATCAGCGCTCGCGCAGAGTGACAGTGAGTATCAGTCTGACATCCTTGCAATGGTTGAGAATGAGTGCGAGAGTGTTTCCGGTGTCAGTATCGACGAAGAGATGACAAATCTGATCGCTTGTCAGACAGCATATAACGCGGCATCAAAATTTATTTCAACCATCAATGAGTGCTACGAACGCTTGATTGATATGTAATTCTGTTTTCGGGATTGGCTTACAGGAGAATATGATGAGAGTAACTCTGCAAATGTCCTGCAACTCATCAATCTATAATATCAGTAACACCGCAAGCGAGTTGTATTCTTTGCAGAATCAGCTTGCCAGCGGCTACAGTGTTGAAAAAGCCAGCGATAATCCTTCTGCTGCTCTGACTGCTTTGCAGTGTGAGAGTCTGATTAACAAGGCCGAAATATATGAATCGAATATTACAAGGGCGGATCTCTTTCTTGGTCTGTCTGATACGGCTCTTGCCAGCGTTAATAGCGTACTGACGGATACCAAGAGCATTGCTTCGGCGGCGGCTAATGGTACTTACACTGAGGATATGATTGACGGTTATATTTCTGAAGCGATCTCAAATCTGACAAGCCTGGTTAATGCTGCAAACAGTACTAGTTCTGGTCAGTATCTTTTCGCCGGTTCAAACAGCAATGAAGAGCCATTCACGATTGTCAATGACAAGTTTGTCTGTTACAACGGTAACCTTGAAGAAATAAAAGCCATGGTCGACACGCAGTATTCAGCGGCGATCAATATAACGCCTGATGTGGCGTTTGGCAATCTGCTGACAACCATAGCGTCTGATAGCTTGAGCAGGGTTCTTAATATTTCCGAGTCAAATTCGACTTCTCTAGAGGATCTTAATGGCGGCACGGGCGTAAATGGAACGACACTTAATATCAAGTATTCGAGCGCTTATGAGACAGGTCTTAATATTGATATCAGCGAAGCGGAGAATCTGGCGGATGTGGCGCGGATTATTGAAGACGCCAGTGTTTCGCGTGCTGACAGTTTCGAGACTACCGATGATGAGTACAACTACGTTCTTCAGGTAAGTCTTAATGATGAAAAAGACGGTCTAGTTATAACCCAGTACAATCGTACCGCCGGCGTAGTGGTTGATCTTGATACAGACACTTTTGCGACAACTATTACAGTTGATGATACTGTTGCTGCGGTTGATCTTGGCATTGAAGGCACTGGCACAACAACAGGAAGCAGCGTTCTTGCCGGAACAGATCTTAATCCTGCCATTTCAGAGCAGACACTTCTTTCTGATATCTCAAACTGGGACGGAAATTCCTTTGTTATCTACAACGGTGATGAGACCGACGGCAATGTTATCAGTGATGTGACTGGAGACCCGAACTATACCAGTAGCTGGAATCTGACTGGTCTTAGTGAGAATGTCAATGTTGATGAAGACGGTGATGTTTATTATTCGCTGACCGATCTTGGCAGCGGCGAGTGGCGGGTTGATATTTACAACGATCCGGACATGACCGAGAACAGTCGCATTGCTACAGGTGCTACCGATGGCAGCAAGGTTGTTCTTGAATCTGTTAATAACTCAGGCGTACAGGGAAGCGTTCTTATTTCTCCGCCGAGCAGTTCTGCAGTGCCCCTTACCGGTGAGTTGTCAATAACTTTTGATTCGACATTTTCTGCCGGTATTGACGTGACCGCCTTTAATGAGAGTGACGGCTCTCTTGTGGGAACAAGCGGAACCTACTCGACAGGAATGACTGGTAACTGGTCTATTCAGGGGCTGGAGGACGGAGTAAGCACAGACGTGGATGGCAACCTGTATGTTGAAATTGTGAAAAATAGCGTGACAGATTATGACGTTCTTCTTTATAGTGACGCAGCCCATACTGACTTGGTGGCAAGTGGTGATCTGCTTGACGCGGCGCAAGGAACGGTCGTTCTTTCCGGAAGCGCAAATTATCCTGATGTCAGCGGTATGGTAGATTTGTCAATTCCTTCAGATGCTGCAGTCGGCACACACACTCTTACCCTTAACGCATCATTTAGTACTGTCGAAGATTATCTGAATGCGATTAACTATTCAAGCACCTATACCACCGCCGCGATTTCAGATGATGGGATGTCGCTTGAGATTTCAAGCCAGCTCAGCGGTGCATACTTGAGTGTTGGTCAGAACTATGAGATGGCTTATCTTGAGGGTGATAATAATTCGCAGCTTTCACAGATGAGCCTGCTTGGGGTGGTTGCTGGTTATAACGCAGATGATGCCGGCGGGTTGTATACCTCGGTCTTTATTAATGATGACGGATTGTATCAGGTCAATGTCTACAGTGATGATGAACATGAGAATCTCGTTGCCAGCGGGACAAGTGATACTGCATACGGGGTGATCCTGTTGAGTGAGGAGAATAACTCAAACCTGTCTGGCTCGGTATATCTTGAGTACTCTGCTGATGATTATGATATTGAGGTTTCAGCCAAGGGCCGCTCTACTTCAAATGACAGCGCAAACCAGATTTCAAATATCAACCTGACCGGTCTTGAGAATGGCATAACTTCAGACTTCACCGGCAAAAATTATATTGAGGTTGTCGAGACTACTCCGGGAACATACGCCGTCAGTCTTTACAGCGATGAGAAACATACCAGCCTCGTTGCCAGTGGAACAATAACCGGTAACGGCACTGTCACCATGAATGAAGCGAATAACTCCGGCGTCAGTGGCTCGCTCTATCTCAACTACACCGAAGATGACAGTGACATTGTCGTCAATCAGAATGTGTCAGGGCTTTCGGGCAGCAAGCGCGAAGAGAATACTTTTTCAGCCTACACCGACCTTATTAACGCACTGAATACCATGGATGAGGAGGGAATCGGGGACATGGTTGAGGTCTTTGCTGATGAGATCGACCGCGTGGTTAATGCCCGCGCCATCATCGGCTCAAGGCAGGATCTTTTTGAGACCATTAATGAACAGCATGAGACCGACATTCTCAATTACACCAATATGCGCTCTGAGGCAATCGAGGTTGATTACACAACTGCAACCGTCGAGTACACAGCAAAACAGGTTACCTACGAAGCTGCTCTCTCGACGACGGCTCAGGTGATGTCAGTAAGTATTTTAAATTATCTTTAATGTTATGGATTCGCACGGCTGCGGATTTTCTTTTTCGATGGATCGATTACGTGAATGGCTAAATTTTTCAGGAGAAGGATATGGCACTTAGTCAGGCTATGAGTACAGCTGTCACGGGATTGCTTTCCCATCAGACAGCCATGGATACACTTGGTAATAACTTGGCAAATATCAACACAACCGCTTACAAGGGGTATGACTACGACTTTTCAACGCTTTTTTCACAGACGATAAGTGGCGGTATTGCCAGCGATAGCGAAACAGGGCGCGGCTCAATCAACCCGGTTCAGATCGGTCTTGGTACACAGACCGGTTCAATCTCGCAGAATTTTGACCAAGGTGGTTTTGAGACAACAGACAATGACCTTGACTTTGCCCTTGAAGGTAATGGCTGGTTTGTTCTGCGTGACGGTAACAGTTATGTCTATACCCGTGACGGTAGTTTTTATCTGGGGGATGAAAGCGAATTGCTTGCTGCTGACGGTCTGCAGGTTCAGGGGGTTATGGCTGATGATAACGGTAATATCAACGACACCGGCATTATCGAAGACATTTTTATTCCTCTTGGTGAGGTCAGCTCTGGGCATGAGACTTCTGAAGTGTCATTCACTGGAAATCTTGATGCGCGCAGTGATGTTGCTACAGGTACAATGCTGATTAGTGCCGCGGTTGCGGATGCTGACGCAAGTGAATGGATCGGTGACGATGCGACAGTAAATGGTACCGCCGGAAGCTGGACAGTTCTTAATCAGGCTGCGACCTCAGGCTCAACCGCTGTTTCCATGATTAACGGCGGTTCTGTACAGACCTCCTCGGCGTATGCGGTTTATGATGCGACAGCCGGAACATATTCAGCAGCCAGCCTCAATACCGACCTCGCAAATTTATACTATCTTTCAGGCGATACCTGGGTCAAGGCTTTTGATGGCATCACCGACGGCGAAACAATTACCACCACCTTTGATAAGGGGGGTATTGAGTACGAAGCCGACTTTACTTATGACATTACAGAAAATTCATACACCCTTGAGGATTTTATGGAGTTTTTGTGTGGCGACGTTGACAGGACTTCTGATGTTACTGATGTCGGCGAGATTGAGGCATCGGATAATACCGACCTTGACGGCGGTATCATGGGGACGGTTGCAATCGCCGGGCATGTGAGCGCTGCTGATGGCGGAGTTTCTGGATATGATGTTCCGGCTGAAACAGGCGGCGCTTATACCCGTACCGGTTACACCTCTGTTGATTACGGAACAGGTATTGACGAAAATTCATTTAATGTTTCAATCGTCTCAAACCTCGGTTCTGACAATGCAATCAGTAATATTTCAATCAGCTATAATAATGTGACGCACGAGGATATGTTCTCGGCAGACAGTGAGTATGGCTATGTCGAGGAAGATACCGGAACAACAACAACCCTGACTGTTTACGACTCTCTCGGTAATCCGGTTAATCTTGAAGTTACCCTTACCCTCGTTGAACAGGACACTAACTTCAGCACTTACCGCTGGGAGGCGACCTCAACCAGTGATACCGACGCAACCTGGAGCATTGATGAAAATACCGGTGAGATTGCAACCAACTGTTTTGTCGGTACAGGTACAATCCGTTTCGACGCCAATGGTAACTATGTTGATTATGCCGAGTATTCAGAGAGCGAAGGTATTTCAATTACCCTCAACGATCAGGGTGTCAATTCACCTCTGACAATTGATGTCAATAATGCCCTTACCTCGGGAACCCAGGATCTCGATTTCAGTTCAATGACATTTGTTTCACTTGATGATGTTCTTACCCTCAAGGACCAGAACGGATTTGCCCCGGGAACACTTGAGAGCTTCCAGGTTACAACCGACGGTGTTATTCAGGGGGTCTACAGTAACGGTGTGGTCGAAGACATCGCGCGGATGGTTGTGGCGATCATCCCCAATGAGAACGGTCTGGTCTCTGCTGGGGATAACCTCTATTACACCAGTCCGAGTTCAGGTGATGCGCAGATTGAGTTTGCCAATGTCGGCGGACGCGCGACAGTTCTTAACGGCCAGCTTGAAATGTCAAACGTTGATATGTCTGAAGAATTTACTGAACTTATTTCTATTCAGCGCGGTTATGAGGCGAATACAAAAATCATCACTGCTTCTGATGAAATGTTGCAGGAGTTGTTGAGAATGAAGGCGTAGAAGCGCTAAACGGCAAGTGGTAAATTGAAAAGGCTGGCAGGCAAGGGTGTATTATTTTTCTGATTTTTTGTCCTGTTGTTCATCCTGTTTGTCAGCTTTTTCTTTTTCCGCCTTCAAACGTTTTTTGATTGTGTCAAGGACGCTCTGTGAAACATCAAAGTCATCATCGACCGGAAGTTCCTTGGCCTTATTGATGAATTGTGGAATTGAGTTGTCTTTCTTTGACATACTGTCGGGCTTTCCTGAATTAATGACCAATCAACACCTGTATTCTATCAATTGAAACGAAAATAACAAATTTTTATTGTCATATTTTTTATTTTATTATCGGCGTGACAGTTTTTTTATGTAACAGCTTTTAAAAAAACTGTTTTCCGGGGGATGGCCCGGTGAATCGGAGATATCATGAGCGAAGTGGCCGCAACCAGTACAACTACTGCAACAACAACAAGTTCCAGCACAACAACCACCGCAAGTAACAGTGATTTCACCCAGGAAGATTTTATCACACTTCTCGTTGAAGAATTGACAAATCAGGATCCGACTGAGCCATATGACACTTCCGAGATTGTTGACCAACTTTACACCTATCAGAGTATGGCCGCCATTGAGGAGCAGACAGCCGCCATGACTTCAGTAAGCGAACAGATGACTGAAATGTACTCACTGCTCAATGATATGACTTTAGGTAATGAGTTCCAGAGCGCCAGTGGTCTTATAAGTTCTTATGTTGGCGGAACTAACAGTGACGGTGAGGATGTTACCGGTACCGTCTCAAGTGTAAGCCTGGAGGATGGAGTGGTCAACCTGAAGCTTTCAAATGGTGAAGTAATTTCTTACTCTGATCTTACTGAAATTTATTCATAGGAAATTAGCTGTAACATCTTTTATTTTAGTTGGTTATATCGTCAGTGTCGGCATTGTCCGGTGCTGCGTTGCCGTTGTTTACGCATATTTTTAAAATGCTTCCCTAAGAATAATATGTCAATGATTGTTTGACTAAGCCAGAAATGGCTGTACAATTAACATAATGTTTTTTGAAAGGTCTGATAATTGGTTTTGTTTGGCGGGAGAGAGATGATGCGTAGTAAATTAATAATGACAATGTTGCTGTTTTGTGCTGTATTTTCGACAGAGGTATTTGCGGATAATCTGCTGAAAAACAGTGAATTCACGTTTGCTGAAGGCAAGCCCAACCCGAATAATTGGGGCGGTACAAAGGAAGAAGCAACCTATAAGCAGATTACAACAGATCTGCCTGAGGGGGTAAAGTCCGGCCTTGAGGCTACAGTTACCAAGACTGGTAAGTATATGGGATTTATTCTTCAGAATGTTGCTCTTAAATCAGGCAAGCCTGTAAATATGGTCTTTTCTGCCTATATAAAATCTGACATAAATCGTGATGCTTATATTCAGGTCAAGCTTTATAAGGACAAAAAACAGATTAGTCAGTTCAACAGTCCGGTAAGCTTTGATAAGTGGCGTTATGTTCAGGTTCCGTTCAATACCGGTGACGCGGACAGATTGGCGGTACTTCTGCGCTGGAATCATGGCAAAGAGGAAAATGTCGGCAAGAAAACATATATTGCCGATCCCAAACTTACCGCCCCGGTTAAAACTGTGGCACTTGCCGGCGACTCTATTGTTGCTGATTATATTACCCAGGATGTGCAGCGCGGCTGGGGACAGATGCTGCCGAAGTACCTCAAGGATAGCATTATGGTATATAACATGGCTATCTGCGGCCGCAGCACCAAGACCTTCATCAATAAAGGTAACTGGGAAAAGCTGCTGGCGATAAAGCCGGATTTTGTAATGATTCAGTTTGGTCATAACGACAGCCACGGCGCGGAAAAACCGGAGTCTACAAAAGCCGACGGCGAGTACCGTGACAACCTCCTGCGCATGATTAAGGATGTCAAGGGTATTGGTGCAACGCCAATTCTCGTCAGCCCTCCGCACCGAAGGGTTTTCAGTAAGGACGGTAAGCTCAGCGAATCTCTCAAGCCGTACCGCGACCAGATGAAAAAGGTTGCTGAGGAGACCCAGACAACCTTCATTGACCTTTATGATCTGAGCGAGAAGAAACTTATGCCTCTTGGCGAGAATGGTTCAAAGCCTCTTTACTGCAGTCTCAAGGACCGCACCCACTTCTCAATTGAAGGCGCAAGTATGATTGCAGAGATGATCGTGCAGGAGCTGGGCAAGACTGATTCACCAATAAAAGAATATATTCTGGAAATCAAGTAAGCGTTTGGGTAAATCAGCACTGATATTGAAAATACTGCAGTAATTTCTATAATAGGTTATAGCATCGGCCCTGACTTGACATTGTGGTGAGTCGGGGCCGTTGATTAAATTGTTGGCTGAGCAGATTCGGTTTTTATGGATTATTATCCGGAAATAATTTTATGGCGAGAACTAAGGGTGACGTTGTCAGGGCTTATCTTCTTGATGCTCTTGAAGGGGGAGTATTCAGGGAGGGGGATAAGATTCCTGGCGCCAGAGATATAGCCAAAGAGCTTGGCGTCTCGTTTCTCAAGGTCCAGCAGGCGCTTGAAGTTTTGTGCAGTGACGGCATTCTGCATACGGTCGGGCGCAAGGGGACTTATGTGCAGAAAAACTGGCGGCAGCGTATCCTGCCGGAAAACATTACCCTGTTCAATCCGCACGCGAGCTTTTTATGGCTTGATGGTTTTATGAAAATCATGCATGAGGAATTTCCCGAAGCAAGGTTCACCAGTCATTTTGCCGGCGGTTCAGTTGAGATGAAAACGACGCTTCATGTGCAGCTTAACTGGAAAGATTATATTGATCTGTCAGACCTGCTTGATGAGTGCTGCCCTGACCGTGATGAATTTTTTACTGAGGTTATTGACGGCTTTCGCATCAATGACAGGCTTGTCGGTATCCCATTCTGCTTCTCGCCGCGCGTTGTGTTTTATAACCCCGAAGTTTTCAGGGAATGCGGCTGTCCTCTGCCGTCTGAAGGTTGGCATTTTTCGGATTTACTTGAAATTGCCGGCAGGCTCAAGAAGGTGCTTTCGCCGGAGAATATTATCAACTGGGGTGATGCGCCGTTTTTATGGATGACTTATGTCGCGAGGGCCGGGGGCAGGGTGATGGATGACAGCCTTGCCGACCCTGTACTGATAGACTCCCCCGAGACACAGCTTGGTCTGCGCTGTTGCCAGCAACTGGGGGATATTGTCGGCCCGGTTGACCATATCCCGGTAAAAGACAATTTCGCGGCTGGTAAGGCGGCGATGTATGTCGGTGAGCGCCAGTCGGTGAACTTTTTTATCGGTAAGGGGTTTGATTCCTGGGAGACGATAAAGCTGCCGGTTATAAATGAAAACTGCGAGAATAATCTTCAGGGAACGGACCTTTTGTGCATTCATAAATCATGTTGCCGTCCGGATGTGGCGCGCGAATACATAAAATTCATGCTGTCGGCGAAAGCCCAGGACTATATTGCTGCGGCAAAATATGGCATCCCCTTGCGTAAAAGTTCGGCCTTCAAGAGTCTGGACCTGACCCAGCCGCGTGACTCGCTCTTTGCCGTTGAGATACCGAATATGGTAGTTAATTATAATGTCCGCTCGCCGGGACTGGCTGACATCATCTTTGCCGGGGTAAGCCGGATACTTGCGGAAAACCTGCCGATTGAAAAATCAACCAGAGCGCTTGCGGAATTTGTCCGGCAATATCTGGATATGAAAAAGTATTCCGTGTAAGGGCTCACGCCTTCGTCGCGGTGTTGTCAGGCTTTTTTCACAAACTCGGATTTGAGCATCATCGCCCCGATGCCGTCAATCTTGCAGCTGATGTCATGGTTACCCTCGACAAGTCGGATATTCTTGACCTTTGTCCCCGCTTTAATCTTTGAGGCGCTGCCCTTGACCTTGAGGTCTTTAATCAGTGTCACTGAATCACCATCACTCAGCGGCGTTCCGTTTGCGTCTTTAAAGGTACTTCCGGAATCAGTATCTGCGCCATCACCTTCAATCGCCCACTCATGTGAGCACTCAGGGCAAACATACATGCTCTGGTCTTCGTAGGTATACTGGCCGGTACATTTTGGACATTCAGGTAAATTACTCACTGCTAACTCCTAACGTTGTTTTCTTGCAGACAGGTGCTTTTATGGACACCTCTGGAAATTATATAAACAGCTTCAGCCCAGAAGCTTTTTCAGGTCTTCATGGAAGGCCGGATATGAAACGGCTACGCATTCTTCCTCTTCGATCTCACACTCAGCCCCCGCGATCAGCAACGCAAGACGCAGGGTCATCGCCATGCGGTGGTCGCCGTATGAGTCAAGCTCCTCAGGTGCGCAAAGCTCCTCGACATCACTGATAACCAGTTTGCAGTCATCATCATGGTCGTCAATATAAATGCAGGCACCCATCTTGCCCAGTTCGTTGCGCACCGCCACCAGACGGTCTGTTTCCTTGATGCGCAGCTCGCCGACATTATGGAAGACACTCTCTCCCTCAGCCAGCGCCGCAACCAGTGTCAGGATAGGAATCTCATCAACCAGTGAAGGAACTTCTTCGGCTGTGATTGTGCAGGCCTTGAGCCTGCCATTATAACGGACAGTGATATCCCCCCACGGCTCAGGCACGTCGCCGCGTTTGTTGATGGTCACATCGGCGCCCATACGTTTTAGCACATCAATAAACAATGCACGTGTCGGGTTGAGAAGAATTCCCCGTGCGGTTACTTCGCTGTCCTTAATCATAGTCGCCGCGCAGAGAAAGAACGCCGCCGATGACGGGTCGCCGGGAACGTAGAAATCCTTTGGCAGGGATAATGCTGAGGGTTCAACCGTAATGCGGCCGGGTTCGCTTTTTATTGCCGCGCCGAAAGACTTAAGCATCAGTTCCGTGTGGTCGCGGCTCTTCACCGGTTCGATTACCGTTGTCGGTGATGAGGCGTTAAGTCCGGCCAGAAGTACCGCGCTTTTAAGCTGCGCGCTGGCAACGGGCAGTTCGTATTCCGTGCCGCTAAGTTTGCCGCCGGTGATTTTGATTGGTGCATTGCCGTCGGTGGTTGTAATCTGCGCGCCCATTTTTTCAAGCGGTGTGGCGATACGCTGCATCGGGCGCTTTCTGAGATACTTGTCACCGTCGAGGGTAAAGCTGCCCTCAAGTGAACTTAAGATCCCCATCAGCAGACGGATGGTTGTTCCGGAATTGCCGCAGTCGATTTCGGCCTGTTTGGTGACTATGCCGCCGGCGCCGGTAATGCTGATAGTGCCGTCGGGGTTTTTGCTGACCGCGCAGCCTAAGCGCTCAACAGCTTTCAGGCTTGAGTGGCAATCCTCGCCTGGGGAGTAATTGGTTACAACTGTGCTGCCCTGAGCCAGTAGTGAGAACAATGCAATCCTGTGGCTGACTGATTTGTCGCCGGCCGGGGTGAAACAACCTTTTAATGACATTTATACTAACCTTGAACTGTTTATAGAAATCTTAAATTTAAAGCTACTTACTAGAATTTGGCCCCCAGACAGGTTTCAACCATTCGTGCCGAGTCAAGCCATGGGTGGTCAAGCGGAACCAGTTTGCTCTTGCCGGCAACCTCTTCAAGAGCAATCGCCTCACAACCATCGCCGCGGATAGCGACCATCTTGTTATATTCGCCGGCAGCCAGCAGTTCAGCCGCCTTTGTTCCGAGGATCGTACAGAGCAAACGGTCACGCGGTGAAGGTGAGCCGCCGCGTTGGACGTGGCCGAGGCTGGTGACGCGTGCCTCAAAGCCGGTGATCTTCTGGATGTTTCTGGCGACACGGCTGGCAATTGGTTCCTGCACAATACAATAGTCATCCTTGCGGATCTCATCAAGGATTTTCTTATTGCTTTTTTCCTTATTCTGTTTCTTGCTACCTTTTTCTGATTTGGCAGCTTTCTTCTCCTGTTTTTTAAGTTTCTCAATGGTCGTTGCTTCATTGGCGGAGTGCGCTCCTTCAGCAACGGCGATAATTGAAAAACGCTTGCCACCGCGGCGGCGGTCACGCAGATGCTCGGTTACGACTTCAAGGTCGTAAGGTATCTCCGGGATCAGAATTACATCCGCTCCGCCGGCGATACCTGCCCCAAGCGGCAACCAGCCGGCATTATGCCCCATAATCTCACAGACAATCAGTCGGTGGTGGCTTGTGGCTGTGGTGTGGAGGCGGTCGATCGCTTCGGTTGCGATATTGAGCGCAGTATCAAAGCCGAAGGTTTCATCAGTGCCGTAAACATCGTTGTCAATTGTTTTGGGCAGGGTCAGGACATTTAGTCCGTTCTGCATCAGGTGCAGGGCATTTTTCTGGGTTCCGCCACCGCCCAGACAGACCAGACAGTCAATGCCCATCTTTTTGGCGTTTTCAATAGCCACTTCAGTCATGTCAACCTTGCGGCCACCCATGGGCATCTTGTGCGGTTTATCGCGGCTGGTGCCGAGGATGGTTCCGCCAAGGGTTAGGATGCCGCTGACTGAGCGGTTGTCAAGCTTGAAGAAACGGTTTTCAACCAGTCCGCGAAAGCCGTCATATACGCCGATGACATCCATGCCGTAAATTGTCATTGCCGCCTTGGCGACACTGCGGATAGCTGCGTTAAGGCCGGGGCAGTCCCCGCCGGAGGTCAGCAGGCCGATGCACTTTGTTTTGGATTTTTTGTATGGAGCCATTTTGGGTACTCCTCCATGGTTTATGTCATTGAAATTAAATAGTAAACGACTGCAGCAGCAAATAAACTGAGTAGCACATATTACAGGATATCATTGTAACGTCTTGGCGCTTTTTCGTAAATACTCTTTTTGTAATAAATATGGTAAATGCCCGACTTGGTGGAATAGATAATATACAGATAATGAGTATAATTAACCTGTTGACACGCATGTGCTGTTTTTGTATCCTATCTCACTGAATTATAATGGTTTGCGGTATTTTTTTGTTTATTTCAGGATTTTCGGAGTTTTTTAATGGCAAGTATTCCAATCAACCAGGTCAGCAGGGGCAGGGCAATTCTCTTCAACGATGAGATTTATATTATTATTTCAATGGATCACGTTAAGCCTGGTAAGGGACCTGCCTACCAGCAGACAAAGATGCGCAATCTTGAAAGCGGCAAGATTATCGAAAACCGCTTCCGTTCAGAAGACAAGGTTGAGGTGATTGATGTTGACCGTCAGGGCTGCACCTTCTCATATCGCTCAGGCGACAACTTTATCTTCATGAATGACAAGACCTATGAAGAAATCGAAGTTCACGAGACAATTCTTGGCGATAACAGCCTGTATCTTCTTGAAGGTAACGCTTCAACCGTTATGGTTGCCAGTGGCCGTGTTCTCGGGGTTGAACTTCCTCCGGCAGTTGAACTTACAGTTACCGAGTGTGATCCGGGTGTAAAGAACGCAACGGCAACTAACGTCTTCAAGAATGGTGTGGTTGAGACTGGTCTTAATGTCCAGATTCCTCCCTTCATCAACGTTGGCGATACTGTCAAGATCAGCACAGAAGACGGCAAGTACCTCGAACGTACTTCAATTGCCTAAGCCAGATCTGCTGTAACTCTGAGGTGAGCAATTAATTAATAAAGCAACCGGTTTTACGCCGGTTGCTTTATTGTGTAAAAGCTTATGAATACAGGTTTTTCTCAGCTAGTTTGTATTTGGCTCGCAGGTGGGATTTAGTGCGGCCCAGCGGCGGAAGCTGGCATTGGGCGAATCGGGAGCCGGGATAACCAGTTTCATTCCGGGACGGAGATTCCCCGGATCAGTCAGTTGCGGGTTGGCGCTGAGGATATTGCGCCACAAATTGCCATTGCCATAAATTTTAGCTGAAATGCGATAGAGTGTCTCGTCCTTACGCACGCGGTAATAATGATTTTTAGGAACGGATTCGGTGCTTCTCTGCTCATCTGCAGGGTTGTGAAGAATTCCGCGCGGAAGTTCAGAAACTACCGCGGATCTGCGGTTTTCTGGTGTATAATTAATATTGTCAGGGCAGTTCTGGCCGCTGGTTATTCTGGCGACTTCGGAGTTGTTATTCTGCTGACCCTGCCGGGTAGTAGTGTCGTTGATTTTTACCCCGTTGTATTGATAGGCGGTGTTTTCGTTTAGCCCGTTATAAAGTGCGACCCGCTGCTGTTCTTCAGTTCCCTGGGTGAGTTCGGTGTCAGTTGCACCGATTTTAAGCAAAGCTTTTTTGCGTTCCTGCTGCAGAGCCACCCGCTCCTTGGCTTTTTCGACAATAAAACCGGATTCATGGTATTTACCGGCCTGACTGACCAGCAAAAACATAAGCAGCAAGCCAATTATCATGGTTACATAAGTTCCGAGCTGAGGTTGTTTGTCCTGTTGGTTGTTCGACATGCGCTTTCCCTGTTTTAATATGATTTACAATAAACTTTTATTGGTTTTTATCGTCTGTAGCAGGCTGAAATCTTTAACTTGCCTTTAAATCTCCGGTAAAAGTGGATTTTTACTGCTGAAAGCTCCGGATTGTGCCGATAAAAATAGCGACATATATATGTATAGAAGCAAAATAGTGTTTTTCTATCCGGTTAAAGTTGGTTGTTGTGCCGGTCTTTACTGCTATTAATTATTGATGGATAAGGAGTTATCTATAGCCTGATGTCTGCGCAGCGTGATGGTTTGAATTTCAGCGAGCTTGATCTTGCTTCTGGCGATCTCCAGAAGGAGGCTGCTGCATCACCGGTTGGGCGGAAGGTTGTGGAGTATAAGCCGGTTTCGACGATTGCCCGACTTGATTCATTTGAGATTGATTTTGAGCCTGATGAAGAGGGCGGTGATTTCTTTTTCGCTGATGATGATGACGAGGGGGATACTGACGAGCAAGATTTGGCGCAGGAGGTTGCTGAGTCTGAGGAAGATGGTCAGGAGCCGGCGGAGGTGGAGGCTCAGTTAGTAGCAGAAGATACTCTGGCCGGAGAGGAGGGGCTGTCTGTTTCTGGCGGGGTTGGGGAAGATGCGGATAATGTTGATGATATCGGCCGCGCTTCTTTTGCTGACGAGCAAGTGTCGCATGATGGTTTGAGTGAGAATGAAACTCCCGTTTCCGGCTTTGGATTCAGGGATGATGAGGATCTGGCTGATACTGAACTGATCTCGCCTGAGGATATCGACGACCTTGATTTCAGCAATCCTGTGAATGTCGCTGATATTTCTGATGAGGCTGATTATGAATTTGCCGGTATGGATTTTGCCGGTGCGGGGGCGGATGATTTGCCGCCGGATGTTTCCTCTGGCGAGAGTGATGATGATTTTGCGATTGGTGCGGGTGGAGATTTCGGCGGTCTGCTTGATGATTTAACCAAAGGTTCTGGCGAGCAGAAGCGCGGCGGAGAGTTTGCCGGCATAGAGGATGATGATACTGGCAGTGAGGCGGTTGATAGTGATGATGAGGATCAGGAAGATATCCTTGCCGAGATCAGACCTGACTGGGATAAATTCAGGGATGAGATAAATATAGATTTGCCCGGGATTTCGTTGTCCCGCGATGGTGATTTGCTTGAAGGGGTTGGCGCGGATGGTTCTGTTGCGGGGGCTTCGGATGAAATTCCTGAATATCTGGCCGCCCGGCAGAAAGTCGGAGCCGGTTCTGCAGCTGCCGGTGCGAAGTCCGGATCTAAGCTTAAAGCTGAATCTGAAACAGGTGGTGAGGATGAGTTTGAAGAATTTTCCGACTTCGCTGATAGTCTCGACGAGTCTGATAATGAGGACGATTTTGGCGACTTTGGCGGTTCGGACATGGCGGATGAGCTTGATGATAATGCCCCGGACATGTCGGACATGTTCGCTGATACGGGTATTGATTCTGCAGGAGATCTTGGTGATTTATTTGATTCAGCTGAGGACATGGGTGGTAGTCTTGATGCGGATCTTGCGGGTTTTTCCGGCTCTGCTGAAGAGGATGATGATGATTCTGGCAGCCTGAATGATGAGCTTATGTCTGATCTGGGCATTTCCCTTGAAGATGATGAGGGTGAGGATGACTCCGGTTTTTCTGCCGATGATTTTGCCGGAGACCTTGATGACGGCACCGGGGAAGCGGATGACTGGATGCAGAGTGGCGCTCAGGGTGCGGGGGATACTTCCTGGCTTGATGCGGATGATATGTCTGAAGAGGACATGGGCAATGAATTCTCCGGAATGCTCTCAAACACCGGCTTTAACTTTGAGGAAGAAAGTCAGGGCGCGCTTGAGGGTTTTGCTGATAGTGGGGAGTATGTAGATAATAAGTCTGAATTGCCGCCCGAGGGAGAGGCGTTTGTCCGCGGTGTCAAAGCGGTTACTGAGTTCTTCCCGCCGGTTAGTGACCTTACTGATGCGACCAGACAATGGCTGGCTCTTCTGCGTGCAATGCCTGGAAGGATAAAGCAGCAGGGGCTTACCCGCTCTACAAAAGATTTTCTTGATCGTGTCCATTCGATGATGGGTCTGCAGCATCCGCTCTTTAATTTCATGGCCCGCAAAAAGATTGACCGGCAGGTGCAGTCTGAGGAAGGTGGTGAGTCAACAGGAGGGTTTGATTCCGATGATAGCTGGGGTTTGCCTGCTGGTGATTTACCGATGCCTGAAAAGAATAATTCTTCTGGCGGTGACGTTGAGGATGACGGCTGGGGGTTGGGGCCGATCACCAAGGAGAAGGATGACAATTTCGCTGACTGGAACGATAGTACAACCAAGCCGGAGAGTGCTGAGTCTGCTGCTGATGAGTCGGATGAAAATTATACAGATGAACTGGATGCTGCCAGTGATGAGCCGCCGGAGGATATGCTGCCGGATGAGGAATTCAGTTTCTCCACTGCCGATATGCTTATGGATGATGAAGATTTGGGGCTTAATGATCTTGGCTCTGAATTCGGCGCTGAGGCAGGGGAGTTTGAGGGCGGCCTTGATGGTTCTGGCGCGGGCGCTAAAGATGATGCGGATTACAGCGGTTTTGTCGGGAAGTTGCGCAAGCTCCGTAATATAAGCTATAAATGGTGCCGGATGAGCTATAAGCTTGCTGACAAGTATCTGGATTTTGAGAGAAACTGGTGGAAAATGCTGGACTTTATGGCCTTGCTGATCTTCACTTTTGCCCTTGCCGCTTTTGTTTCATATTTTCTTTGGCACCGTCCTGCCTGATATCTTTTACTACATAACCGGATCAAACCGTCACCACAAATGCCTTGCCGTACTTTTCGGGAGGTATTTGTTACAATCTGGAATATACGTCACCTGCCTGCCTACGGTAATGTAGCAAACTCCTGCCTGATTGTGGCCTGCATTTGTTTCAACTGCATTTTTGTAATAAAAACAGTAAAATATAATTCTTTGTCAGGGAATTATTAAGACGAAATCCTGCCTGATTGATTATTCATATCTGCCTGCTACCATAAAAAACGGTTATTTTGCTGGAACGGTAATTGATTAAATGCCCAATCCGTAAAAAGAAGACAACATTATTGTTTAGTTTCAGGGTAAATTCTGTTTATTATGAAGGAGAATTTGTGAGTACTATTATGCGAAAAACCGGACTTGTTGCCGGTGCGATTTTTGCTTGCGGCGCTGCTTTTGCTGCTGACGCGGCAGCCGGAAGCGCTACGGCTAGTGGAACTGGGGCAACCGGCGCGGCAACTGCCTACAGCTATTCCGAGATTTTTACTGTTAATAATCTCTGGGTTCTGATTGCAACATTTCTGGTGTTTATGATGCACCTTGGCTTCGCCTCACTTGAGTCCGGCCTTACCAGAGCCAAAAATACCGTTAACATCCTCTTCAAGAATACCGCGATCGTTGCAATTGGTCTTCTGACCTATGCCTTTATCGGTTATAACCTGATGTATCCGGGGGATAGCTGGAGTGTTGTAAACTGGCTTGGTAATTTTTCTCTTGGTCTCCATCCCGGGGTTGCCGGACAGGCTGAAGAGGCAGGTAAGAATTTCACCGCTTATACAGACTTTATCTTCCAGGGTATGTTTGCGGCAACTGCGGCGACTATTGTTTCTGGTGCGGTTGCAGAACGTGTGAAGCTTGGCAGCTTTCTGGTCTTCTCACTTATTTATGTTGCGCTGGTTTACCCGATTGTCGGTTCATGGGGTTGGGGCGGCGGCTGGCTCTCAAAGCTTGACGTTCCTTTCCACGATTTCGCCGGTTCTACTTTTGTTCACAGTGTCGGTGGCTGGGCGGCTCTTGCTGCGATTATCGTTCTTGGTCCGCGTATCGGTAAATACGGCCCTGCAAAGATGGTGCGCGGTATTCCGGGGCACAGCATGCCACTTGCGGCTATCGGTGTTTTTCTGCTCTGGTTTGGCTGGTACGGCTTTAATGGCGGCTCAGTTCTCTCGGCTGATCCGAATGTGGTTTCACTGGTCTTTGTTACTACCAGTCTTGCTGCGGCGGCGGGTGTTGCCGGTGCGATGATTCTGAGCTGGATCTGGCAGAAGAAGCCTGACCTGTCGATGGTTCTTAACGGTTCACTTGCGGGTCTTGTTGCGGTTACTGCCGGCGCTGACTGCATATCACCGATGGAGAGCATTTACATCGGTTTTATCGGCGGCCTGCTGGTTGTGGTGGCGGTTATCTTCATCGATGAAGTGCTCCGTCTTGATGACCCGGTTGGTGCGACTTCAGTCCACCTTGTAAATGGTGTCTGGGGTACTCTGGCGGTTGGTATCTGGGGTAAGTTCAAGCTTGATGCAGAGGGTTCGACAATTTGTTATAACAGTGCAGGCGGCGAGATGCATTACTTCAGCTTTATGAGTCAGCTCAAGGGCGTGCTTGCTTCTGGTGTAACCTGTTTTATTGCCGCGCTGGTGCTGATGCTGATACTCAAGGCAATCATGGGGCTGCGTGTCTCACAGCATGAAGAAATGCAGGGGCTTGATATCGGTGAACACGGTATGGAAGCTTATGCCGGATTCCAGATCTTCAGCAACCAGTGATTTTGTTATACGCGAAATGTAATTTCTGTTCAAAGACACTGCCTGACCGGGTAGTGTCTTTGTTTTGATATCTTTTTACTGTTTTTATGCATTTTATGAGATATTGTGTTTATTGGGTGCTAAAACCAATTGACAGGAAATTGAAAAATGCTAGTATAATCTGTTATTAAGTTTTCCTAAAAGTGGCATTTTTTTTTACAGTCAATCAACTTGTATTAAAAATACTGCAGGTGAGTAAAAGACTTTTGTTTTTCTCTGATATTTTTATTGTTTTATTTAACATACAAGTATAGCATTAAAATACTTGTCGCTGACTTGAAGAAGATTTTTAATTCTTTCTGGCTAGGTATTTGCTCGTTTGCAGCTAGGGGTGGGGTTGCTGGCTGCTTACGTTGGCAGTGCCGGAAAGACAGATCAGGTTTTAGCTGGTTGTTTTATATGACATAGACTTCGGGGAGTAGCTATGGATGTTGTCAAGGTTATCAGGCAGTCGGGGTTGGTTGATGAGAAAAAGCTTGCACAGGCAGTTGAGTTCCAGAAAGAGACCGGAAGCCATCTCTTTTATGTTTTGTGCAAGATGCGCTTTATAAATGATACGGAACTTGTATCGGCGCTTTCCAAGAGCTTTGAGTGCGAGTGTGAGAAGCTTGATAATTTTGTACCTAAGCCTGAGCTTTTTTCAAAGTTTCCGCGTGAGTTTTTAGAGACGAATCTGGTTGTGCCGCTTTATCAGGAATTGGGAACTCTGTATGTCGGGGTGGTTAATCCTGCTGATCTTGACCTGCTTGATGAGGTTCGGCTGATTGCCGGTGAGAAGGTTGAGGCGGTGGTGGTTTCTCCGCTTAAGGCGAGGGAGACAATTGAGGGCTTTTTTGTGCCGGCGGCCAGCGTTTCGGGGTCTGACAAGCTTAAAAAACCGCAGAAGAGCCATGTCAGTGCGCGTGAGAAGTTGAATGAACTGGTGCAGGAGCTTGAGGATGAGGCTGCCAATGCGGATACGGCTGAGAGTGTTCCTGCTTCCGGGGGGCATGATGAGTTATATGTTTATGAGACCAGAGAGTTGTTGTTTAGCCTGATAAAAGTATTGAACAGAAAAGGGCTTGTTGCTCTTGAGGATATTATCGAAGCTGCCGGCAAGGGCAGGGATTAAACGTATTTAAATGGCACAAGAGGTTTTGTGCCGGGGATTGATTGTATATACAAGCCTTGAGATAAAGGCTGAAAGATACGGTTTCTGGAGGATTTGATTTGAACAGTCTGGAAATGACAAAACGCATTACAGCCGAACTTGGCGAGCAGACCTCGGTCAAGGAGGTTTTTGCGAAGGCTGCGGCTCTGGTTAAGTCTGAGATGCAGGCTGGCAACGCGGTTGATATGTTTGGCCTGGTGCGGATGCAGCTGACGCCGGGGGCATTGAAGGGTGAGGCCAAGGGCAGCAGTGCTATCAGTGCGTTTCCCATGCCGGGGCTTATTCCAAGTAAAACAACCGCGGAGTCGGATGAGGTCAAGGTTGCGGTTGTTGTCGAATCAATTGATCCGTTCAGTAAGATTATCCAGAAAAAACTCGCCTCCGAGAAGCGTGAAGTTGTTCTGGTTGAGGGCGTGCAGGAATTGATGGATGTTGTCAAGAATGATAGCTTTGACGCCATTGTCATGGACGCGGCCATTGATATGAGCGATGACGTGCGGATGTGGCTGAAAAATGATCCCAAGCGAAGCCTTATTTCTTTGATTGCCCTTTATCAGAGTGATGAGGAGCGGACCAAGAACAGGCTTTTGCAGGTCTGTGAGGATGCATGTCTGGTTGAGCCTTATGAAATGCAGACCCTTGGTGAGATGATTGATGTCGAGATTAACCGGGTAAAAGCCGAGAAGAAGCATTTCCGCCATATTTTGAGTTTTGATTTCCCGGCTGAAGCGAAGTACCAGCAGCTTTCAGCGGATCTTATTGAGACGGTTACACGAAAGTCCGGGCTTTCTGAGGAAAGCAGGATGGGGCTGGTTATCGCTTTCCGTGAAGCGGTTGATAATGCAATCCGTCATGGCAGCAAGGCGAGTAAAGAAGCGAGGGTTGACGTTGCCTACGTTCTGGATCATGAAAAGATTACTGTAACAATTACTGATGAGGGGGCTGGTTTTGACAGCTCGATGTATTTTGAGAGCAAGGTTTCTTCTGATGCGGCCAGCGCTGCCCGCGCTCGTCACAAAGAGGGACGTCGTGGCGGTCTTGGTATTATGCTGATGCTTAAGAGTGTCGACAAGCTTGAATATAATCGGGAAGGTAATGTTGCAAAGATTACAAAATTCCTGAGAGGTTGACGGCCTGAAGCTGCAGGCGCTTATCGCAGGGATATTTATTAATAATGATTTTATTAGCTGAGAACCGGGAGTATTGATAATGGCTCATTTAGCGCATACTGTTAGAGAAATTGATTGTCCTGATGGCAATACTGCTACTGTTGTTGAACTTGACGGCAGTGTTGATCCTGCGAGTCTTGATGAGTTTGACGCGATATTTGATGAATTGCTTGAGAATGGGACGGTCCGGGTGGTGATGGATCTGGGCAAACTCAAATACATTAACTCAACTGGCATGGGGATGATGGTGCAGTATTACGACCAGCTCAGCGATGAAGGTGGCGGTCTGGTGCTTCTGGCGGTTCAGGCGAAGGTTATTCTGGTTCTTGAAATGCTTGGTCTGCAGGAGCTGTTTCCGATTGTGGCCAGCGAAGAAGAGGCGGTTGCTGCGCTGATGGGTGAGGAGGTTACTCCGGCTAGTGTTCAGGTCAGGCTTGAGGAGCAGGATACTCCGGTGCATGAGCGTGGCGGGGTGAATGTGACCTGCGGATCATGCGGTGCGGAGCTGATAATTGCCGGTGCGGGGGATTATCTCTGTCCGCGCTGCCGTGCGCTTCTCGAGGTTGACAGTTCAAATAATATCCATACCTGTTCGCCTGTAGGTGATGATTCGGTGGAGATTTCAATTCCTTCTGCAGTGCCGTTTTATAAGAGCGCGGCTGCGTTGCTGGCGCGAATCGGCATTAAATGCGGTCTTGGCGATGCGGAGGTTGTTGCGGCAGCCACCTCAATTCAGGATGTGCTGACCAAAATGACAGAGCTTTGTTTGGGGGAAGAGGATAGCAATATCCATAGACTGCAGCTTATGGCAAATTGTTCTGGTGGCGCGTTTGACGTTTATGTATATTGTGCGGGACGTTCACTTAGTTCGTCATCTGATCTTGACGGCTCTGCGGCAGGCTTTGATACCGTCGATTATTCACCTGTAAGTGGCGGTAATATTGTGAAGTTAAGCAAAAGTGTTGGTTGATTAATGCCAATATTTGAGTAAAATAGACTTTGTTAGTATTGTCTTTTATAGTTTTATGTGTTTTAGAATACAAAAAATACTTTGAGGAAATAAAATGGCGCTTTTTGGTTTTGGCAAAAAGAAGAAAGATAACGAGCCTAAGGAAAAGTCTGAAGAAGCAGTTGTCAGGGTGCAGAAGGCGAAAATTGCACCAAGTACAGTAAGAAAGCCTAATCCGGCTGCTAAAAGTGCTATTAAGAGACCGGGGGTGGTGAAAAGACCAAGTGTTGCCCTGCGTCCCCAGCAGAAAGAAGAATCGACCCGTTCTGTTGTTGCAAAAGCTGTTGAACAGGCGTCCCACACCTCACAACGCAAAATCCGGACGAGTACCAAGAATAAACAGGTTGGGCAGTTGCTTCTCAGTGCCGAGAAGATTACTCAGGACCAGCTCAATAAAGCCCTTGCATGGCAGCAGGAAAGCGGCGGACTGCTTGGGCAGATTCTGGTTCGTATGGAGTTCTGTCTGAAAGCCGATGTTGCTGCTGTCCTGAAAAAGCAGCGTACAATCACCACTGTTGATCTTAATACTCTGGATTTTGAGCCGGATGCGCTCAAGCTCCTCTCCAGAGATTTCTGCGAAAAGAACAAGCTTATTCCTTTTGAAGTCGTTGGTACTCAGTTGTTTCTGGCGATGAGTAATGCTCTTGATACGATGGCCAAGAATGAGGTTAAAGATCAGACTCAGATGCACATAAAGATCTTTGACTCGTCCAATGATGATATCCAGAAAGCCATAGCCAAGAATTACCCTGGTGGTGATTCCGCAATTGTGGATGTTGTTTCCGAGTCTACTTCAATTGCTGAAGCAGCCAAAATTGAAGAAGGGAGCGGCTTGGATGACCTGGTCATTGAGATACCGGGTGACGGCGAAGATGAAATCGCTCTTGACGAGATTCCTGTTGCTGACTTGGAGCCTGTTGGGGGTGAGCAAGAGGAGATTGATGTCATTGGTTTTGATGATGAGCTTGATCTTGCAGATGAAGTTATTTCGCTTGATGATGAGGTTCTCAGTGATGTTGAGGAGGTGGCGGAAGTAAGCTCAAACACCGCCGCAACGGTTGATTTTGCTGATGACCCTTTTGCCTTTGATGAGGAAACACTGGAAGATGAGGTTGAAGTTGCTCCGGCTAAAAGCCTATCGGTCAGGGAGCGCATTTCGATGATGGCAATTCCTGTCCCGGGCACTCTGAAGAAGAAGATTGTCAAGGACGGCAAGGTTGATCTGGTTGAGTTGTGGGTTGAGGATAAAAAGGGCGAAGAGGTTTTGCCTGCGGCGATGCCGATCAAGGAATAAACTCAAGTAATACTCTGAAATCTTGGCGGGGCGGATCTTTTGGGGTCTGCCCCGTTTTTTATGCGCCTGATTACTGCTTTTTAACTAGAACTCAACCTGATTATAACTAAAATAAGGGATGTTTATATTTTATTTTTAGCGCAGTTCTTTTATATAGCTGCAGGAGAGCTTGTATGGCTTTAGTACGTAGTAGTGGTGTTTTGCTTCATCCGACCAGTTTGCCGGGCGGTCATGGGTGCGGTGATTTTGGCCCAGGGGCATTTGCGTTCATTGATTATCTGCAAGACGCGGGGGTACGAAGTTGGCAGGTTTTGCCACTTGGCCCGACCGGTAAAGAAGGAAGTCCATATCAGGCGAGGTCCTCTTTTGCCGGCAACCCGATTATGATTTCGCTGGATAAACTGGTTGAGGCGGGTTTGCTTGAGGAGTGCGGAGCATATTCTGACGATAACCCTTACTTGGTTAATTTTGAATCCTGCCGTGAATATAAGAATGCGAAACTTCGCGAAGCATTTAAAAATTTTGCGGGTTCAAAATGTATGTCCTGTGCGTATGAATCATTCGACCGCTTCAAGCGTGACCAGGGAGACTGGCTTGAGGATTATGCGGCATTTGCCGGGATAAAGGAAAGCTTTAATGACAGTGCCTGGTGGCAGTGGCCGGATCAGAAGCTTCTTGAATATGACCGGGCGGCTATTGATGAGTGGTGCGCTAAAAACAGTGAGGAGCTTGAATATCAGCGTTGGCTGCAGTTTGTTTTTTATGTGCAGTGGGGTGAGCTGAAGTCCGAGGCCAATAAAAAAGGTATCTGCATTATTGGTGATATTCCGATTTACGCGGCGCATGACAGTGCTGATGTTTGGGGCGGGCGTGAATTGTTTGAGGTTAATCCTGAAACGGGCGAGGCTGAATTGATGGCTGGAGCGCCGCCGGATTATTTCTGCGAAGATGGTCAGCTCTGGGGTAACCCGATTTACAAATGGAATAAAATGAAAGAGGATAATTATGCGTGGTGGCTGCGGCGCATGGATATCTCTCTGAAATTAACCGACGCTCTGCGCATCGACCACTTCCGTGGTTTTGAGGCGTACTGGCAGGTTGACGCGGGTGAGCAGACAGCCAAAAACGGTAAATGGGTCAAGTGTGTGGGGCAGGATTTCTTTACTGCGCTCAAGAAACGTTTTGGCTCGGATCTGCCGCTTATTGCTGAAGACCTTGGGGTGATTACGCCGGAGGTGGACAAGCTTCGTCTGGATAATGATCTGCCGGGAATGAAGATTCTGCAGTTTGCTTTCTGTGACGGTGCGAATCAGTACCGTCCGCACAGCTATGACAAGAACTGTGTTGTTTACACCGGGACGCATGACAATGATACTACCCGTGGCTGGTATGCAGCGGAGGGCAAGGACTACGAGCATATGGGGCGTGACATCATTGATGCGGAGCGGGATTTGTGCCGGCGTTATCTGGCGGTTGACGGTTCTAATATTCACTGGGACATGATCCGGCTGGCACTGGCCTCACCGGCGGATACTGCGATTATTCCGATGCAGGACATACTTGGGCTTGGTAATGAATCGCGGATGAACCGTCCGGGGATTGCTGATGGCAACTGGGCGTGGCGGATGAGTTGGGAGCAGCTGGAGAACGCGGAGAGAAACTATCTGCGGGAGATGAATACCATTTTTGATCGCATCAATCAGGGTAAATAGGGGTAGAGGTTTTTAGAATGTCAAAGAATAACCCAAGGCCGGATTGGCTTACGATACGGCTCAGTAATAATGATACTCAGAAAGAGGTTCGTGGCTGTCTTGAGAGCCTGCAGCTGGGGACGGTCTGTTCAAGTGCGCGCTGCCCCAATCAGTCGGAGTGTTTCAGTAAGGGGCGGGCGACTTTTTTACTGATGGGGCCAAACTGCACAAGGCGTTGCGCTTTTTGCGCGGTTGACCGTGAGCAGCCGATGGCGCTTGATACTGGTGAGCCTGAAAGGGTGGCTCAGGCGGTTAAGCAATTGAAATTAAAGCACGCGGTTATTACCTCGGTAACGCGTGACGATCTGCCTGATGGTGGTGCGCAGCACTTTGTTGATACGGTAAGACTGGTGCGCGAGCTTAACCCTTCTGTTTCTGTTGAGATACTGGTTCCTGATTTTGCCGGTAATATTGATGCGTGGGATTTTAGTGCATCGTCATTACCTGATGTTTATAACCATAATCTTGAGACGGTGCAGAGGCTTTATGCGACTGTCCGTCCGCAGGCTGATTACAGCAGAAGCCTTGAGCAGTTGAAATTTGTGAAAGATAAATATCCGCAGCTCAAGACTAAATCGGGGATGATGGTTGGCCTTGGCGAGGAGTATGATGAGCTTGTTGAGGCGGGGCGTGATCTGCGGGAGGCTGGCGTTGACATGGTTACAGTCGGGCAGTATCTTTCGCCGATAAGTTCACGCAATTTACAGGTGCAGTACTATATGCCGCCTGAGGAGTTTACGCGCCTTGAGGATGATCTTAAAAAGATGGGGTTTCTGATGGTTGCGGCGTCTCCGTTTGTGCGCAGCAGTTATAATGCCGGTGAAGCGTTTGTGACGGCGAGTAGTGATGCCGCGACTGCAGTCTTGGAGGAGAGGTAATTGGAGTTTATCAGACGGCGCAAGACCAGACAGGTTGATGTTGGCGGGGTGAAGATCGGTGGTGATGCTGCGGTGAGTGTGCAGACAATGACTAATGCCGCGGCTGATGATGTAACGAAAACCATTGAGCAGATTTTTCAGGCGGCGGATGCGGGGTGTGATATTATCCGTTGCGCTGTGCCGTCGGTTAAATTGTGTGACGCTTTTAGCAAAGTTGTCAAGGCCAGTCCTTTGCCGGTAGTTGCTGACATTCATTTTGACTGGCGCATTGCGGTTAAAGCGCTCGAAGCGGGAGCGGCAAAAATACGGATCAATCCCGGAAATATGGAAGACTGGGACGGGATTAAAAAAGTTATTGATACGGCAAAAGAGCGCGGAGCGCCAATTCGGATAGGTGTCAACGGCGGCTCGGTCAGGCATAAGAACCCGGATGATTCACGGCCACTTGAGCAGGCGTTGAGTGAAGAGGCGCTGGCTTATGCTGCCCGTTTTGAGGAGATGGGTTTTTCTGATATTGTTCTTTCGCTTAAAGTCAGTGATGCGCTGCAGACGATTGCGGTCAACCGTTATGTGGCGGAGCGCTGCGATTATCCGCTGCATATCGGGGTTACTGAGGCGGGGCTTGAGGATGACGCGCTTTTAAAGAGTGCAATTGGTATCGGCGCGCTTCTGGCTGACGGGATTGGTGATACGATCAGGTTGTCATTTACGGCTGAACCGGTGCGCGAGGTGATTGCCGGTCGGCGTCTTCTGAAAGCTGCCGGGATCATACGTGACGGGGCGGAGTTGATTAGTTGCCCGACCTGCGGCCGTTGTCGGGTAAGTGATATGCCGGTGCTGGCAGAGAAGGTTCGCGCTGCGCTTAGTAAATGTGATAAAAATATCAGGGTCGCGGTTATGGGGTGCGAGGTTAATGGCCCGGGTGAAGCTAAAGATGCGGATCTTGGTATTGCCGGTTCCGGTGGCGGATTCATTCTTTTTGCCGGTGGCAAGGAATTACGCCGGGTGAGTGTTGATGAAGCTGTTGCCGCCCTTGTTGAAGAGGTTGAGAAATTATAGCGCACAATCCGGCTGATTTATTATTTGGAAGGATGCAATGTCATCGTTAAGTCATGTTTCGCAGCTGCTCAATAAAGCAACAGCCCTCTCATGTTCATTTTATATTATTATCAGGGCGTTATCTCCCGGGCTGGATCTCTTTGAGCCTGAAGGTGTTTTTTTATGCGGCATCGCATTCCTTGCGGTTTTTCTGACTGGTCTGTCTCTTCTTTGTGATAACCGCTGGATAATTCCTGAGAACCGTTTCTGGCTGCCGCTTCTGGCTTTTGGGGGCGTTGCGGTTTTCTCGTTATATACGGCGTATGCCTCGGGTAATTATCAGCTTGCCTATGACCTTGGTAATATGTGGCTTTCTGATCTGTTTATCATGCTCGCGGTAAGTGTAAGTAGCGCCGATCCAAATTTGCGGCGGCTATATATGTCATGTCTTCTTGGCGGCGCGGTTGTCGCATGTGTCTATGGCTGGTATCAGGATTTTTACGGCCTGGATTATTTCCGGCATATTTACGCTGCCAGTGATACGGTTTTTTCAACCAATGAAAATCTGGCAAAAGGTTTTAATATCCGTATCGGTAGCGACCGGGTTTCAGGACCTTATGCGTACGCTAATTCGTTGGCGGCGGTTGCGGCGATTGCGTTACCGCTAATCTGGCGTGCGGCACTGGAGAGTGGAAGCCGCAAATGGCTGTTTTACATTCTCAATGTTTTAATCGTTGGCGGAATCTTGTTAAGTGGCAGCAAGGCAGGGCTTGCTTCGATAATTTTGGTCCAGTTTGCCAGCCTGTATTTTCTTCAGAAGAAAGAAGCAAGATCGGTTGTGAAATGGTTCTCGCTAAGCGGGTGGCAACTGTTTTTTATCCTTGCTGGGGCTGGTGCTGCTTTTGCCATTTATCGTTATGCCGGTTTTACTGTGGCTGTCGTGGTTCTCAGTCTGTTGTGGTCGGCGGCAATGGTGTGGGGGGGGGGGGTAATCAGTAATTCCTCTGCTGTAAAGTTGCGGTTGGTTGGTATTATTTTTTTAGTATTTGCGGTTCTTGGTTTTGTTGGTGGTGTAATATATGTCGGAATCAATTCTGATAAGCCGAAAATTGTCGCTGCCGGAAAATTTGTTGAAAGCCAGATGGGGGTTCGGCTGAATTACTGGAAGGCGGGGCTGGTGATGTTTGGCGATCATCCTTTCAGAGGTGTGGGTCTGGATAATTTTGGCGAGTATTATTCTGAGTATAAAACTATTGATGGTTGGGAAGTCAGACGGGCGCATAATCATTATCTGCAGCTTGCGGCTGATGGCGGGGTGTTCCTGCTTCTTGGTTTTCTGGCTTTTATCTATGTTGTCATTATTCCTGGAAGAAGGCAGTCTGTATCTGCATTGCTGCCGTCATCGTTTGCTCTGGGTGAATATGTCTGTTACAAGATCGGGTTGTTTTCGGTCATTCTGAGTTTTGTGCTGATTTATTTTTTGTGCATGACGGGTTCGTTTACCGGGCTGGGCTTTGAATTCTTTCTTTCAGAGTTTAATGGTATTGCCGGCAGTTATACAAAAGCGGGGCTTGGTAACAGCGCATTAATAATAAATGGTTTTGTTCATTTTATTGTCCTGCCTGCCGTTTTGATTATTACTTTTATTCTCTGTTGGCGGTCTGAAATTGAAAAGCTCGATCTGTGGTGGCTTAAGGCGGGGATTGTTGCTGTTCTTCTTCAGGCGTTTTTTGATTTCACCTTATATCATGCTGCGGTTTCAGGTTTGTTTTTTGTCGCTATTGCCCTTTCGCGCCAGCATAAGCCGGTGTTGGTCGGTGTTGGCAGGATTTTCTCAAGAGCGGGTCTGATTCTGATATTGGTTCTTGGGCTGGTTTATTTCAGCAAGGTATTGCAGCCGCGCCTTCAGGCGTCGGTATCGGCTAATATCGCCGACAAGATTATGCTGAAGCCCCAGAATTATAAAGATGTCAGGGCGGCGCTTGATTCTTATGATGAGGCTTTGCGCGTGAGGCCGTATGACAGTAATCTGATTATGCGCCGGGCTGAAGCGCTGGCGAGGCTGAGCAGTACTGAGCCGTCAATTACTCCAGAGGTTGTTCTGATGGAATATGATCGCGCGCGGCTGTATGCGCCGCATTCAACAGGGCCGCTGCTTGGCAAGGTTATGCTGATGAATTTCTTCAAGCGGAATCATAGCAGTGCAGAAAAGGATGAGATTGTTCAGTTATTGAAAAAGGCGGTAGGGCTTTATCCTTTAAAACCTCAACACCATTTGCAGCTTGCGTTGGCTTGTGAAAAAGCTGGTGACAATGAGAATGCGCAACATGAATTTGCTTTGTCATTAAAGCTGCATGAGATGAGCAGTGACCAGAGGGCGAAACTCTCTGAAAACGAGTTGGCGTTGATTAAAAGGCGTTTGCAGGAAAAGCGTTAAAGTCTTGTTTGCAGGATGATATTTTGTAAAATTATGAATAAGTTATTCAGGATAATATAAGGAAAAAAGATGGAACTATTGGAAAAATTCTGGCAGCGCGGCAAAGATTTTCTTGGGGTTAAATACCCGGTTATTTCAGGTGCGATGACCTGGATCAGCACCTCAGATCTTGTCAAGGCGGTTTGCGACAATGGCGGTTTTGGTGTGCTTGCCGGGGGTAACATGCCGCCTGAGCTTTTTGAGCAGGAAATAGATAAGTGTATAGCGGAGAATAAGACTCCCTTCGGCGTGAACATGATTACAATCGCACCTAACTATCAGGCGCATCTTGATATTGTTGAGAAGAAGGATGTCAAGGTTGTGGTCTTTGCCGGTACAATTCCTGCCAAACCTGAGATTGACCGCATGAAGGCTTCAGGCAAAAAAGTTATGGCGTTTGCTCCTGCTGAGTCTATTGCCAAGCGTATGATAAAATTCGGTGTTGACGCGCTGGTTATTGAAGGTTTTGAGGCGGGTGGGCATATCGGTCACGTTTCGACGCTTGTCCTCTTGCAGGAAATCCTGTTTAACTATTCAGATATTCCGGTATTTGTTGCTGGTGGTATTGCCGGCGGCAAGATGGTTGCGCACCTTCTTGCGATGGGTGCGGCTGGTGTGCAGCTTGGTACACGGTTTGTAATGACTGAAGAGTGTCAGGCTCATGTGGACATGAAAAAAGCATTTGTCAGGGCGCAGGCACGTCATGCCGGGGCGAGTACTCAGGTTGATCCGCGACTGCCGGTTGTTTCTGTGCGTGCGATCAAAAATAAGGCTACGGAAGATTTTGCCCAGCTGCAGGTTGATCTTATTTCAAAGATTGCGGCGGGTGAGGTTGAGCGTAATGAAGCGATTGAGCTGGTTGAGAATTTCTGGATTGGCGGCTTGCGCAAGGCGGTGGTTGATGGCGACATCGACGGCGGTAGCCTGATGGCTGGTCAGAGCGTTGGCCTTTTCAAGGATATCAAACCGATGAAGGATGTTTTTGCCGAGCTGGTTGAAGAGGCTGAGACAGAGCTTCAGAAAATGAAGAACATGTTCAGCTGAATTTTACTGGTAGTGTATGCTGCATTTTATTGATTGAGGGGGGTGTGGGTTCACTGTTTCAGTTATTGCACATATAAAAAAGAGGACGGGCTGATACCGTCCTCTTTTTTTGTTTACTGTTATTTTGGGCCGTGTAGGAAAGGGAGTTATGCCCGGTTGTCTGACGACTCGTCCATCAGGTTCTGGATTTTTCTCGCTTCTTCCCAGAACTCGGCGCTGTCGGCTCCCAGAGTAAGACCGAATTTTCTGGCGATATCAAGTCCCATAACCATGTTTCCTTTATAGTTTACATGGCACATGTCATGCATCATCGGAACATACAGATCACGGTGCTTTTCTCTGAAGGGCTCCCAGTGCGCAAGGTGGTCCACCAGAGGCGTCTGCAGTTCTTCCGCGGTTCGGCGGACAATATCCATGTATTGGTAAAATCCTTTGTGCATGTCAGGGCCGGGGTTTTCGCCGGGATCAAATGAGTAGTAAGTCTGAAATACCACCGCACACTCAAGAGCGGTGAATCTGCGGTGAAGCTCGCGCAGGTTGGCAGTAAATTCATCCGGGGAGATATTTTTTACGGGGTTGCTGTCATTGCCGCCAATTGTTATGAAGACCAGATGGGGACGGTAAAAGGCCGCGTCCTGTTCAAAACGCGCCAGAAGATCTGCGCTGGTGTGCCCGCCGATTCCTGTGTTGATGCAGCGGTGATTTCTGCCGTAAGTCTGCCGCAATGCCAGATCAATACAGTCAAACCAGTGCAATCCACTCAGAAAATGCTCGGTGTTTGAAGAACCAAAACCTAAAACACGTTGCAGGATACCATCTTTGAGGTTATCAAGAACCTTTTCAACAGTAAACATCGAAATTGCCTTTCAATATAAAGTAGTAGAGATAGGGTATACAATATCACATAAAATACGTAAGTAAAGGACTATATGTTAAATAAAAATATCTTGGGGGTATAACTTGTTGGCATATCTGGAAATACGGCCATGTTTTTTAATTGGATTGTTTTTTTTGAGTTTAAATATTTATTTCTTCTTTGAATAAAAGCAATTGTGTTGTATTGTATACATCTGATGGGTGCAGGTAAAGTTTATTTGACAAGGAAGTGTTTCAATGAATACCAAAATTGATCTTCACAGGTACCGTGAGCAGATTGACGAACTTATTGCCGGGTTGGCGGAGAATCCTCCGGCGCCGGGCGGGGTGCTTCTTTATGGCAGTTCGACTATGGCTAATTGGCGGGGAGATGGTATGTGTTACCGTCAGCTGGCCCCGCTGCCGGTGAGCAATACCGGTTTTGGCGGATCGACGGCGGAAGAAGCGTTGTATTATTATCAGCAGTTGGTTGTGCCGGTACGTCCCTCGGTGATTGCTTATTATGAGGGGGCTAATGACCTGAATAACGGTTATGAGCCGGAAGAAATTCTTTCGATGACCCACAGGTTATTTGAGTGGTGCCGTCAGGATTTTCCGGGAGTGAAGTTTATTATTGTGCCGGTTAAACTGTCCCCGGGATTGAATGTCGATTTTAAAAAGGGCAAATTGTGTAATCAGATGTTTGCCGATTACGCGGCTGAATATGCAGATACCTCGATAATTGATGTTGCGGGTTTCCTCTATGATGAGGATGGCAATGATCGTCTGGAGATCTATGTTGAGGATAAGCTGCATCATAACGAGAAAGGTTATCTGGAGCTGGCTGCCATATTAAAGGCGGAAATTGATACGGTTTATAAGGGCTGAGTGGTCGCTGAGCGCGATTTATATTGTGCCATTATTTGTATTTGTAAAGGGAAATGATATGCGTAAGGGTGATTTATGGAAGCTGCTCGTCGGGGTCTTTGTTTGTCTTGCCTTGGGGGGTAACGCGGCTGACAATAAACCATACAAGACAAAAACGATTAAGGATATCTCATACCTGACTGAGCCGACAGATGATGAGTATCGCAAGGAAATCTCGAAGCTGGATCTTTATCTTCCTGAAGGCAAAAAAGAGTTCCCGACTTTGGTGTATTTCCATGGTGGCGGGCTTACTGGAGGCAGACGTGGTGGTCCGCGGCAGTTGGTGGCGCTTGGTATTGCGGTAGTTGGGGTTGAATATCGGCTTTATCCAAAGTGCAAACATCCTGAATATATCGAGGATTGCGCGGCAGCGACGGCCTGGGTCTTTAAGAATATTGCAAAATATGGTGGCGACCCGAGCAAGATTTTTATCGCCGGTTATTCGGCAGGCGGCTATCTCACCGGCATGCTTGCGATGGACAAGAAGTATCTGGCTGCGCAGGGAGTGGATGCCGATAAACTGGCTGGGGCGCTATTTCAGAGTGGGCATACCATCACGCATTTTACAGTGCGAAAACAATTTGGTTATGGAGTGCAGCAGGGAATATGCGATGAGAACTCGCCGATGTATCACATCCGCAAGACACCTTTCCCGATTATTCTGCAGTGCGGGGACAATGACTATCCGTCCCGGCAGGAGGAAAACCGGCTCTTTGAGTCCATGATGATCCGCTATGCCAAACAGCCTCGTGACCGGATCAGATACTGTGAATATGAAGGAACGCACGGTACTCTGAGCAGTAATAAATACTTCAAGAAAGACACTGCTAATTTTATCCTCAAGCATTCCGGTATGCCGTGTGAAGAAATTCAGGGACAACCTGAGGAGTCGCCGGTAGGCTATTTTCGGAAATATGATGAAAATTATTATCTGACAGTTGCAAATAAGGGTGTTGGGGTGCTTGTTGTTGATGGAAAAGAAATCAAGGCTGATGAGAACAATACCTATAAGCTTGCGGAGAAACCATTGAATGGAAAGCTGACGATTGTTAATCAGCTGCCGATTGTTGAAGTTGCGGAAGTTAAAAATTACGCACTCAAGGATGGCGAGGCCAGTGCAATAAAATTTGCAAACGGGGTCAAGGTTTGGCGGGAGAAAGATAATCTTAATGTTTCTCTAGTCAGGAAGAACGCGAAGATAAAAACTCCGCAGGATGGCAAGTATTACAGCGCAGACGGGATGGAGATTTTTGTGGACAGAACCCCGCTCAGGAATATTGATAAAAAAGAAACCGGAAGCCCTAAAACCAGCGTGGATGTAAAACAGTTTCTTTTTTCCGTAAAACCTGATTCAAAGGGTAAGGTTATGGCCGTGGTTCATTCCTCTGCTGGTGGAAGTGATATTACTTTAAAATCAAAGGTTAAGGTTAATACTGAAATCAAAGAAGGCGGTTACACGATGCTGGTGACAATTCCGCTGGCTGAAATTTCAGCGCTGAATAAAGAAAATGTGATTGGCCTCAATGTGCAGGTTAATGACTATGAGTCCGGCAAGAAGAAAGAAGAAGACCTTAGTGGCGCTAAAAAGCTGTCTTATGCCGAGCGTCAGCATTATCCGCTCTTCAGGTTTGAGTAACTTCAGATATCGGTTTCACTGAGAATACATTTCGCTTTTATGTATAAATGCACTCCGGGTCGGACTGGGGTGCATTTATTATTTTGCAGACAATTTAATGAATCTTTAACGGATAATAAGGAGGGTAATATTTGACAAAAGAGTCGGTTCGTAAAGAGTTGTGGCGATAACAAATATGTTTCCAATTTGTGGTCAAAAGCTTTTGAACTTTGAATGAGTAAAAAAAAAGTAAAATAAAAATTAGCGCGCTTGGCAGTAAAACTGAGAAAAAAATATATCCAGATAAACGCCGTTATTGCCTGTTTGTGAGATGTGATGGTTTGATGCTCAAAAAAGTCAGGATTGATTAAATATGGCACAATAAGGTTAAATATTTGTAAGTGCCGATAAATATAGAGTTGTGGTGTTCGGATGGGCGGCTTTTTGTTGTTTGGGTTGATGGTTTTTGGGGTAGGGTTGATTAGGGGAAAATAAGAAATTATATTCATGTTTGTTTGTTGGGTATTGCGGGGGCATCCGTGGTGGGTTTTAGAAAAATCAGCTATGGTTGCAATTGAAATTTTGTTGGGATAGACTAATCAATATGGCGGTAGGTTACAAATAGATTTCCAGTATTTATAACGCTTAGTCCAGGGTTGTCAGATAAATAATTTTGTTAAGAAGTTATAGCCAACCATAAAATAAAGGGAATTCCAAATGAGCAGAGTAGTCATTCCAACAGAACTTGTGCCAGATGAAGCATTGAAGAATCAGCCACGTCTCCCGCAGAAAAAATGGGGAAAGGCTGATATAACCCCAAAAATTGTTGAGGCTGACGCGCTGGAGTATTTTACAATTACCTATGTGGTTGGTCTTGAGCCGATAAAAAAAGGCGAGGGGATCAGCCTGCACATTCCTGAACGTGGGTGGAGTGCGCCGGTATTCAATAAGAATGAGCGTGGTTATATTCAGGCAAGTACAACCGGAGCGGCTAAACTTAAATATTATCGTCCCAGGCCGGAAATTCCGCAGAGTCGGCATTGGGCAACTTTTGAAGTTGTGAGTGGTGTTTTAAAAAATGGTGATAAGATAACGATCCTGTATGGCGGGGAAAAAGGCAAAGGCCCTGGAGCAGAGGTCGCAAATTTCCCCGGGAAAAATATCCGCTTCTTTATGACCAGAACAACCAACCCCTTCCCGGCATATTTCGGTAATGTCAGCGCTCGTACTTATCCTGGCCTTATGATATTCAAAGACCGTTTTCAGGTTGAGCCGGAGCTTGAAATAATTGGTGCAGGTGCAGAGTGTTTACAGCTTACGCTGCCTACAACAGCCTGTGGTGGTGTGGTGAAACTTCAGATGCACTTGCAGGATCGTTGTCATAATCCAGCTTCAAGCGCTGTAGATGAAAGGGTTGTTAATATTTATTGGGATAATGGTGACGGGGTGGTTAAATCGTGTGGGCGAAAACTTGCGTCGGTGCAACTTGGTGGCAAGTCGAATTTCAGAAAAAAAATGGATGTCAAAACTCCAAATAAAAATGGTGTTTATTATCTTTTCGCTGAATGGGGTGGGGAGAAGTGGATGAGTAATCCGGTTCATATCAGTAATAAGGCGGAAGGAAATATTTATTGGGGTGATTTGCATGCTCAGGGTTTTCAGTCGGATGGGTATGGCTATCCTGAAGATTATTTCAGCCGCGCGCGGGATGAGGCTGCGCTTGATATTGCCTGTCTGACCGATCACAGCGACGGTTTGTGCTTCCCGATCATGCACGACTGTAATACGCCTAATGATAAAAAATGGGAGAACTTGTGCCGTATAACAAAGAAGATGAATAAGGATGATTCCTTTGTTACTTTTGCGGCCATGGAACTTTCAAGTGATGTTAAACATTTTCCAAGTGGGCTGCGCGAACGTAATCACCGTAATGCGTATTTTTATGATGAAGAGGATTCGGTATGTTTCAGTTGGCGGGATTTTCCGGATACGTGGGACTGGTACAGGTTTTTGAAAGATACAAAGTATATGATAATTCCGCATACGCATGAAGCGCGGCTTGATTGCATGGCTCACAATCCGTTTGCTGAAAGGCTTATTGAGATCATGAGTGACAAGGGTTCTGGCGAGAATAAATATGTTGAAGGTGTTTCGGCAACCAGTGAGCACGGCGGGGTGCTGGAGTTTTTGCGTAAAGGCTGCCGTGTAGGCATTGTCGGCTCTGGCGACTATCATCATAATACTCCGGGCAGGCATTTTCCACAGAAGGAGGTGGCGGGTTTTGCCGACAGTCAGACCTTTATGGGCGGGCTTGCCGCGATAAAGGCAAAGAAGTTAAACCGCAAAGAGATCTGGGGTGCAATGTATGACAGGCAGGCATATGCAACTACAGGTGTCAGGATATATCTGGAATTCAATATGAAATTTAAAGGCGTAACGCCGATGTCTGGTGAGAAGGTTGTTAAGCCTAATGAAAAGGGGGGGCGTGAGTTTTCGGTTGAGTATGCGCTTACCGCGCCTCTGAAAGAAATTCAGCTGATTCGTAACGGAGAGGTTGATGCGCCTGTTGATGTGTACAGGAATAAAGAGTTGGTAAAGAGCAGCGGCTTTGACAAGAAGCAATATGCCGGAAAGATAAAGCTTGCTGATAAAAATAATTTGGGTACGTTATGGCTTGATTCATCATACCCGCCAATTCTGCCCCATAAGTTTGTTTTTTATTATATAAGAATACTTCAGGAAGATGGTGAAATTGCCTGGTCGAGCCCGATCTGGATAAGTGATAGAGATATTATTGCCAGTCTTGACAAGTGAAGTTGATGGTGTTTTCTCTCCCGTGATTTTTAAGCAGCGCCCGGGTATCCTTACGCTTGTCCGGGCGTTTTTTGTTGTTAGTTATATTTGTGTGCGTGAAAAGACCAGCTGGCTGCGTGGGGTTTTTAAATATCATTTCTGTGCTTGCTAGGCTTACAGTTGAACTCGATTTTAAATTGCCGGCAGAATTTGTTGATATTGTTTTCCCCGATTTTATAGCATATTTCATTGATAGAAAGATTGGTTTCTGTAAGCAGGGATGCAGCCTGTTTTAGTCTGTAGATTTTTTGTAAACAATCGGCGAAACGTCGTTGGCATTTTAAAAGAATGTGTGTCGTAATCCTGTGAATATTCACGCTGTGTTAGGTCAGTGATTATTTCAGGCGGCATATTAAATTCAATAATCACTAGAGGCTGTTCTATAACTTACCCAGCGTAACCATAAGGCAAGATACGTGAACAAAACCTGTAGACATCTTTATTTCATGATCATATCGGACAACTAAATGAAGAAAATTACCAAGCCAGCTAATTGTCCGTTCGATTTTCCAACGACTTTTATAATGTCGAAGCCTGCGACCGTCCTGAATTTTCTGCTTCGGGCGATTGTTCCGATGCGGACAGATAAGATCAATACGCCTTTGTTTCATACTCAGTAGACAGCGCTTCTGTAAGAGCGGGGCATGGCGAAAAAACGGGCCCGAACCTGGTAGATCGCCGTAAAAAAGGTTCAAAACATCATCTTATTACCGATGCAAATGGCACGACTTTAGCCGCTCATACGACTGGCGTTATAATATAAATCGCTTCTCATTTCATCCATCTCCCGTAAGCCATTATCCCTGCACAGAGAATTATCGCATCGTCAGAAACAGGGGACTGATCAAAAACAAGCATGAATATCTTGTGAAACAGGGAAGACTTCACCTCGATATTCGTTTTGACAATATCGTTGGTGGAGGAATGGGAGTTGATTACCACAATATCACATCCCTGCCTGACAGGGAATTTGAGTTTTACTCAGCTATGCCTGCCTTAAACTATCGACGCATATTCTGGCTAATTTTTACCGAAAAACTTTATACTGGGTAAGCGGTTCACCTGCCATAATTTCGGGGATGAAGTATCTTACCCCGAAGCAGCCAGGCGGGGGCGGGCTTTCACCGCAGTTTTATTTTAGTACGGTGACATGCGAAAAATGCTTTGCTGCAAATAATTTCAACCTCTTTTACCAATATACCGCACAATCATCCCGGCATGACATTATTAAGGAGTCATTTGAGCAACCGGGGGAAGGTTGCTTTAATTATGCCTTATTAGGCATTGCTGGTCATGGTCGCCCTTGCTGTTAAACTCAATATCGACGTTTGAAAAATGGCACTTATCGCCAACAAGGACTGCAAGGATGTGTTTGATTATTCATTCGAACACATTTCAAATGCCGACCTTGAGAAAATTGACAGCAATTTTTATCGCGTTTTACATTTCAATCTATTTTGTCCTGACGCGATTGAATCTGCTCTGATAAAAAAATGGTGTTGCAAAATAAAGAATCATAAACGTAACGCCACCGTCCCTAAAAAATATTATTATTGATAACTTTGCGGATCATAATATTTTCATGGATGAAACATGTAAAGAAGATATGTTCCTGTTCGGAAAAAAATGGTTAAAAGCTTATGGAGCTTTATGATAGCGACTTTGTGTATCACTTTCGGTTTGAGGATGCCTTATCGCATGATCTTATCGACGGTATTTGGCACTCAAGTTCAGCGCTTAAGTTTACATAACTGCAATGATGGCGAAGATTGCCAATCATAAAGCTTCATGGCTGAGGTGCTTGAGTTGTGGCTCATTCTGGCGGCTAAGTTCTTGTCTCAATACGTTGATAATGGTGATGAGCGCTTACGATTTGCAGCATGATGGAGGGATTCAACCGTTAATGACGGAAGTGCCGGATTTTTAGTTTAAAATATTCGGCAAAAGAATTAGGCATTATTTTGCTTGGCGGATGCGCGTTTGTTTTTATGAAAATAATGCGTATATCATACAATGATTTTTGCTGAACGAACATGACCGGAAAGTTTGCCTTGCATTGCCTTCAATTTGGTTTCATTTTTGCATAATAAAAATAACCTGTCGATGTCTTCAGTTACAGGATCATTCGCATAAATTTCCAGCCAGTGCCAGCCTTTGGTGACTTCAGAAAAACGTTCGATGAAATCCTGGCCATAAAGCCGATAGTGTCCGTGTTCTTCTTCTTTGGGGTAACCCCAGTCCGTGGTTACGGTTTTGTCATTAAATGGAAACGCAAGTTCAAGAATCCCGTCATCTTTTACAACCCGAAGCAACTCACTTACGGCCTTGATATCATCGGGGACATGCTCAATAACATGGTTGCATATTGCCGCGTCATAAATATTATCCGGTCGGTCAATATCTTGGATGTCAAGTGAATTTTCGCCGCCATAAATTGACCTTTCATGAAAATCAAACCATGAGGGGTCAACCGAAAGGTCATCACTGATCTGCAATACTTTCATTGAGGAAAAACTGGAATCTTTTATTGCGAGCCAGAAGCTCCGCATCATGCGATGTCTTTCCAGAGATTGGCATTTTACGCAATAAGGGAAATTTCCTCCTGCTCCAAGTCTTCCATTTGGTCCGCGAAGAAATTTACCGTTTCCACAAATATTGCATACATGAGGTTCATACTCTCCCGGATCAGGAAATTCTTCGCGGACAATTTTCATATTAGGGTCGAGCTCAACTGTTTTTGAAATATTTCCGAGCGACTTTTCAAGATAGTAATCGGCATATACCACCGGTATTACCATTGGTGTATTTGTGTGAGTATAGCGGATAATCAACTCCCAATCCACCAGACGCTTGAGCTTTTCATTAAAGCCGCCAAATTTCTCATATAACTTTCTATGGTGGCAAAATACATTCATATCAATAAAATTGGCATGACAAAGTGCCTGCCAGTTAAAGGGTGAATATTTTACTTCAATCATTGCCTCACTGAAATCAAGATAATGCATTTCTTCAAGGGCATATGCCGTTGTGCTGCCGCCGCTAAATGTCCCGGCCATCGCAGTAAGATATCCCTGCCTCCATGTGTTATCTGAGTCAAGATAAGCAATCCATTCGCCTTCCGCTTTTTTCAGGCCCTGGTTTCTCGCATGACTGACTCCTTTATGCTCGTTTTCTAATAGTACGATTTTACCGTCACCGATCTGGCTATGGTACTTTTCCCGTATAAACTCTACGGAGCCGTCTGTACTGCCATCGTCACTGATTATCAGTTCAAAGTCCGGATAATCCTGTATTAATACGGATTCAATAGCTTTTTCTATTACTCCTTTGCGGTTCCAGCACGGCATAATAACTGAAAACTTGGCTGGAGGATTCAGTCTGGCGTTTTTGTTTTGGAGCTCAGACAGATATTTTTGGTATCTTTCTCCGGCATGCTGTTTGCGTGCCTGGTGGCCAATACTGTTGAAAAAAACAACCGCATTGTAAAGGTAATCTTTGTCTTCCGGGAAGCGCAACATATAATATTCATGAATCTGATAGAGGACATTGAAACTTCTTTGCTGTGCACATTCCTGCATTCTGGTAAGTGCTTTTTGCATATTATCAATTTCGTCATAACCTGATTGTGAAGCCTGTATGCTGTTATACTCCGCGACGTTAATATTATCGAAATGATTGCATAGACGCCATTTTTCGTAAGTTGTTGTTGCACACTCAACCGCTGATAAAAGTACACGCTGAGCCTCATTATGTTTGATCTTTGATAATGCTCTGCCAAAGGTGGCAATTGCCGGTCCGTATGTATAGCCGACATTAACTGCCTGCTGGAGAATTTTAAGGGCTTCAGTAATTCGTCCCGCTTCAAGAAGAAATTCCCCCTGAAGGGTCAGGTCTATTACCTGTAAAAACTGCTGCATCTGTTGTTGATTTAACGTTGGCGCTTGAATTATTTGTGGCTGTGTGCTTTGGGCTGGAGAAGATAAGGTTACTCCGGATAAATTATGAAATAGTTTTTTTGCGTCTTCGCGATCAGGGAACTTTTCCAGAAAAGAAGTCAATAGCTCCAAGGACTTTTCCTTCTCACCGTGCTGCGATTTGATATAGGCCAGTGAAAACAGTGATTCGGCATAGCCGTTTTTTCCTGCATACTCAAATGCCGTTTCCGCTGCTGTTACAAGTTCGTGGCTGCTTTGGGTGATTTCCCAAAGAACCGTTGCGTAATAATGTGCAATTTTGGGGCTCTCCGGATACTCTTCAAGTGCTTCGCGCAGCAATGCTGCCGCCCCAAGTAGATTGCCCGAATTGAAAAGATCCAGTCCTTTTTTTGCCAGATCTTCGTCATTCCCCGTTGAAAATACACTCATAACATACCCCATTTTATCCAATTAAGATTGATTTTTATTGTATTCCTGCTATTCCGGCAAGTCAAGTTTTTTTAATAATCGTGTTACGAGGATGACGAGGAGGTGTTTTGTAATGAAACAGAAAACTGTTCCGACATCCGTGAAAAGTAATTCGGTAATCCGTATCATAGCAATTTCACGGGTGACAGGTGTAAAAAAAAGCAGCCCTTAAAGGCTGCTTGGATATTTGTATGTCAATGAGTGGTCTTGCAATATCTTAGATCAGATTCATCTCTTTGAGGATAATGGCAACTTTCTCGCGTTCTGGCTGGCGGAAGGCGTGGAATGGCTCAGCCATAAAGTCGCTGCAGATTCCCATGATATTAAGTGCGCATTTCACCCCTTTTATGAATGTTGAGGAATAATGGCCATAGAAATACATCCGGCGCAATCTGAATATCTCTGTTTGTAACTTTCTTACCTCCGCAATATTTCCGGCCACTGCCGCGTTATACATATCAACGAAGAGTTTCGGATAAATATTCGCACCGCCTGCAACCCCGCCAAAGCCGCCGAACAGAACCGATTCGCCAAGCAACTCTTCCGGACCGATCAGCAGGGAAAAATCCGGCCTGTCTTTCATTGCGGTGAGATATTCATGAAAGCGGATCATATTGCCTGAGCTGTCCTTGAATCCTATAATGCCCTCAATTTTTGAGGCTTTGCAAAGGGTGTCAACGCAGATGTCCACCTTGGTCATTGACGGCATGTTATAAAGATAAAGCGGAAGTGTCAGCTGCGGGGTGAGGTGTTCAAGATATTCTAGGAGTTCGGGCTGTCCGGTCGGGAAATAAAATGGAGGTGCCAGAACAACCGCGTTAGCACCACAGTCAGCAGAATGCTCCGCCAGTTTGATGGATTCAGAGTAAGAAGTATCTGTGATTCCTACCAGTACAGGAACACGTCCGGCGATAATAGTGCAGGCTTCTTTGACCAGTTCATATTTAAGCTTTACGCTCAGGCTCGGGCCTTCACCGGTTGTACCCAGAAGAAACAGTCCATGTACTCCGCCACCGATTATGTGTTCAATAAGCCGGTGAAGTCCTTCAATATCGAGGGTGTTTTTGCCTGAGAGAGGTGTTACCATTGGCGGTATTATTCCGCGGAGGGGGGCTGCTGCTTTTTTGTTCATCATCATCTCCATGAATGTCGGTAAAAAAAATGTCTGAGTTTGTAAGGCTTAATAGACCAGATCCCTGAAATTTCTGAGCCTGTGAAAAGTAATCAGGTTGCCATTATGGGCAGAGAGCGCCCGTTTGTCACCAGAGCGGCTGAGTATGCAGAGGTCATTGTTGTCAATTACCATACTGGCGTAGTGTCTGGATTCTGTTTCACTTTCGCCGATAGCCACAATTGCGGCAAAGCACCAGTCGACCATATTTTTTGAGAAATGCAGAACCAGCCGTGAGCGCTGATTGTTTGGCAGATTATAGCGGTCAGCTTCAAGTTTTTCAGCCTTTGTCATCGAGTCGGTCGGCTGGGTTGAGAGAAGCCAGTATAGTTTGGTCAACTCGTCATATACAATATGAAACTTCATCTGGCCACCCGGCAGAGGTATTATTTTATATTCGCCGCCGGAGGGTAATTTCTGAAATCCTGTAACCATTGCACCGGTTCCGGGTTTATCGCCCTGTTCGGTGACCGTGAGGAGCGCGGCATAATTTGAGAAGCCGTTGTGTAGTCTGGCGATAAGGTGGATAGTTTTGCCGCTCGGGTCATACCAGTAATGGTTTTCGTCATAAATCTTGAAGACGTTGGTCTCAAGCCAGCCGGGAGGTGCGCAGTCGCGGTGCGGTGCGGGGTAAAAACTTTTTTTTGGGGTGATCGGGTAGAAGACCTGTCCGGACTTAATCAGGTCTTCGTCTTTGATGGCATCCCGGAAGGCGACTTCTGTGGCGAATGTCCAGCTTTGTATTTCAGTCAGATCGGCAGTGAGAGGTGCGCGCATCAATACCGGTGCCAATACTGATGGCGTCCACGCAGTGCAGTCATCATGGATTTCCCTCTCCATTACCAGATAGACGCAGTCATTAGCATAAAGCACGCTGCAGGGGGCCTGATGCCATTTCTGTCCTTCAGTAAGCCTGACTGGCTCTGACCAGGTCGAACCGTTATCCCTGGATGCGACAATCATCAGATCGCCGCGATGTCCAAGAACGTAAATATTGTCTCCGGCGACAAATGGCCGAGCATGCAGGAACGGGTATTCCGCGACCTTTTTCCAGTTCTCGCCGCCGTCATCGCTGATATGGATCTGCCCCTGATGTTTCCCGTCTCCCTTGATGCCTTCTACGTTATCCATTCCCGGACCGCGAAAACCGCCGGTGGCAATAAGCCTGCCATTGTCGAGTCGGCATAGTCCAGGACTGCATGTCCAGACGGTTTGCGCGTCTACAGACTCCATGATGGCTTTATATTCGTTGGCAAGTGGTTTATTGTGCACGTTGTCTCCTGATAAGTGGGTTGTCTGAAAAATCAAAGATATTCAGCAAACTTTGCTCTGGGCAAAAGTGCCAAGAGCCAGATATTTTTTATAGCGCGCGGAATAGATTTTATACATGTGCATATCCGGGTAGAATGTCTGTTCAATACCAGTTCCCATTATTTCCTGCGCTTTGGCAACTGATGGATAGGCGCCGGCCATAACTGCGGCAAAGATGGCAGAGCCAAGTGCGCAGCACTGATCTGAACCGGCCACAGAAATAGGCTTGCCAAGTACGTCCGCACAGACCTGCATGACAAACGGGGCTTTTCTGGCAATTCCGCCAACAGCAACAATCTCTTTGATTTCAACCTTGTTTTCTTCAAGATGTTCCATTATGCGGCGGTTGCCGAACGCGGTGGCTTCGACAATGGCACGGTAGATTCCTGGAGCGTCCATGCCCATCGAAATTCCGGCGATAGCCATTTTTAGGCTCTGGTCGGCGCCCGGGGTGCGCCTGCCGTTTATCCAGTCAAGGGCTACCGGGATATCACTGTCAATGGAAATTTTCTCAGCCGCGTCATTGAGCTTCTGCAGCGTCGCGTCATTAATCTTGCTGACAAGCTTGTCTTTAACCTCCTGACTTAATTCAGGATCATCGGCAAGCACCGCCTCAAGTGGCCAGTTCAGAAGTTTCCTGTACCACGCATATAAATCACCAAAGGCAGACTGTCCAGCTTCAAGCCCGGCATAACCCGGAAGTATCGAACCATCAACCTGCCCGCAGATTCCTTCTATAACATTGTCGCCGAGTTTGTCATTTTCAATAACCGCCATATCGCAGGTAGAGGTACCGATGACTTTGACAATTGTTCCGGGGCCGATTTTAGCGCCGACAGCCCCCATGTGCGCGTCAATAGCACCCACGCCTACCGGAATACCTGCAGGCAGGTTAAGGCGTTCTGCCCATTCTTTGCTTAATGCGCCCGCACTGATATCTGAGGTGAATGTTTGTGAATATAAATTTTTGCGCAAGCCAGAAAGCAGCGGGTCAATGCCACCCCAGAATTCTTCAGGAGGCAGGCCGCCCCAGCTTGCATGCCACATCGCCTTATGCCCTGCCGAACAGCGGCTGCGTTTTAGTTTCAGCGGATTTGTATTTCCCGTCAGCAGCGCCGGCATCCAGTCGCTATGCTCAACCCAGGAAAAAGTCGCGTCCCTGATTTTTTCATCAATGCGCAGCACATGCAGGATTTTCGCCCAGAACCACTCTGAGGAATATGCGCCGCCAGAGTATTTGGTAAAATCCTCTCCACCCCAGGTTCTGGCATAATGGTTAATCTCCTCAGCCTCCCGTATGGCGGTGTGATCCTTCCAGAGGATGAACATGGCATTGGGGTTTTCACTGAATTCACCGGTAAGGGCAAGAGGAGTGCCGGCGCTATTGACGGCTACCGGAGTTGAGCCGGTGGTGTTGATGCTGATACCGATAATTTGCTCCCGGCAGCTTTGCGGAGCGTTTTTCAGACATTCCGCAATAATCGTTTCCAGCGTGTCAATATAGTCCTGCGGGTGCTGCCGGAATTGATTCTTCGCCGCATCACAGTACAGCCCCTTCTTCCAACGTTGGTAATTGCAGACCGCGCTTGAGTATTCTCTGCCGTCAGCCACCGCCACCAGCAGTGCTCTGGCAGAATCACTGCCGTAATCAATCCCCAGAACATAGCCAGAATCCATATTATCTCCTGTCAGTAAACAATTTGCGATGTTTATTGTTTGATTCAGCTTCAAAAAAAATGCGCTGCCCGATTAATTGTGTTAACGTACACACAGATATTACTTCACAAAGTAATCTTTGTCAATAAATATAAATAATATTTGTTAAGCCCTTGATAATTTAACCTCAAGGGTGATAAACTAAGGGCATTATGGCTGGAATAAAAGATATCGCAAAGCTTGCTGGGGTCTCCATCGGAACGGTGGATCGTGTTCTGCATAACCGTGGGCGTTGTGCCGATGAGACGCGTGAACGTGTTCTTGCGGCCATGAAAACGTTAAAATACACGCCAAACCTCACCGCGCGCAATCTCAAGCGTAACGAGTCCTGTAAAATTGCCTTGCTGCAGCCAAAGGATAATCAGGACAATGGCTTCTGGGAGGTTGCCAGCAATGGTGCGCAGAGGGCATTTCGCGAGTTTTCCCCTTTTAATGTTGAGATTGTCTCTTGCCCGTTTGACCGTTACAGCGAGGCGGATTTCAGGCGCGCCGGGCGTGAGGCGCTGGAGTGCCGGGGGATTCTGCTGGCACCGGTTCTGCCTGCTGCGGCCAGAAAATTCTGTGAACTTGCCGGTGATAAACCGCTTGTTACTTATGACTCGTTTCTGGATTCTGCCAATGTAATCCAGTCCTTTTTTCAGCAGGGGGAGATTGCCGGGCAGACTGCTGCGGATTTTGTCTCACTTGCCTGCAAGGCTGATACGAAGACTGCGGTGCTTGCTTACGAAAGTGAAAATCCGAACATTAATTTACGGGTTGAGGGTTTTTGTCGTAAGATCATGCAGGCTGGTTTTGCCAGACCCGATTGTTTCTGTGTTTCTGAGGATATCGGCTTCAGTGAGCTGGAGGTGCGCCTCAAGAAGGAAAATATTTCTCTTGATGAGTACGGGGCGATCTTTGTCGCCAAGACCGGTACTTATAAATATGCGCGGCTTCTCAATGCTGACAGGCACAAGGTTTTTATCGTTGGCTTTGACCTTATTCATGAGAATATCGAACAGCTTAAAAACGGGGGCATTGATCTTCTGATTAGCCAGAACGTGCCTTCTCAGGTTTTCAGCGGGATAAAAACACTGGTAAATAAAATACTCTATAACCTTGCTCCGCAACGCAAAATCATCCATATGCCTTGTGATATACTTACCAGGACCAATATTGATACCTATCTTGAATTCTCTGAAAATATATTGCCGTAAGAAGTCTTCTGAGCAATTTCCGGCGGCAACTTTCTCAGGCCGTAAATTCCGTTTTTCTGAAAAGTATAAACTTTCATAAAATTAGCTGTTCCTGCTAACATCAAAACTCTCTATACATTATAATCGAACAAAGTTAATTTGTTGCATATGCCCATACTGGGAGATGCGAATAAATAATTATTTGACTAATAAATAAAAACGGGGTATTCTGTATTGATGCAGTGGTTTATGTTTTTGCTCTTTTAAGGATATTTCTATGCGTAAAAGTCTCATGTTTGCAGCGCTATTTTTTCTGAATGTATTTGTAAATGTTGGGGCGGCAGAACCGTCACGGCCGATAATTAATTTCCGTGATGTTGGAGAAATTTCAAATCCGGCAGACGATAAATTCAATAAGCACGGCAGGGGAAGTGTGGGGTATCTTTACCGTATAGCGGAGAAGCCTGTAAGTAATAGCGAGTACGCGGCTTTTCTGAATGCGGTGGATCGTACCGGCGGGAAAGGTCTTTATGTCAGGGAAATGGCTATAACGCGCGCGGGTGAGGTGGGCAGCTACAGGTATGAGGCGGTAGCCGGTAAGGAGGAGTTGCCTGTTATCAGCGTCACTTATGCCAATGCCGCGGAGTTCTGTAACTGGCTTAGCGGGGGCAAGGTTTATGAAATTATTGATGAGCAGTCTACTGACCGTAACCCGGCTAATGCAACGGGAAGTGAGGTCTTTTTCATCCCGACCCATGATGAGCTTTACAAGGGAAAATATTATCAGGGTGATGGCAAGTATGGGTATGCGAGTTCGCCTGTTGCAGAAATGGTTTCAACCAGATATCGGGTTTGGCATCGGGTGGCATTTGGCAATGCCCGCACGCCGGAAGAGTTTATTTACTGCAATAATTATACTAACAATGTAACCGGCAAGTCTGAGGATAATATCAGAAATAAGGCCGTTGGTTTCAGGGTTGCGTCGCTGCCGCGTATTCATGTAGTCAAGAAACTTGAAAGCAGACATAATGTGTTTGCGGATTTGGTTAATGGCGTTAACGTTAACATAAGATCTTTTGCTGATAAGACAGCAGTCCTGTCCTGGAAGATAGTTGATTATTGGGGTAAGGTGTTTGATAACGGCAATAATAAACTGGCGTTACAGAAAGGCTTGAATAATGTGAAGCTGGGTGAGAGGAAATATCCTCGGGGGTATTTCCGCATCACTGGAACGCTCAGCGATGGGGGGGCGGTTATTGATGAGTTTGATGTGCCGTTTGCAGTTATGCCGCAGATTGCGGTTAAACCGGCAAAGGATTCTCCGTTCGGGATAAGCATGCATATGGACAGGATGTATAATCTTTGGGGCAGGGTTGCGCCTGAGGAGTATGAGGATCTTATCCTGAATGCCGGGATGGCCTGGGTGCGCACGGATTATCCGTGGAAGAGTATCACTGGTCCTCTGGTTGATAAGGGTGTGAATATTCTTTCATTCTTTCCGTTCCATTACAGTTACTACCGCTATGATTCTCCTTATGAGAATGAGAAAAAAGAGTCCAGATGGAGCAAGCTTAATATTGCTCCGGAACTGTACAGCTATGCGGATAAGGTTGAGAAGCTGATTCTGGAGAATCCGCATGTGACGTACTGGGAGGTCGGTAATGAGCCGCATGCGTGGAGGGTTTCGCCGGGTGATTATGCCCAGCAGGTTAAGACGGCTTATAAAGTTGCCAAGGCAATCAGGCCCGAAACCTTTGTGATTCTTGGTGACAGCAATCATCTGCATAAATCATTGATAAAAATTTATCATGCGGATAAATATGCGGACGCGGTGGCAATACACACGTATGGATTTTTAAAACCGGAAGCTGATAATTATTTTGAAGGGGTCGTTTCCAGAGTGCGTGAGTTGAGGCGTTCGCTTGCGGAAAACGGTGATAGCAATAAGCCAGTCTGGACAACTGAAATTGGCGGCTGTGGTTATTGGATACATATTTTCCCCGGTGAAACAGCCATTGAGCGTAACCGTTATCAGGCGCTTGACCTTCCGAAGAAATTAGCGGGAAGTATCGGCTTGGGTGTTTCCAAGGTCTTCTATTATGAGTTTGCCGAGACGGAGGTCGGTGGAACTGAAGGTGAGTTTGGTATCGTTACCAAGGATCTTCTGCCAAAGCCGGCTTATGTTTCGTACCGGGTTACGGCTGAGCAGCTTGATAAGAAAAAGTTTGCAGGCTGGCTTGACCTTGGTGATAAAAAATTCAGTGGCCTTGAATTTTCCGGTGCTGCGGAGAAATGCTACCTGCTTTGGCGTGAGGATAAACCGGTTACTCTTGAACGAAGGACGCGTATTGTCCTGCCGATGGTTGAGACTAATGCTCCTGAAGAGCTTGCGGTAAAAGCAACTGGCGGGGTTGTGCTTACGGATGTAATGGGAAACAGCCGGAAGCTTGAGGTTGTTGACGGGGTGGTAAAAATTCCTCTTACGGAGTATCCGGTGTTTGTTAAGGGTGATCTTCAATTAAAGCATAAGGATGTGCTTAAGTTGAAAGAGATCGAGCCAAACACAATTAATGACAGAAACAAGATAGTTCTGCAGATTATTCCGCCGATAGATCAGGTGCAGGGTTATAATGATCTTCATAACATGCAGTTGCAGACAAGGATGAAGCTTGCAAGGGAAAAGGATCAGACTTTTACTGTGCGCTTGTTCAATCTCGGTACTGAGGAGGTCAGCGGAAAAGTTTACCTTCTGCCTCCGCAGAGTAATAGCGATTTAGGTTGGACGGTCAAAAATGTATATGATAAGGTGACAATAAAACCTGAAAGTACCAGGACGGTCAGTTTTACCGTTAATATCCCCAAGCGACCATATATCGGTGAATCGCCCTATATACTTAAGGCTGTATTTGAGAGTGGCGACAACATTTATTATGCAGATATTCTGGTTCAGCAGATGATTAACCGGGATGTTATTAAAAAAGGCAGTGTTGCAGATACGTTGGGTTTTTATAGCGATGGTAAATTTGTCGAAAATTTTGAGCTGGTCCATAAAAATTCGAGAGGTGTCAAGGGCTTATTTGGCAAGTCGGCTGATAAAGATATTTTTGAGGTTCAGTGGGATAATCCGGGAAACAAGTTTTTCGAGGTTGCGGTAAAGAGTAATCCGGTTATAACCGGAATTATCGAAGCGCCAAAAACGGTTGTGCTTGGTTTTAATTCTGATAAGCTTGCAAATGTGCAGAAAGTAAGTATCAGGTTGATTGATAGGGATGGTGAAATTTTCCAGTATACTGGCTCGGGCAAATACAATAATGGTAAAATGAGTAATGTAAGTTTTGTTCTTGCTCCTAAAAAACACGCCGGAAACTGGGGCGGGAATAAGAATGGGATTTTCGACGAGCCGGTAAGGCTGAAATCTTTTGTGATTGATTATTATTCAAATAAAGGGACGGTTAAAATGGTTCCACCGTTTCTGGTTCTAGATAAGTAGAAACCATAGAATGGCAAGGTGCGAAATGAACAGAAAAAAATTCACTTTGATAGAGATGCTGGTGGTTATCAGTATTATAGCAATACTTGCGTCAATGCTGATGCCTTCACTAATGGACTCGATTGATTCGGCAAGGAGCATTTCATGCGCAAACCAGCTCAAGCAGATCGGGCTGATGGTCAATAATTATCTGGATAAAACGGATGGAAAAATACCTGGTCAGGGTTCTTCATATGGTCATGATTTCAGATGGGCATATGCGTTTGGCAAGGCAGGTGATCTTGAAAATCCAAATTTGGATAATATCTGGGCGTGTCCGAATTATGGCGGTAGCAGTGACTATGATAAATCGAAACCTTACGGCTTAACCATCCGGCGGTACTGGGATGCTGAGACAGCTGACGCCGCAGGCAGCGCCAGACCATTGGAGAATTTGTTTAGTATCGCTGTTGATGCCGGGCCGCGTATGTGGTCAACTAAATATATGAAAAAACAGTCAAGCCAATTTCTGATTGCTGATGGTGATGCCTGGGTACAGGGCAATCAGTCTGGTATGATAACCGCGACTTCATTGTCCGGTACCAGTAATTTCCAGTTTCGCCATTCTAAGGGGACGCAGGCAAACTTGTTGTTTTTCGATTACCATGTGGAGAATATGGCAAACATGGAAATCATTGACTCGGTTAATACATTTTGGTACGCACCATAGTTTATTGCTTTTTATTTATGTCAGGAGGTGTTTTATGACTCTGCTATCGTTTAAAAACTGGTTCTTTTTATTGATTCTTGCCGGTGGTATTTGTTTTTCCTATGAGCATGAAAATAACTTTGAAAAGTATAAAGACACAAAGGAGCTTATGGCTGCTTATAGTGGTTCGAATTTTATCGCCCTTGCTGAAAATGGTGGAAAGGGTGGCGGTAAAGCCCTTTTCATAAAAAATAACGGGCAGTTTCTGAATATGGCCTTCTCCGCGTTTGAATCAGGTAAGCAATATACTATCAAGTTTGACGTGAAGCTTGAAAGTGGCAAAAGTTTTTTGCGGGCTGTGTTTGGCGGTGACAATATTTCATGGAATAAATTCAGTGGTGGTGCTGATATTGTTTCTGATAAGTACTCTGGCAAGTCAGAGGGCAAGGTTAAAGTTTCAGGAGCGGATTGGCATACGGTTGAGTTTAAGATCAATCTCAAGGCAGAAGGGAAAAGCACGTACAGTGTTATTTGTGATGGCGAAAACCTCTACGAAAACAGAAGGTTTAAGGGAGATATCACTCACTTCAGGATAATATATCTCGGTAAGCCTGCTGACGGAATCAATTACATTGATAATCTGGAAATTTCAGAAGTTAAATAGGGTGTGTTGAGATGAAGTATCTGAAAATAAAAAAATGGTTGATTGAGCTTGCCCAAAAACCGGAAGCCAGAGACAAGCTTCCGAGTGTGCGGCAGATTTGCCGGGAGTTTAATGTTTCTCAGGCCCCTGTCTCAAGAGCCATTCAGGAGCTTAAATTTGAAGGCATTATTACCAGCAAGGACAGGTCGGGGCTGATTGCCGTCTCGCCTGGAAACTTGATTGAGCCGAAAGTAAATAAGAAGAATAACTCGACAATTGTTTTTGCGTTTATTAATTTTTTCACTGAAAGAATCTGGCAGCAGGAGCATATCCTGACGCAGCTTTCGCTGACTAATAATTATTCGCTGAGTTGTTATCGTTCTGATAAGGGAGATAATTTTCGGGGTTTGCCGGGGTTTATCAGAAATCTGCAAGAAAATATCGAGGTTCATGCCGTTATACTTAATCCGGCAAGCGAGGTGCTTGAGGCATCACTGTTGGAGGAACTCGGTGGATTTGGAGTTTCGGTTGTGCTTAATGACTGCATACATGATTATAGACTTGGCGCGCCATTTTTTATTACAAGGGCAGATCCAATTGATCTTGGGCGTAGTGCAATTGAATATCTGGTTAGGATGGGACACAAAAAGATCGGCGTAGTTCGGTGTGAACCCAATAGCGATCTTATCTCGCAATCAAATAAAGCAATGCGCAATATTATTAAGGAGGCTGGTTTTAAGAAAAAAGATTTGTATCTTATTTCGGATACCATCCATCATTGGGATAGCCCTTATGTTTTTGCTCAGGATTTGACTGAACGTTCTTTGGCTTTGATAAAAAGTGAAAATATCACTGCGCTTGTTTATCATTCATCAGGCGGTGCATTTGCCGCTCTTCAAACCTTGCATGAAAATGGTTTGCGGGTCCCGGATGATATAAGTGTGCTTGGCTTTGGTGAATACTCTTTTGCGGAATATACCATACCCGCGCTAACGGTATGTACTTGTGATTACCATAAGATGATTGAAGACGCATTTAATCTGGCTGTTGAAAACATAAGTACCGCTAAACGACGTTGGAGTTATAAACATAAAATAATCGAGCGTGGCAGCGTGAGTGATATTAATGCTCTTACGTGACCAGTTTGGCCGACTGTATTGTAATATTTAGAGGTTGTGGATTGGTTCGCCTGATATCCCTTTACCATGTGAAATAAATGTTTCCGGTGATGTTGTTAAGTTTGACATATCTGCCATTTGCATCTTTATGCCACTCGAGATTTTCAGGAGTCCTTGAGAGTATTTCCCCGTGACTGATTTCTTTTTCCGCCACTACAGCTTCGAAGTTCTCACTGTCTTGATTTGGTGGAAAGAATATTATATCTGCATTTTTTAGATTATAATAGGTCCAGCGTTCGTGGTATCGGGGATAAGAGGCGCAGGCTATTTTGGCGCTGATGATGCTTTCCTGCTCCTGCTTTATAAAACAGCGGCAGCCTTTGCTCCATGACTTGTAAGGATGCCAGAGTGCTGTTTCGCCTTTTATCAGTGTGTCCATTTCGATAAGTACTGGAGCGCCGTACGGTGTTGATGCCTGAACCATTCCTCCCATGTTCGGAGCAAACATGGAATAGTAAAAGGCGTTATTGTTTCTGGAGATGCAGTAGCGTGGAGGCTTTACTGTTGTGTCATGGGCGATAAAATTCAGCTTCCAGCCATATTCATTGAGAATATTGCGCATAAGTTTTTCAACATGGTAGATTTCTTCAGGAGCGCCATAATCGAAGCCCCGGTGCTTGAGCTCTACCTCACGGGCGCATGGCAAAACAGAGCGGACAAAACCAATTTTCTGTTTCGGACTGATTGTTTTTACAAAAGAAATAATCCTATTTTGGTTGTTAATTTCAGCCTCTGCAAAAATATTAAACTCAGTTTCATTACCTGATAATTTTTCGCAGAGTCCGCCCGCATTAAATTGTTCATGTATATATGCTGTTGTTGGCAGGGCGCCATTTTCACAGGAATCAAATTCGTTAAGACAAGTAATTTTTGCGGTGCCGGATATCGGGTCAGCAATATTAACGCCTAAAAGATTTTTGAGTTCCTCCGGGGCATTTATGAGTGTTCCGTAGAAAACAACATTGCCGCCATTAGCAATAAATTCTTTTGTCGATTTATAGGCGGTTACCGGTGCAATTATTATGCTCGCTGAAAAAAGGGCTGTTGCCTGTAAGATTAAATTCCTGAAATTACCGGTGCTTATTACCGTATTAAGCGGCAATCCCTGCTGAATAGCTTCGCCGATAAATGAATCTTCATTAAAGACTATTTCCGGGCGCGGGGTAGCGCCGCGGACAAGCTCGGTGTATTCATCAAAAGGGTAGACCCATACCAGCGGACCAGCCTGATCCGGAGCAATGCGAAGTGCTTGCTTGATGTGTGGTATGACTTCATCAGGAACCTGTTCGGGCATGCGTCCCATTGTGTCATCGACAGTCAGAAAAGCAATACTGTTGGGCGTTTGGTTTTTACCGTTTTTGTCGATGCGGCTGACGCTCAGCGGCTGATAAATGTCCCAGGGTTCGCGGCCGTAGCGGTCGAGCCAGGGGCTGTTCATGAACCAGGGGTCGTGTGGATAAAAGCGGTAAGGGAAGCGCTCGTCAGGCAGTTCTGCCACGTGTGACATCCAGGCCGCAAGCTCAAGGCCGCTGTTGTAATTCAATGCTGCCCAAGGGGAATTTACCGGCGGAGCGATTTTGAAATCATAATACAGTTCCTTGAGTGGGGCGGCATCGGTTGAGATTTCAAGTCCCGCTGAGAAGTTGCTGCCGCGGGTTTCAATTTTACTTCCCGGCCAATAAGCAGTGAAATCCTGCCAGAACTGCAGCATTGTTTTTGCGGCAGTAGCCGTATTTTCCGGATAAAATCTGCTTTTGTCAAAGAGCGCTCCCTTTATGCCCCAGGTTTCCGTGCCAAAGCCCATGCCGTTTGAGAGCCAGATATAATCGTAGCCGAGGTCTTCAGAGAATTTGCAGAATTGCTGACCCATGAATTTGCCAAGTGAAATACCTTCAGGTATCCCTTCCGGGAAGGCTGCATATGGCTTGCTGTCCGCCTTGAGTGTCGAGTTGCAGGTGACAAAGCTTCCCTTGAATAATGTGTCTGCATTGGCAATTTCAGAGTGTTGCTGGTATTTGAATTTGGAGATGGCAAACTCCGGGCCGTTGTCAAAAATTGCTCCAACGCGGATTGGCTTGCCGGTTATTTCTTCTCCGATTTTCTTGAGGCTGCGGATAAGTTTCTTTATCCAGCCGTAAGTGCGGGGCGTGACATCTTCGCGGTACTTCTGGGGAAATTTATGGGTGTTGATTTTTTCCCGTTCATTTTCATTGCCTTTTTCCGGGAGATGGTTGGCGCAGCCACACCAGTACGCCCATTCAAATTCCTCTTTGAGATCGCCTTTGTATTCGAGAATTTCACTGCCGTCTGCAAGCCACAAAAGTACAGAGACAATTTCACTGTTTTTGGTCAAATTATACCATTGCCTGAACATGGTGTTACAGACTGTGGTTATCGTTTTATCGGAGCTGTCATAAAAAGGTTTTGAACTTAATTCCAGGGTTACGTTTTTCAATTTCATAATGAATTTCCGCCTTAATCAAGATAATATATTTAGAGTCTCTTTATTATACAATGCAGGAAAATATTGGTCTTGGGCATAATTGGGTAAATTTTCAGCCATTAAAAATATGGTGATATTGTCCAAGTTTTATTCTGATAAAGGCGAGAATGCTGGCCATTAATTTAAAAAAACGCCGCCCTGAATTACTGATAAGGCGGCGTGGAATTAATGGGGGCGGAAAGGTTTAAGGTGATGTGGTCAGCGGTCATTGATTTCAGAAAGATACTTAAGATTCTGGCGGATTAGCTTATTACGCAGTTTAACGCATTCAGCACTGTAAAGAGGATCTGAGGGGGTATTCTTACAGTAGTCGACAAGCTTGGCGATCGTTGAGGTCGCAACATGGCAGCGGGTGTCACTTGATGCGTAGTAGATATGAACGTCTTCACCATTAACGATTGCTCCATTAGTAAATACCACATTTGACACGTCGCCGACTCGTTCTTCACCTTCAGGGACAATCAGCGCCCCTCCTGGTGTGTGGAGCGGAAGCCATGGTTTTTCCGGATCAGTTATAAAGGCATAGATGACATAACGCAAACCTGAAGCACAGCCACGTACGCCGTGGACAATGTGCAGCCATCCTTCCGGTGTCTTGATCGGTACACAACCTGCTCCGTTTTTTACTTCCTTGATTGTATGGTAAATTTTTTCATCTATGATTTTTTCTTCGGTTACTTCGGCGTTTTCGATAGATTCTGAAAGGCCAAAACCAATTCCGCCACCACTTCCGCAATCAATGAAACCATCCTGCGGACGGGTATAGAAAGCATATTTACCTTCGATAAATTCCGGGTGCAGGACACAGTTTCTCTGCTGCGGAGATGGGGTCTTGAGATCCGCGAGGCGTTCCCACGTTGTCAGGTCTTTGGTGCGGGCAATCCCGCACTGGGCTTCGGCTGAAGAGGTATTGCTTTCTGCTGCCGCCGGGTCTTTGCGCTCAGTGCAGAAAACTCCGTAAATCCAGCCGTCTTCATGTTGGGTTAAACGCATATCGTAGACATTGGTGTCAGGGCGATCTGTTTCCGGCATGGTTATCGGATAATCCCGAAACTTGAAATTATCAACACCGTTCTCGCTTTCGGAGACAGCGAAAAAGCTCTTGCGGTCAGCTCCTTCTGTTCTGACAACCAGACAGTATTTTCCATTAAGGTATATTGCGCCGCAGTTGAGGGCTGCATTTATTCCTTGGCGTTCCATAAGAAACGGGTTGGTCGCCGGGTTGAGATCATAACGCCAGTAGAGCGGGGTGTGGTCTGCGGTTACTACCGGATTTATGTATTTGGTATAAATCCCGTTACCCGGCTCAAGGGCTGTATTTTTCTTTGTAATCAACTCATTGTGGGCGTCAGTCAACTTCTTGTAGCGGGTCTTAAAGGTATCCATTATTTTCTCCTGATTGGTTTGGGTTGTGTTGAAATATGTTATTATTAGTATTAATACCCTTGAAAGGTCAGATAATCTATGGCATAATTGGTAAGAAATATAGCAATTCTGATATTGTGGTGTTTGGAGGGTTAGGATGAAGCCCAGTCCTAAAAAAGAAAGACAAAAGGATTTCTGCTATACCCATTATCTGTTGCCTGCTGCAGATATACATCCGGTCTTTGTTCGTTTTGATTATAATTCGGGGCGGGAAAATTATAATTACGGACAACATCTTCATGTCGATCATGAGCTTATTTATGTTGTAAACGGAAAATATTCTGCGCGGCTTAATGGTGAAGGTGTAGCGCTTGAGCCTGATGCGATGCTGTTGTGCTGTCCCGGAGATGAGCATACAGATCAGGTGTGCACAGGCTTGCAGTACTACACCCTCAGCTTTCATGTGCGTTCAGCTCACGGCATAGGGCATGAGATATCACTGCTTCGTGAAGAGGTTGGTGTTCGGGATAAAATTTTTAATGCGTCGTCCGGGATTATAAGGCAGACCATGTATGAGGTTGCTGAGATCATGCAGGATACCGCCCCCGGAAGCTCGCATCTTGCTCAGACATTATTGCAGGAGATATTCTGGCGATTTGTTTTGCTGATACCGGATAAATTGTATTCGCTGGATTTTTACCGGCTGAGTGAGCCGGATAATTTCTCCAGACGGTTTTATAAGGTGCTGGAAGGAAATCCCGGTGGAGTTCTGGAGGTCAGTGACATTGCGGCTGAATTGTCAGTCAGTATCTCGCAACTGGGCAAGCTTTGTAAATTGCATCTGAATGCGTCCCCGGGGCAGTTGTTGCAAAAATTCAGGATTGAGCGTGTCTGTGAAATGCTGGCGAAAAGTAATTTGTCGGTTGGTGAGATAAGCGAGGTGCTTGGTTATAAAGACCAGTTTACAATGTCTCGTACCTTTAAAAAGCAGAAAGGGATTGCGCCACTGCGCTGGCGAAAAAATGCCCAGAGCGATGCTGACCTTGAGGTTTCTGATTTGCTATAGTTTTTAATGTGTGGTAAAAAAAATACCACCTGTAGAAAGTGGTATTTTGTATTGGTTTCAAAACCAGATTGGTCAGGAGCACGCATTAATACTTGAGGAAGGTAACATCACAAGACTTAAGCGCTACGGTTATTGATTTGGCGGTAAAATCAATAACTTTGTTTTCCCAGATGCTGTGGAACGATTTTATTTGCGTACCGGCAAGCCCCAGGTCAGCTTCACTGAAGGTCATGGTTTTAGGTCTGCTAAAGCGGTTGAATATTCCGATCCAACCATGTGAGCTGCCTTCTTTGCTTTCTGATACCCAGATTTCAATGAAATCCCCTGAAAAAACATTATGCCCGGTGCGGCAGTTCTGATTGCACTCAAGCATCAATGGGTTGGTGATAAGTGCGAAATCCTCATCGGGGCTTATATTCAGTTCTCCGCCCATAATAAGGGGAGACGCCGCCAGAGCGCGCTGGGTTATGAATGATCTTTTTAATTCCGGAGTATAATCTGACAGGCGATTGGAGCCGACACCCGATAAAAGCTCATCACTGTCAGAACCCTTTTTTGAATATACCTGAAGAGCGCCGAAGGGTATCATATCGAGATCGAGAAAGAGTTCTTCGTTGCATAAATTCTGCCAGTCTCTCCAGCGGTCAAAAGATTTATCCACATCACTTTTTCGGTCCCAGACATCTGAGGTGACCCGGATCATGTTTGCGCATTCTTTATATACCGGGTAATTCAAGGTATTTGCCAGATTACCCGGAGACAGGCTGAGAACCATTGGTCTGCCGCAATTTTTAATTGCCTTGGCTACAGCCTTGATTTCCGCCGGATGCTCAACAATGTCATCCGCTTTTACAAAGTCAACTCCGCACTCGGCAAGGTATTCAATAACGCTGTCATAGTATTCCTGCGATCCCGGTTTGGTCATGTCAACGCCATACAGGAACGGACACCAGAGGCAGATATTCTCCGTATCGGCAACTTCTTTGGCACGGTAATTAGTGCCTTTGATCGGGGTGTTCTGCTCCACTGCTTCCCGCGGGATGCCGCGCATAATGTGGATGCCGAATTTCAAACCTTTTTCGTGGCATTGGTCGGCGATGTATTTAAGGCCGCGCGGAAAAAGTCGTGGTGAGGCGATAAATCGTCCATACTCGTCGATTACGCTTATTGCTGTATCTTTGTTGATTTCCTTGGAAGAGTCGAATTGGAATTCGAATTCATTATACCAACCTGCATCAATGCAGAAATATTCATAGCCGGAAGGTTTCAGCTTTTTTTCAAAAGCTTCAAGGTTGGCCAGAGCCTGTTCTTCATTGATGAAAATACCATAGCAGTCAAAGCTGTTCCAACCTAGTGGCGGCTTGTCTAATTTTACAAATGACACGTGTGTCTCCTTTTGTCATATTTTCTTTGTAGTTAGTTATTTGGGATTATCTGAAGTGAGCAATTATCGACAAGGGCATAGGCGTCTTTGCTGGCTCGCAATGCCAGAAAACTAATTAGAATTTTACTGTCATTACTGTCTTTGGGGAAGTTGAAAGTAAATTCATACTTGGTCCAGCTCTGGTCATCGGGGAGATTCCCCTTGTTCAGGACCAATTGCTTGTCTTTTATTGATAATGGACTTTTTTCCGGCTCGGCATCTTTAATGTCGACTTTCAAAAGTGTCACGTCTTTAGCCCTGGCGTAAAAAGAGAGTTTATATGTTCCCTGTTTGACACTCTTGAGATTATATGAAATTATTCCCCTGCGAAGTTCACGACCCCAGTCCGGAAGTTGTTTGAGGCCGGACCTGATTGCCTGTTTTCCATCATAGGCGGTGTCAGTCGGGTTAGTCAACATCGAGTCATTATTTTTAGTCGTAATCCAGTTGTACTGTCCATTTTCAACATCACCGTTTGTCAGCTGGTTGGTGGACATATCCTTGATTTTGAAAAGCGGATAATGCAGGCGGTATTTGTATGACGGTTTGCTGCCTGCATGGAGTAGCGCCTTAGGCAGTTTCTTGCCTGAATCAACACGTCCTATTTCAAAGTACATGCCGATAATATTTGCGTTGCCTGTGGGTGAAATCTCGGAAAGTGGAATTTGCACTGACATTTGATAGCCTTTGCCGGTAATTTCAGATTTGGCTGTTGCTTTGGAGTTATCGAGTGTAGACATAGTTGTTGTTGCCATTGCCGACTGCGTTTCACCGGTTGCCGTCGGCTTTGGAGAAAAGGCATACTGAAGAGTCTGTACCAGGCCAGTCGCACTTTCCTGCTCATTGAGATCAAGACGATTAAACGGTGTTCTGTCGATAAACACTTCAAGGACATCACCCTCGTAGATCTTGTTGGTTTTGGCTGCTGTGACGTCTTTATCAATTACGTCAGCCGTGATATTAAGCATTTCGTTTTCTGTCCAGAGTTCAATTGTTGAGCCATCTGTAGTCTGTAATTTCAAAGCATTCTGCTGGCCCTTGCTAATTGTATACTCGCCACTGTTTTTTATTATAAGAGTGTTTTCTGTGTGTACTTCTTTATCACCGGCAAGTGTGGACTGGTAGCTTTCGGCTGCTTTCCCTGAATGTTCAAAACTTTGATAAGCGCTGTTATTGAAAATTACCTTTACTGGAGAATTCCCGTTTGTGAATTTCAGATTGATGATTCCATCGCTTCCCATCAGATTCTGGGCTTCATAAAATGTCTGGTTTTCACCAAAGCTGCGTGCGCGTAATTCCAGCGGTTTATCCATTGAGTAATTGCTTTTTTCAAAAAATTCTTTCAGATCCTTTAATGAACCTGTAATGAACATCGGATCTAATCCCAGCTTGAGTGGTGATACTTTATTCCAGACGATCTTGTTGCCGAAGGTATCATACAGGGTTACACTGTTGATGTTTTTGGCCGGGATCAGCTTCATGCCTGCTGGCTGAAGTGCCCAGAGTACACCGGAGCAGTTGTTGTCATTTTCTCCCGCAAAAATTCCTGCGCGGATAAGATTGTTAGTTGCTTTTACCGGAACATGACTGTCCTTGTCTTTCAGGAAGTATGAAACGGTGTTAAGCCCTGCGACAATCTCATTCGGGTCAAGATAGTCTTTATATAGGGATGCCGGTGCATTAATGGCGCTTACACCTACGAGGTCATTAAGCAGACCCAGCAGATAGTGGCGTTGTACATCCCCTGCCGTAAATTCCTGCTGCGCTCCTTCGTACTGTTTTCGTTTCGTGTTCGGGATGAAAAACAGTTCCGTATTCCAGAGCGGCTGCCCGGGCATTATTTCGCGGAGTTTCTCGACTAGTTTTGAGAAACGGAAACGTACGCCATTCTGGTAATCCATCCCTGACTGGTACGGGTGGAACGAGAGATAGTCCTGATACTTGCTCGCGCCAAGTTTCTCCATCTGCTCAACCCAGCCGGTAAGTTTGTTTCCTGCATCGCTTGTTGCATTACAGCCAAGAATCTTCGCTTCTGGGTTGTCGCGCTTGAAGATTTCATAGGCAATCTTCTGGTAACCGAAGAGGTCCTTTGCGGTCATCGCCCACTGCGGTTCGCGGAAGATCATCCACTTGGTTATTTCCTTGCCATAATGTTTTGAAAGGCCATTGATAAGGAATGTCCATGTCTCGTCTGAGGGCAGATAGCGGACCTCCTGTTTGTTCTCGTTGATATATGTCCTCTTGCATTCGCCAAACCAGTCAGGGTGTGCCGCCCAGATGGTTACGCCTTTCTGGACATGCCTGTTTTGGTGATAGGTGCCACTGCCGATACAGGCTACCGGCTCAATATCGTATTTTTTCAGTATTGGAAGTTCCATATCAGTCATACTGAAATCCAGTTTGTCAATTTGTGGCTGGACTGCCTTGAAGGATAAGGAATAATAGGCATGGCGGAAACCGGAAGCGGCAAATACAATCGCGTCCCTTTCAATACCTCCATGGTCAAGATGAAAACAACTTTCATTGCTTGGTGTCATCTTGTAATATCCGTCCTGCCTGTAGTTGGCGCCGATCTTTCTTTGCATTTGCGAGGTCTTGCCGGAAATATCATGCAGTGATACGGCATTGCCGCCGAGGGCCGGGAGTGGTTTATCCTTCCAGCTGGCTATTATGTTGAAGCTGCCGAATTTATCTAGCTTGAAGTCGACGTTACCGACGTAGACCTTTTTACCGGCAACTCCAGCCTGCTCTTTTTCTTTTTTAAGTACGACTTCTTTTGCTTGCACAATAGCGTTTTCCGTATCTGTACGAAAATACACTTTTACTGTTTCTGTTTCAGATCCGGATGGGAGAAGAGCTTTCATCTGGTACTTGGCACTCTCGCCCGGAGTATAAGCTGTAAGCTTTTTTTCCGGGATAAATGAAGCTTCCATGAAATCATTTTCTTCGGACTTGCCAACATTACGTACAGTAAGGTCATCAACACAGATGCTTGCAAGCTTGCCTTTAGGATCAAGGCAGGTTACTCGAAAGGCCATAACGTAATCAAGCGTTTCTCCGCCTTTGACCTTTATCTTCCACTTGTAAGATTTCCAATCGTTGGTTAGCTCAAACCTTCTTGCAAAGAGAACCGGATACTTCTGGTTTACTGTTCCGTGTTCGACGGCCTTATTTTTGCACCTGAAATCAATCGTGGTCTGTCCGGAAATTTCACCATTTTTCGGAGCGATTTCCTTGGCTCTAAATGAAAATTCAACTTCGGTGTCTTTCTTGAAACGGAAATGCGGCGTTTCAAGATTGTATTCAACCAGCCCCTCATGGGCTGGAACCTCGAGATAATGATTGCCGTTCTTTTCTTTTTTGCTGAGAGGAACATAGACTTTATTGAGATCTTTGTCGATATTCTTGCTGTTAAAATAAAGACGCATGGAATAACCAGGCATAGCCCGGTTCTCAATACCCAGTTCCATGTTTCCGTTATATAATATGGCTTTACTGTCGTATACAATATCGCTGTAATCTTGTCTGAGAAATTCAGGGGTGTCTGCGGCAATTGTCATTTGACTGCTGGCATTAATAATAAAAAGGAATGTAATAAATAACGCAAAAATATCTGACTTATTATAAAAACTAGTTTTTTGATCCATATGTTTTCCTTTATTTTTATGGAGCAACAAGAACCGCCATGTGCTCTTTCCAGATTGCTTTTCCCACCGTGGTGTCTTCAAGTGAATTATATTCTTCAACGTTTTGGCTTGCCCCATGGTTATCAGCGAATAACCCATTGAAGGTATCGTTATGTATGGGACCGATTCCTACAGCACCGGTATTGGTAAGTGAAGCATTGTATAAATAGCGGTAATCAGCTATGACGCCCTGACCTTCATTGTTTGATCTGCTTCTTTCAATAAAAGCTAGTCTTTTTGACGGGTTCTGGAACTTTGATACAGGGATCGCCGGAACAAGCTGCGCTGAATTGCCGTTGTAATTACTCCCTGATACCCCCCAGAATTTTGTCCAGGGAATGCCATTATTGGTGGAACTTATTCCCGTGCCAATTATATTATAGGAATTAACCGGAGTGTCATTTCCATCAATAACATAAACATCCTTCATGGAAGAACACATCATAAATGGCGCCCGGTTATATATGCGTCCAGTTGGAGTGGTAAACTGGGTTTGGGACATATAGCCCGCGCTATAAAGCGTGTCAAACCATCGTGTTAAGGCAACAGTATTATACGGCGGGTCAGGATAAACATTGTTATCGCCAACGTAAGTATTTGCAACTAACCCAACCTGTTTGAGATTGTTCAGACAACTGATCGAATTCGCCATCTCGACACTCCGTTGAATCGCCGGTAATACCATGGCTGCAAGAATGGCAATAATCGAGATAACTATCAGCATCTCAATAAGCGTGAAAAAACGGCCGGGAAATAAATATTCAGCTGGCTTGGTCGATTTTATTGTCACTTTATCTGGCCGGAGATCACAGTAAACCATAATTTCCCCTTTCTCAAACAACTTGATTGCCCTGTCGGCAGGCACTATTTGCGCTTATATGCAGCGCTTGCATTCTTTGTAGTGGTATCCGTAACACAAACGAACAAAAAGATTTTACCATGACTTTTTTCTTATGCAAATTATTTATTTGGAATGGCCTGCCTCATTTTCGCAGAGACAAAAAGCTTGCGTTAATTGTGCAAGATGCTTATTATATCTTTGTTGTGTTATTTAACTTACAGTGAAACAGAAAAATGAATGAAATCCAGAAACAGATATATGCCTATTTGCTCAAGGAGATTGATTCCGGGGCTTTGAAGCTCAATGAGCGTATTCCGACTGAAATTGAGTTGGGCAAGATGTTTAATACCAACCGCATTAACGCTCATCATGCAATCAAGGCGCTTGAGGAGTCGGGCATTGTCAAGGGTGGGCTGGGCAGGAGTCAGGGCAAGACGGTACAGCGTATTCCTTCTCTGTATACACTTGGTGAATTGCAGCAGGCCGCAACAAGGCGCGTCTGTGTTCTAAACCGTTCAAAAATTCAACATCGCCATATTCACTGGAACAACCTTATTATTGCTCCTCTTGAGCATGGCCTGATGGAAAAAAATATTCAACTTGTTTACCGCGACGTTAATGATATTGATACAATTGACGAGGCGCGGGGGATTTTGTCTGAACTGGTCAGAGAAGGGGTTAATGCGATTCTGCTGATCTGTGATGGCGAGAATCCAGAGGACTTTTTCTCTGATCCTGAGATGTTTTTCGGTTTTCATGATAATGTCATTATTTTTGACCGGGGAAATACCGCCTGGCATAACTGGCCGTATACGTTGGTTTCTATTGATGTTTTTGATGAAGGTGTGATTGCCGGTGAATATCTTACCCGTAAGGGCTATAATAATATATTGTTCGCCACTGGAATGTTTCATGGAAAGAAAGACATGTCGTGGTGGGGCAAACAGAGGTGGCGTGGCCTTCATTACAGTGTGATGCGCGAATCTGACGGCAGGTCAAACGTGGAGCAGCTCAACTATGGCTTTCTTGATCGTGAAGCTGATACGGAGTTCATTGAAGCAGTGAAAAAAACAAAGGAACAGGCCGGTTCTGCAATTGTCGCTTCTAATGACCGTCTTGCCGTGAAAATGATTGAGCTATGCGATAATCTCGGGATAAAAGTACCTGAGGATCTGGCTATTCTGTCATTTGATGATGATCCGGAGTTCCGCGAATATAACCTTACTACTATCGCCCCGTCACTTGAACGCATTGGTTCACGTCTGGCACAAATAATAACCAATTCAATCGACAAGAATTCAGATGGCGAAAAATTCTGTGTACGGATCAAATCACGCCTTATTACCCGAGGTACGGCCTGAGTTTCTGCCATCAATAATTCAGAAAAACTCAAAACCAATCCTGTATTTTCATTTATCTGTATCTCCCGGCAATCAATTGTCTTTAGCGGGATAGGGAAAATAAAATTTGACTAAGACTTGTTATGCTTGTATTGTAATTAACGTATATGCTGCGGCAGAGGGGAAATAGCACGCAGCAAAGTCATAAATCAATTACCGGCTGGTTCTCAATTAT
>QKCJ01000046.1 GCA_003245715.1 bacterium
AGCAACAAACCTGCCGAAAATGCCGGCGCCCTTAATCCGGAAGAGTCAAATGAAAAAAATCCAAACAAACCAGATAGCCAAGGCATAACGATCATTAAAATCCCCAAAACAAAACAAAAGGACAATGCTCTTTCAAGCATTAAAAAAATCGGGAATTTATCCGGCGAAAATTTGTTCAACGGATTGTGGTTACGCCCATAGACCAGCTTGAGTCGTTTATGGCTTACATAAAAAAATAGTGCCGGGCCATACCAGACCAGAAATTGAACTACATGGCGATGGTGGCCTTTAAACAAGGCATTCAGAAACTCACAAAATAAAACTGCCAGCGTGAAAACAGTCACCAGCTTTAAAGATGGTTTCCAACGAAGACGCCGCACAAGCCAGCACCCCAAGAGGCCGGCGACAATCCCAATGGCCGCCCCCATCAAAACATCAGTCGGATAATGCCTCCCATAAAAAACCCTTGATACCCCAGCCAACGCAGCTACTCCGGTACTGGCGACAGTCAGCGGGAGGTTCGCAGAAAATACCTCAGGCATAACAAACGCAGTTGCCGTATCGCCGCTGGGAAATGAAACATGACTGCTGCTGCCATCAGGCCTTTCCCTGCCGACAAGATGCTTGACCGGATGAACCAGAACAGCGACAAAAAGAAGGCTGACAAGAATTTTAAGGAGTAATTGCCTCTTGCCGGCCAGACCAAGTAAAGCGCCCAAAAGTATAACAACATCTGCCTTGCCGAATAATCGGGTGACCTGAAATAACTCACCAAGCACATTTGTTTCGTCATTGGTCTGCGCAGAATAACTTAATGCCGCGTCACTCAACCGTACATCAAAAAAAACAGAAATCAGCGACAGCAATATCAAACCCGTAATTACCAGATATACAGGCTTGCCAAATATAATTTTAACCATAAATCTTCTTACTTTTTGCCTTCAACGTTATTTTCCATTATTAAACGGGCGCAATAGTGTTTTACCTAAAGTATTGCCGATTGTCTTACCTACGTCTTTACCAATGTCCCCCACAGCGCCTCCGATGTTCTTTATCATGCCCACACCGGTCTTGCCGATAATGTCAAACAGATAACCAAACATGCTAGAGAAAGTGGCCCCGGCTGTAGACCCGCCAACATCAGTAAGTCTCAGCGGCGGCAGCGGCACCGGTATTGACGCCTTACCCATCAGCAGCGTCTGGCTCAGTTTTACAACCCCACCCTTCAACTCAAAAACCTTAATAAGCGTCTTGCGTGATTCGGTCTCGGCAGCCGGAGTCCCGCCCCCAGCCTTGGGGAATAATTCATCAAGACTTTTCTGAAGCGCGGAAATATTCGTATTGCCAAAAGCCAGCTCAAGGGTTGCAGTAAGCCCGTCAAGCGCAAGATTATTAATAACCAGACGATCACTGAATAGTGTACTCATATCAGGCTCAATTGAAATAGTCTTGACCGAAACCGGATCATCATAATTAAAACCTGCCGGCTTTCTGACAACCAGGCCATCAAGAGTTATACTCCCTTTGCCAAGTTCAGCCTGCCCCCCGGCAAGTGAGATTCCAAATGATGCATTGCTTCCCGGTCTTGCCGAAGAAACATTAAGATCAATACCACCGATTTTAATATGCCCCCTCCCAGAAACACCATCAGCAGCTGCCCCAACACCACCAAAGTATCGACGGTAACTGTCAGTCAAAACAACTTCGGAAGATTTTATCCCGCCGCGCAGATGCACCGGATACGCAAGAAGCAGACTCTCTTCAAGGCGGGCAAAATCAATACCGCTTGTTGAAATTTTCACCGAAACCGTGTCATCAGGCTTACTCAGAAGCAGGTCACTCACACTCACGTTAAATGGCGAACCCACCTTACATGCGGCAAGCTTCAGAATAAACTCTTTATCCGCCAACGGAATCAGCATAAAACCGTCAAGAGCCACATCAAGCGGACCACCATGCAAACGGGCATACCTGACACTGACCTTTTCATCCGAGCTGCGCGAAAGGTCAAACTCAATCTGACTGGCAATACCCTTGGCCTTTCTATACACATACGGGTTCAATGCAGAAAACTTCAGCGCCGCACCGGTAAAATCAACCGCACCCTTTACACTTATGAACTGCGGTGAAACGGTAAGGTCAAGCGGTTTCTGAGGCGGCAGGGAGATAGTGCCGTCCATATGCAACAGCGGCCACTTCGCGTCCTTGGAATAATACGACATGTTGCCGGTTATATTGCCAGATAAAGTAAAACTGGCCTCGCTCTTTGGCTTGAACACAATTTTACTCAGGACAAGCTCTTTTCCCTGCAATGCCCGAAATGACGCGGAACCGTCAGCAGAAACCAGCTCCTTGAGCGCGGGAATAGAGAATCTCGCCTGAGGGATATTTATGCCCTGAGGTAATGCGCGAACCAGTGAATTAATATCAGGCTTATCCGCAAGCTGACTTAAATTTGTAATCTTGGCGCTGGCCGATATCTCTTCAATAACCGCGGCGTTACGCTGATTCCCTTCAAATGAAAAAACCTTCAGATCAAGCATATCCGCTTTGGGATCATAACTTGCCGCAAGCTTCATCAGACCGTTAAAGCGCAGACCCTTGGGTAGTTTCAAATCTTCCCAGAAACCCGGGCCGCAGAGAACCGACACAGAAAACGGCGAAAAAGACTTGAGTAGCAGATCATGCTTTTTAGTCTCAAGTCCCCTGCGCAGACGTTCTGGATCAAAATTAAACGCAGTGGTCTGTACCGCCGCGTGGCGTGAGTCAAACTTGAAATTATTGACTGTTATCACACCGCCCCCGCCCTGTGATTTAACCGCAACAACCAGAGACTTACCGTCCTTAAGCACCCGGGGCATCGAGTTACCGACAAACTTTGAAAGATGAAGAAAAGCAAGCGAACCAACATTGGCAGAGAACTCAAACTCAGGCAGGGATGCCAGCATCTGCTCCACAGGCCTGGACAGATCAGAGATCCGTATCATACCAGTTGAAGCATTGACATTGGCCGTTGATGTCCGCAATTTCATCGCATCAATCTTGAATAGCGTATCCGCATTATTTTTAGCAAGCCGCATTTGCGTAACCAGTGTTGCTTTTTTCTCGTCCCACGGGAATCCGTCAACAACAACCGCCGCGTTCTCCAACGCCATACTGCTTGAGAGCGCTGCCTGAATATCACCGGCACCGACCGTCAATCTACCCCTTGCCGCCTGCCGGAAACTACCTGCCGGATTTTTTAATTTCTTATACCAGTCGCCAACAAAAGCCGAGAAACGCTCAGCCAGCACCGGCACAACCTTCATGTCAGCAAACATGTCCTGCGTAAAATCAATATCTGTACCCTTCGCTGTTTTCTCGCCGTTTCCGTTGATATTTACAAGCAGGGTGTTGCCGGGTAAATTTGCGGCAGTTACAAATGAGAATTTGTCCCCGGCAAAATAATTGGTCGAGCCACGCAGGACCAGCGGCTGCCCTTTAAATGACTGGTTCCCTGAATCATTATTATTCAGACTGAAACTCCAGGTGAGGTTATCCTTATCATCCCAGCCGACAATACCGACAAGCACCTCATTAACCGGAGCCAGCCCCCAGGCTTTCCATAAAGAAGCCAGATTACTGCTGACCTTCTTGAGATCAATGTTACAGAACAACTCACCCGAACTCTTCCCCTTCTGGGCAAGGTTTATCTCAAACGGTTTTCGGCTTTCAATCGTAACACCATCAGATTTAAACTCAAGATTCATCTGGGTACGTTCAAAATCACCACCAGCACCGACAAAAATGCTGCCCAACGCCCCCAGCTTCAAACCAGCAGGAATCGCCCGCCCCTCAGAATTAAAGACCAGATTGTCAGAAGAACTCTCAACCTTAAACTTCCACGGCTCACCCTTATTCCAACGCAGGAAGGAATTAAATTTCACATTACCGGAAATCGACTTGCCTATACGTAAAATCTGCCCAAGCGGCGACTTGGCAAACATATCCGCATTCATCTTTGAATCAAGATTAAAGGTAATGGTCTGGGCGAGAGAACCCTGGGTATTAAGATTCATCTTCAAGGAATCAGAAAGATTCATATTAATCTCAAGCGGCTTGAATTCCGACCATTCCTGGCTGAAGTCAGCCTGCCCCGCGACCTTTAAAGAAAATGGCGTAGCTCCGGCGACCGGATTGCCATTCTCGAAAAACTGAACCGTATTGGGCGTGTTCATTTCAACCAAAATATCTGTTGCAGACATTTCCTGCGCCTTGACTGATATTTTACCATCAACCGGACTTCCCGGAACCCAGCCAATCTTTCCTTTACCACCAAGCCCATAATAGCGCAGTATATACGGCACATCCAGTTCCTGCCAGAAAGAATCAACCTTCAAATCCGTGATAAAAGAAAGGAGTTTCTCCGGGTCCATCTCTGTCTGATCCACATTGGCACTTGCCGAAAAAGCAAAGCGGCCATTTTTCGTATTCGGGCTTACTGCAGAAAAATCAAACCCGACTTTAGCTTCACGCGCCCCCCGTACAAGGCTGAAACGAATATCCTCAAACGCACATCCCCCGAGTATACCCGCTTTATCCTCAAGCGTAACCCGGCCACGCTCAAATTTGACATCCCCCTGCGCAATCATCCAGTTAACACTGCCCAGCCACTTTTTCCACGGCATCCTGACAACATCAGCAATCGTCCCGTGAATATTAGTCGTGTATCGGCTCTCATCCTTTTCAACCGCACCATCCTCAGTAACGCGCAGACGGATAATATTAAGATTGAAACTGTCAAGATATACCTTTGCCGAGAGTCGCCGTCCTAGCAGGCTATTGAGATACTCGATATTAAGCATGACTTCATCACAGCGCAAGAACTCCCCGCCCTTGTCTTCCGGCGCAATAAGCCGAAAGCCCTTTAAAGTACAACTCCCAGACCAAACACTAATATCAAGAGATGTGATTTCACACCGGCTCTGCATCTTTTCGCTCAGTGAAGCAACAATTTTTTCTTTGATATAACTGTCGTTATAAACAAGCCGCAATACCACCCCCGCCAAAACCGGCAGCAAAAGAAAACAGGCAATAACAACAAGAGCGAGCCTCAACCTCTTACGGCTTTTGGCTTTAATCCCCTTCCCGGCCACGTCTGAATCTTTTTTATGATTTGGTTGTTGTTCCATAATTTATCATCTCCAATATATTTGTAGCCGTATATGGTTGCGCGCCGAATTTGGTGATCGCGCCATGCTGGCATAACCCGAAACAGCGCATACAGGCCTGACAACCGCCCCCGATTTTTGCTTTGCCATTTTCATCAAGACCAATTGCACCAACCGGGCAAAATCTGGCGCACAAGCCACAACTGACACACTCCTGCCGTTTTACCCGTGGTGAGAAAACAACCCCGAATAAACCACAGCCGTAAAGCACCTTGTTTACCAGATAAAAAAACTTTGCCCTGAAATTATTCTCCGGCCAGCAGGAACTTCCCTCAACAAGCTTCGCGGCAAACGCACGCGCCTGCTGACAGCCTTTTTCAAGCAAAACATAGTCATCATCCGTCCCAGCCCTCCGGCGCAAAAAATTACTTGGCATTATTATTTCTATCGCACCTAAAAGAGTATAACCTTTCTTGCGGAATATGTCCCCCAAAGGTTCGACAATCCCGCCAGAGAAACCCGCCAGCGTATCAAGCATAAAAACTTCCGTATCATTACCCTCCGGAAGAGAATTTATAAAATCCCAGACCAGCGGATACGTCCCCTGCGCCGCTACCGGAAAAGCAACCCCGACAACCCTGTTGTCAACAGCCACAACATCAGAGACCGTCTCAATATGAAAAACATTGACATTGCGCCCACCCGCCCCAAGAGCATCCGCCAGATGCCGGACCGCAAGGTAAGTGTTGCCGGTACCACTGAAAAAATAGATATCAACATCCTGTTTCATAGCTGAAAAAACCTCACGTCATACAGATAGCAGAGCAATTTTATAATAACCCCAATAAAATTTTACTGCAAGATTAAAAACCAGACCAGAAAAAAGGCGAAAACCGAACTGCGTCGGATTCCGCCCTGATTTTACCTAAATAAGATTCCTGAAATTAAACAGGTATACTCCAAGAGCCCCCAAGCCCCGAATCAATTACCATTGAACCAGAGCTTCTTCATCATCCTCATCGTCGGATTCTGTATTTTTGACTATCGATGAACCGCTGCCCCCACCAAAAAGAGAAGAATCCGTTCCTGTCATCTGGCTTGCGAGTTTTGTCGCTTCACCAAAATCAAAGAGGTCTTCATCCCCTTCTCCGACGGCAGGCTTATTATTTACTTTGCGCTCCGGCCTTACAGAAACCTTGCTCGAATCTTTTTCTGCGTCCAGATCATCCTCACCCGCAGCAGACTCTTCAGAATCAGAATCATCCTCTTCAGCCCCTGACTCTTCCCCAGCAAGATCATCCTCATCCATATCCAGATCATCATTAATCTCGACTTTATCCCCGACCTCTTCTTCAACGAAAATATCGCCCTCATCAGCATCCGCCACATCGATAAAATCGAGTGAATCACCCTCAGACATCTCTGATTTTTCTTCAACCTCGTCATCCATAAAGATTTCTACAGACTCCGGTTCTGAATCATTATCATAATCCGCCTGAGCGACATCAACCATAACCTCATCCGCATCATCCCCGACAGACAACTCTTCCTTCTCACCAGCAAAAGAAGAGTCTATTTCAATCTGCATATTGTCTGCCTCATAACTGCTCTCCTGCCTATCCATGTCATTATTAATTACAATCTCAACAGTATCGTGGCAAAGAGCGCAGGCAAAACGCGAGGAACTGTTGCCATACTTTTCGGGAAGACGGTATTTTGCGTCGCATTTTTTACAGGTCGCAAGGAGGATTCGCTGATTTAACGGAAAAACCTCCGCCAGATCAACGACCGGAGCAAGCTCAAATTTTTCATCGCTCTCAAAGAAGTCAAGATCTTCCTCACCAAAAATAATCTTACCCTCAGAAGAATCCATAACCGCAACCGCCCCCCCAGGCTCAGCGTTTATCTCAGCAGGTTCATTAGCGACATCATCAGTCAGGACAACCTCCCCAGCCCCCTCAGAAAGCTCAGCCCCAGCTTCATCAACCGCCGACTTGTCCTCAACAGCAAGACAAACCTCTTCGTCAGGAACTTCCGCTTTTTCTTCCGCCCCAACCTCAGAAGGAGCAACACCATCTTCCTCAAACGGTGTCTCATCCGATTGAATCTCAATTTCAAGTTCAAGCCCGTCAACTGCCGCAAGATCATCAACACCGGAAATATCAAGCTCCAGTTCTTCAGCATTATCTTCAGCACTTACCAGCGGCTCTTCTGCAACCGCAAGCTCCACCGGCGAAAGCGTCTCATCTTCCTCATCAGAAAAACTCAGCGCGTCATCAGCATCGTCAACAACAGACTCTTTTACATCCTCAACCTCAGCAGCAGGAACTTCCGCCGACGACTCATCATCAAAAAACAGAATATCCTCACTGTCAGAAGAATCTTCTTCAGCTACCGGCGCAGTAGCCTGAGGAACAACTTCTTCCTCAACCTCGTCCTCAAGGGCGAATTCATCATCAGTATTTTCCGCTACCGCAGAAGACTCCGGCAACACCGCCAATTCAGCAGACTCATCCTTAACAGCAGCAATCTCAGCCGAGGATTCATCCGGTTGAATATCTTTTAACGATTCCGCAAATACAGTGACCGTCTGGTCAGCCGCCGCAATGACAGTTTCATCATTTTTTGCGCCAGAATTCTCTACAGGAATATTTATTCCCTCAACATCAACTGGCTCTGAAGGCGCCGGAACCGGGGATTTCTTAGCGCCAAAGGGTTTGCCTTTCATACGCACAGAAGACGGACGAGCTTTACCCGCAGGATGAGCCGGCATGGGCTTTCCAAGTTTAAACTTGCCTGATTTAGACATACCAGATTTGCCCGCACCTTTAGGCGCAGCGGATTTCTTTTCACTCTCAGGCTTATGCGGCGCGGCATTAGCGGCCTTTTCTGGCGCTGGTTTTGTTTCCGGCTTCACTTCCGGCTTTACCTTAAGAGCCGCCGGATTAGCCATTGGTTTAGGCGCGACGGGTTTGGACTTCTGAACAGGTTTCAGTTCCTGCAACTTTTTAGCCTGGGCTTTATCTGCCGCCGCTCTCTGTTCAGCTTCCTGCTCGGCATTTGCCTCAGCAATCGCCTGACTCACCACATCATCGCGCAAGGCTGAACTATCGCTGAAATCAAAAAGATCATCCTCAAGCGCATCAAACATCGCCGTATTTTTGGCCTTGAATTCTGCCTTTGGCTCAGGTTTGACCGGCACTGGAGCTGGCTTTGAAGCAACCGCCGGAACACTCTCAATACGGCGCTTGTCATCGGTATAAACTACATTGCCACAAGTCTTGCAGCGAAACCTGATACCTTTTCTCTCATCTGGAAGCGTGTATTTAGCCTTGCATTTTCCGCAGAATGAAATCACTTAAAACTCCTTAAAACAAATTACCCTAACCTTGCCCCGCCCGAAATTATTTTGTGTGGAAAATGAAGCTGATTCAATCAATCCAGCTCAAACGGCTCCTGTGAACATTCAAACACCATTGAAATATCTCCCGGACATGAAAACCCGGTAACCGGGCAGACATCAGCCGCATCCTCCCCCCGCATCGGACGCATCCGCACGCAATGCGCATACGGACAGAAGAGATCCTCCTCAAGATATGAGTCATTATACTCAGTATTTTTCGAGAAACCATTCTCCCGCAACAGCTTCTCAACCGTATCCCCGTCAGCCTGCGGCGTATCAATAATCGCCTGGGCAACCGCCTGCATGTCGCAGACCTCACCCGGCTCATCTGTAAGTTTTATGAAAGTTTCAAAATCCTCAATCGCGCTCGCATACTGCCCGCAATAAAAAAAGAGCCAACCGCGGATGTAATAGGCGTCAGGGTCAGAACTGTCAATCTCAAGCGCCTTGGTCGCCATCTCAAGCGCCTCCAGATGACGGCCGAGATTACGCAGTGCTTCGGCAATACGCGCATAAGCCATTGCATCTTCAGGGTCAAGCTCGACAACCCGGCGAAAATCCTCAAGCGCCATTTCATCATGTCCCAGACGCATCCGGGCCAGCCCACGATTACCATAGGCCCCCTCCCAGTCAGGATAAGTGTCAATTATCTGGCTGAAGAGCATCTCCGCCTTGCTGTCGTGGTCTTGCTCCAGCAGATTTCTGGCCTGGTCAAAGAGCACCTCTGCTTCGAAATCTTCCATTTTATTTCAGTGCCTTTTCTCAGAGCCACCGCCATTATGCGGAAAAAGAATTACTCCGAATTCACAATTAACAATTGTGTATAAATGAGGAAAAAAAGTCAAGCACAGAACAGGACGATGGTGGGTAATTATTTTTTACGCCTGCGTCTGCGCCTCTTACGGCTGTTCTTGCTCTTTACGCCATCGGGAGCCTTCTCTTCACGCAACTCCAGCGGAAGCTCTTTTTTCGGAGGGCTGACATGGCCGGACTTGTCAGGGTTAAGCTCATCAAAATCTTCAGACATATAACGACTTACAAGAGCCTCATCACCATCAAAGCCGATGGAGTAGTCCTGCAGTGATTCATCCCACAAACCAAGTTCAACCCCTCTGGCATGAATGGAAGCAACCGGACAGAGCGTCGCAGCCAACCGGAACTTATCCCAGGGTTTTGCAGTAATTGTGGCAGAAAGTTGAGCCGCATACGGTTTAAGCGCCTCACCGTCAGCACAAAGCACACAAACCAGCGCCCCGATAATCGCCTCGCCGACTGTATCCCGTTCAGCAACAAACGCTTCCCAGGATTGTGGCAAATTATTCAGATCATCAATCTCGTGCCAGTCCAGAGATGGCTCCTGCTCATACTCTTTAGGTGTATAATCACTGGCTTTAGCAAGCAACTTGATAGCCAGCGGAAGAATCTGTAACATCCGCGCCTTAGCCTTCTTGCCGATCTCCTCTTCCGGAAAAATTTCTGCAATCATATGCAGGGCAAGCTGTTGTGTCAAAAGATCTGACCCTGTGGCCGTTTCAGGCAAAGCAGTACTGAATGAAGCTTTTTCAAGCGCCAGTTTCTTCCACTTATCCTCACCGGTAGTCACCCACGCCGCCGCCAGAAGACCGGCAACCAGCGGTTCACTCTGCCAGCTCCCGTCAACCAGCTCCTTATTATCATAAGGCAAGACAAAATCATCACTTGCGAGTTTACTGATCCAGCGCGAGGCTATATTTTTAACCTTGGCCTGACTGTCCTGAAGAACTGTCGGGGTAGTAACAATACGCCAGGCGTAAAATGCCCAGGCAAGGTAAGCTCGGGCGTTGGTCTGCGGATAGAAACTCTTACCATCTGAGGACAAACCGCAGAGGATTGCATTCTGCGGAGCGATTGTTGACAAGCGGATCGCTCCACCGATCAGACGGTCATAGACGCGCTCCTCTTTCGCCTCATCCGCAAAGCCTATCTCAAGACGCAGGGCGTAGCCGTCAAAAAGCAGCGCGTTATTGGTGATACAGTCATGTATTCCAGTATAACTACCGGTTGCATCAGGCTTTACATCTTTAACATCCTGTGCTGTAGGCAGTGACTTACGGGGGAATTCATCGGGCAGAGCCTTCAAGTCATAGCATATTCCAAGCTTGCGAAACATAAAGCTGCTTGAAATCACCTCAAGCACCTGCGGCACTTCCTCACCGATAAGTTCTGGCATAATCAAAATCCTTGGGATTACAAAAAGGTTTATTGCATTTTTTTTATCTTCGTATTATACTTATTTTCAATTGGAATGTAAACACTGGGAATAAATTTAGCCAGATTACTCAATGGCTGAAAAACAGGTACAGATATGGCTTTTTTCAGAATGTTTGACTCAAACCGCGGCGTGCAGGATATTCAGATCCACGGCAAGCGCACCATTATCGGCAGAGAACCCGAATACGCCGACCTGATTCTGGAAAAACCGGACGTCTCAAGAATGCACGCAATGCTGCTTGAACGTGACGGCAAGTTCATTATCAAGGACATGGACTCAAAAGGCGGAACTTTCGTCAACAAATCAGAAATATCTGAGATGGAACTGAAAAACCTGGATTCAATCCAGATTGGTCATTATGTTCTGGAATTTCATATCAGTTCTGATGAAAAAAATAACCTCAAGACCGAAAACGCCAATGATGACCAGACCATTGTCGCCATTACAGAACGCTTCCGCCCTCTGCCCAAATCAATGGGACTAAACTGCCGCATGATCCATATCAATCCTTCACGCATATTCAAGACCGGGGATACCGTAATCATCGGTAACGGCGGGATACTGATATACCCCCCAAGCGACCATTATTTCAACAACGTCATTATGGAGCTTGAACTTATCTGGCCTAACGGCAACAAGAAAAACTTCTTTGGCGAGGTCGTGCATGACCTTTCGCACCTAGGCAAATTAGGAGTAAAGCTGCACAAGATCAAACCGGAGATCTACAACTACCTTATGCAGGTAGCAAAACGTGACAGCTGGACAATCCTGCAGAAGCATACTGACGGACCGCCAACCGAGCTTGATGGTTTATCCAGTTAAAACGCGACCACCTTATTATTCAACAATCGGCTTTTTCCTGCCATTCTCATCAACACTCACAAATGAGATAGTAGTTGTAAACACCAGATCTTCCTTCGTCTCACCCGGAGGGGCGGCATAAACCTCAACATCAAAAGAAGCCGAAGTATTTCCCTTCTTCCTGAGTGTTGTGGAAAAACGCATTATCGCCCCCAACGGAACAGCCTTTTTAAATACCGCCGTCTCAAACGCAATAGTGACAAACTTGCAGCGCGGAAACTCCCGCATCGCAGCAAGCCAGGCGTTTTCATCAACCCACAAAAGCATCTGTCCGCCAAAAAGAAAACCGTTCTGATTGAGATGCTCCGGTCTAACTACGGTAAATGTATCCATAATATCCCCCAATCCGTTTTATAACATTTGAACCAAACAATGCCTACAACTTTTCAAGAAAGCGTTTAACCTCATCAATTATCCAGCCCGGAGTGCTCGCTCCAGCCGTAAGCGCAACCTCATCAAAAGAGGAAAAATCTTTCGCCTTAAGCTCAGAAGCCTGCTCAACATGAAAAGTCCTCGCCCCACGCTCCCGGCAGATCTGCGCCAGTCGGCAGGTATTGGCCGAATGCGCCCCGCCAACCACAACCACCGCCCTGTAATTTCCGGCAAGCACACTCGCTTCCTCCTGACGACGGCTCGTCGCGCTGCAGATTGAGTGATAAACCACGCAACCGGCAAAATGCTCACGCAGCTGATCGGCTATTGCCGTATACAAATCAGCCTTGAAAGTAGTCTGCGCAATCAGGGAAAAGTTATCATCAGGGATTTCAAGCGCTGCCGCCTCAGCAAGTGAAGAGACTATATCCACCTTCCCTTCAGCCTGCCCCGCCAGTCCCACAACCTCCGGATGCTCACGGTCGCCGACAATTATTATCCTGCGCCCCGCAGCATAATCACGGGCTATAATCTTCTGGCTCGCCCGCACATGAGGACAGGTCGCATCAACAACAACCAGCCCCCGCTCCTCGACCTTGCCGATAACCTCAGGAGCAACCCCATGCGCCCGGATGACCACAACCCCGCTTTGGGGAATATCCTCTATTTCCTGTACGCCGTTGGCAGCCAGATATTCAGCGACCTGATGATTATGGATAAGCGGCCCCAGAGTATAAACCGGCTGTGAACAATCCGCTGCCGCCTCAAGCGCCATATCAACCGCCCTCTTGACCCCCATGCAAAAACCCGCCGTCTTTGCCACAACAACCTTCATCATCAAACTCCACAGGCAAAAAAAATAATCAGCCACCACCCGCGAAAGGGAGTGACTGATCGTTATCACCGGTTAATCAATTCTTCTACTTGTTCTTTTCAAGCTCAGCAATGATCGCATCCTCGGATTGAGCGCCAATCATCCGGCCGACTTCCTTACCGTCTTTAAAGAAAACAAAGGTAGGAATGCTCTGCACACCATTCTGCGCAGCGGCCTGATTATGGTCATCAACATTGATCTTACAGACTGTCGCATAGTCAACCTTGCCGCCGATAGCTTCAACCACCGGAGTCATCATCTGACACGGCCCGCACCAGGGAGCCCAGAAGTCAACCATAACCAGCCCTGACTTGACCGTCACATCGAAATCTGAGTCGGTAATCTCTTTAACATTTTCACTCATAATATAAATCCTTTTTAAGGTTAAAAAACAAGATCGGCAATCAAGCAACACATTTATCAGTATTGCATTAAATCAGAAAAACGCAACCTATTTGTGGCAATTAGTCCGTTTTTTTTATTCCGGCTGCAAAACCGCAGAAGCATATTCAGAGAGAAGCTCGCGGTTGATCTTGGCGTTATGCCGTATATCAACCGGAAAGTTATCATAAAACAGAACATCTTTTATTTTATCCGTAATCTTGTTTTGCGCGGCAATCGCCAGCAATTGCTCTTTGAGAATATTTTTATCATTACCGCTCATGGTAATATCAAGCGGCTCAATCATGATAACCGCCCGCTGTTTTGGCCTCTGACCAACCCCGACCAGCGCACTGCGCCTGACCCCCGGATGCTTATTGAAAAACGCCTCGCAGCAGACTGAATACAGAATCCTGCCGCCAGTCTCAACCCGGTGCGCCTTACGCCCGCAGAACCAGACCCGCCCCTCTTCATCAATATAACCAAGATCACCGATGCGGTGCCGAACCTGATCGCCATCCTTAATCTTGGCCATGCGGGTATGCTCAGGCAGATTATAATAACAATTGGTAACATTCCTGCCCTTGACGGTTATCTCGCCAATCTCACCCTGCTTAAGCACCAGCCGCTCATCCCACTGGCTTATGGCGTCATCAGTCAGTTTTATTATCCTGACCTCAACCTGATCAACCGGACGCCCCACGCAATACCCCTTACCCTCTTCAGTAAGCGCCGCCGTCTCAAGAAGTATTTCATTACCGGTTATATTACACGCCGGCAAACTCTCAGTCGCGCCATAGGGGGTATGCGTCTGCGCCCCCGGAGCAAGAACATATTTAAGCAGATTACGGTGCGTCTTGGGAGGAACTGGCGCGCCAGCCATCAGAACCTTGCGCAGGCTCGGCAGCTTGATCGAATTCTCAACGCAGTACGCACTCACCCTGCCCCACAACGCCGGAGAGCCGAAGGAAAAGGTGCAGCCCTGATTGCGGATAGCTTCAATAATGCGTTTGGGATTAACCTGCGCCGGACGCGTCGGGTCCATATCCGGAATAACCGCCGTCATGCCAAGGCCAACCGAGAAGAGCGCAAAAAGCGGAAACGTCGGCAGGTCAATATCATCCTTGCCGATATCATAGGTCTTGGCTATCAGCCTGCACTGCTCGGCAAACATGCCATGTTCATACTCAACACCCTTCGCCGGGCCAGTACTGCCGGTAGTAAACAGTATCGCCGCCAATTCCTGAGCGCCAGTATCCTCAATCTGAAACGGCATACCTGGCGCACGCATATCATCAAGCGTCTTACCACCCCAGAAATAACGCCTTCCGGCGGTTACATTATATTGAACAGATTTGAAGTACCAAGGCTGAAGTGTGCGGATAACATGCGCAAGCGGAATACCAACCATCGCCTTGGGCGCCGCAGCTCTGATGCAGTGCAGAAGACGTTTCACCCCCATCCCCGGATCAATCAGAACCGGCACCGCTCCCGCCTTGAACAAACCGAAGATCACCGCAAAAAAATCAAGCCCCGGACGCAGCATTACAAGTGTACGCACCCCGCGACCGATTCCGTAACCGCGAAAACCGTGCGCGTAAGAATCACTCATCCGGTCAAGCTGATTGAAAGTAAGGTGGGTATAGCTGACCAGCCCGTCATTGGTACGCGAATGCGGATAAACAACAGCCCGCTTGTCAGGCATTTCCTTCGCCCGCTGCCTGAGCTGAAAACCGATATTGCAGATTTCATCTTCCATTGATAATTAGTCCATTTCCCGGATACCGGCAAGTCAGCACTTCGCAATTAAAGCAGAATTTTAAACCGCCTGACTCGCCGACATAATTGCCATCATAATACCAACAACAATAAAACCGATAAACGTACCGAGAATAACAATAATCGCCGGCTCAAGCATACTAATGAGCATTGAGGTGGATTTCTCAACCTTGTCCTCAAAACGGTCAGCGATCTTCCCCATCATCATCGCCAACTCCCCAGACTCCTCCCCCATTGAGATCATCCGCGCCGCCATCTCCGGAAAAGCCCTGCTCCCAGAAAGCGCCCGTCCAACGGGCCGTCCCGCCTGCACCTCACGATACAAATGTTTTAAAAGCCGCGCCATCGGCTCATTACCGGCAGACGTTATCGCAATCGAGATCGACTGCAGAATCGGCACCTGCCCCTCAAGAAGAGTAGACATCATCCGACAGAATTTTGTAGTTTCAGCCTGCCGTACAAGCTCACCGGCAACCGGCAACGCCAGAATCTTTCGACCAATAAACAGACGCCCCTTCTCGGTACGGGAGACTATTTTATAGATTACCGCAATTAATACAAGGCCAAGGATAATCAGCCACCAGTAGCTGATAAAAAAATTACTCATCCCCAAGACCAACCGCGTAACCACCGGCAGTTCATTCTCGCTCTCAAAGAGCCGCTTGAACTTCGGGATCACCCAGGTCATCATCGTAACAACCGCAATCAGCGAGACAAAGAGCAGGATACTCGGATATATCATCGCACCGATTATCGTCCCGCGCAACTTCTGCTTCTTCTGCATATATTCAGCCAGCCGCCCGAGAATAACCCCCAGAGTACCCGACGCCTCACCGCCGCGCACCATACTCACATAATAATCATCAAAGACATCATCATGCTCCTCCAGCGCTTCACTAAAGGACTTTCCCTGATTGACGCTCTCGACGATATCACTGAGAATAACCTTGAATTTGGGGTGTGTGCATAACTCCGCCTGCACCCGCAGAGTCCGCTCCAGCGGCATGCCTGCCTGCAGGAGGGTATCAGTCTCAGAGGTAAAATCCATCAGATCAGACAGACCAACGCGACTGAAAAGATTACTGACATCGGCAGACAACACCGCGCCTGTAGCTGATACAGATTCGACCTTGATTACAGTCTTGCCCTGCCCCTGCAGCCTTATTACCGCCTTGCCACGGTCAGGCGCCTCAATAACCCCGCTCTCGCTTGAGCCGTCAGGATTGCAGACAATATAATCAAAGGAAGGCATTTACTGTGTCACCCTCCGGACTTCCTGCGGCGTGGTAACGCCCTCAAGCAACGCCTGCCAGCCAGCTTCACGCAGCGTCCGCATACCATGCGCGCGCGCAAGCTTCCTGATCGGTGACGCCTCAGAGGTCGTCTGAATAAGCTCGCAGATCGCCTCATCCATAACCATCAATTCATACAAGCCCTGCCGTCCGCGGTAACCAAAGCCGCCACACTTCTCGCAGCCCTTTCCATGATAGAAAGTATATTCCTTCGTGGAATCAGCCTCGGGAAAATCCTTAAGCGTCGAACCACTGACGATAACCGGCTGCTTGCAGTCAGGGCAGGTGCGCCGGCATAACCGTTGCGCAAGTATCCCCGTAACAGACGCGGCAATCAGATAATTCTCGACATTGATATCAACCATTCGTGCAATGCTGCTTGGCGCGTCATTGGTATGAAGCGTGCTGAAAACAAGGTGCCCCGTAAGTGACGCCTGAATCGCGACTGTCGCTGTTTCATTGTCGCGGATTTCACCGACCATGATAATATCCGGGTCTTGCCGCACAATTGAGCGCAGGCCGCTGGCAAAGGTCATGCCGACTGCCGGATTCATCTGTATCTGATTAATACCGGTAAGGCGGATTTCAACGGGGTCTTCAATAGTAATAATCTTGACCTCTTCACGGTTGAGGTGGCGCAGAGCGGCGTGCAGGGTTGTCGTCTTGCCGCTACCGGTCGGGCCTGTAACCAGAACAAAACCCTGCGGGCGCTCGATGACTTCAAGAAAGCGGTCATTCTCAAGCTTGGGCATGCCAAGAGAGGCAAATTCAAGATCAACCGCGGCGTTAGTAAGAAGTCGCATCACCACATTCTCGCCGTTAATCGTCGGGGTCGTCGCTACACGCAGGTCGATATCAGTGCCGTGAATATGCAGCTTGATGCGCCCATCCTGCGGAATGCGTCTTTCAGCAATATCAAGCTTGGCCAACAATTTCAGACGTGACACCATCGCCGCGTGGTATTTATTTTCAAGTGTCTGCGCGTCATGCAGCACACCGTCAACCCGGTAGCGCACCCGCAGGACATTATCAAAATTCTCAACATGAATATCAGACGCGCCAATATCAACCGCGCGCTCAAAGATAAGATTAACCATGCGCACAATCGGCGCTTCTGTCGCAATATCACGCAGATGTTCGGCGACCTCATCATCACCACTGCCAATACGCGCGTCAGTATCAGTGATCTGCTCGATAAAGCCCTGCAGCTCAGTCAGGCAGTCTTCCATATCATCGGTATTAATCAGATAAAACGGCAGCCCGGCGCCAAAAGCCATCCGCAGCGCACTCACCGCCCCCGGATCGTAGGGATTGTCCGAAACAATAATTTCAGGTTTGTATTCTTCATCAATTGAAGCGTTCTCCCCCGCGAGCATACAGATGCGGTGCTCGACCATAAACGCGCTCGGCATCGACTCACCGATGAATATCCGCATGGCCGGGCGCGACCCTGAATAGATCTGCTCTCCAGACTGCTCAGAGAGAACCGTCAGAAGCTGCTTGGAGGTAATGGCTTTATCCGCCAGCAGTATCTGGCCGATGCGCTGGGCATGGACACTCAGCCTGTTCTGACCGGATGTCTTTCCCTGAGTGCGCAACGCCTGCGAAATATCTTCACGGTTGATGTACTGATGCGCCAGCAGAATTTCCCCCAGTGGCTTATAAGTCATCAGAAAGTATCTCCGCTGAATTTTTATTCTCACCCAGGAAATTCATGCCAGGATAATTCCTCTTGTCATCATTGCTCATAATGTTATCACGGTACGTCCTGGTTATGCAATCCGCCTGCTCACGGCTCTTGACAATCCGCGGGGTAAGGATAATAATAATCTCTTTGGTATAGTGTATTTTAGTCTGGTTGGAGGTGAAATACTTGACCACCGGAATCTTCTTAAGGAAAATTATACCGTTATCACTGTCAGACTTTCCGCGCTCGATAAGCCCGCCCAGAACCAGCGTCTGGTTGTCAGCAATCTGAAACTCCGACTCAACCTTGCGGGTATTGAAGATCGGCGCTTCGGGGGTGGCTTCATAACTTGCACGGTTAAGCGAATTCATCTCCTGCTTAAGCTCAAGGGTGACAATCCCGCCGTCATTGATATGTGGAGTAACCTCAAGCTTGATCTTCGCGTCACGGTAATTATAGGAGAACTCCGTCACACTGTCATTCATGGTTGTGGTCTTGATAGGAACTTCCTCACCAAATGAAACCGTTGCTGTCTTATCCTCGCGCGCCAGAACCGACGGCGATGAAATAACCTGCACCCGGTCGTCATTGTCCGCGACATTAAGCGCCGCCATCACCTGGTCACTGGCTTCAATCAGATAACTCAGACCGTCCTTGGCCAGAAAAATATCCGAGCCCGAGGGTATCGCATTCCAGTCCGAATCATAACGCTGCAGAAAGTCCTTGTTGTACCCGAAGCTGCCGGTAGAGTTAACCTTCTTTCCCTGCGGCGCCTTGAAAATCCATTCAATGCCATGCTTGGTCGTAGAATCAAGCGTAACCTCAACAACCGTTACCTCAATCAGAACCTGCTTGCGCTTGCCATCTAGATTTTTGATAAGTCGCTCGATATCACGGTGCGTACTCATCGTCGCGTTGACAACAACAGAGTTTGTATTGGTATCGGCAAGAATAACCGTCTCGGAAGCGCCGCTCACAGCTTGCTCTTCATCACCGCCAGCGCCATTGCCAGCAGGCACCGGCTGCGCGTCACCAGCCGCAGCATCTTCAGCACTGCCGCTTTCAGCCTTGCTCTGCTCCTTAAGATAATCCTCAAGGAGATTTTTCTCACCGGGGCGCGTACTGATCTGATATTCCTTCTTCTGCCGCTCGACCAGCCTGTAGACATCCCTGTACAGCCGGCTCAGAACCGCCGCGACGTTTTTTGCGTCTTCATACTGCAGATGATAAACCCTGCTGACACGCTTATCAAGGTTATCGGCATTATCAAGCTTCTCAACCCATTGTTCAATAACCGGCAGATCTTCAGGCTTGGCGTTACGAACCACCACCGAATTCATACGCGGGATAGGTACAAACTCTATCGGACGATAATTGGTACGCATATAATAGCGAAAAATATTCGACAACTCACGCGCCACATCCGCCGCTTCAGAGTGATGCAGAGGAAAGCTCTTGATAACCGATGACTGCTGGTCAAGAGACTCGATAACCTTGGCCACCTTGTCGTAATTCTCGGCTGTTGTAATAATCAGGATCTTCTGCTGCCCCCAGACATTATAGACCTTGGCCGGGTAATCAGTCATGCGGCTGAGCATCCAATGTACCATGCGCCCCTGAATATTCTTCAGGTTATACACGCCGATAACCGGTTCACTCGCCCGCAGCTTGGTTGTCATCTTGTCTTCGACAATCGCCGAACTCGCTGAAGTTCCAAATTCCCACACCCCATCACGCTCCGTACGCGAAACCCCCATTGAGGCCAGAATCGCGTCAAAGGTCTTGAGCTTTTCTTCCTTGCTGGCATGCTCAAGGTCCGGCATGCGCAGGTTCAGGCGATAATGGTTGTTAAGCAGCGGCGCAATAATAAACGGCTTATCAAGCTCCGCACAGAAATACGCGATAACATCAGAGATATAGGAATTCTTGCCAGGAACCTTCGGCCGGTCGAGCTTGGCTATAGCCTGCCGTAGTCCCTCAACCGCTTCACGCGGAACCATCACAACCAGCTGGTTATTCTCCTTGATCTCCCCACCCTTGACCGGATGCGGATTGAGCATTCCCTTCAGGGTATTAAGCGCGGTACGGGCATTGATATTTTTCAGCTCAAAGGTCTCAACAACAAAATTATTTCCAAACCCAGAACCATTCATCCCCGGATAACTCTGCGAGAAAAACCAGATCCCGTCACGCTCAATACGCTGGATATTAAGCCCCGATAAAACCGCGTCAAAGAAATCCAGACGCTGTTTCTCGTCAGTAATACGGTTGATATCATCAAGATAAACACCCACACGAGCGCGGATATTAAGTGTAGGATCAATCACAAACTGCTGATTAAACTGCTTGCAGACGCGGCGGATAATCTGCTCGACATTAAGCATCCCGTCAACCGGATCAGGAACGTCAATCTCCTTGAGCATATTCAGGACATGCTTGTAATATGACGCAGTAGAAGCGATAATCAGGCTGTTGCTGTTCCCCATCGAGTACGCCTGCACAGGCTTGCTGTTGGAAAGGCGGTTAAGCAGCTTTACCGCGTCACTGGCCTTGATATTCTGAACTGTGGCAATACCGATAACCGGCTCAGCCTCATCCTTACTCTTGCTCGGGTCAGCCATCACCGACGCCTCACCGGTAAACGGGCGGAAAATCCAGACCTCACCACGCTTGACCCGCTGCACGCCACTCATATTCAGAATCGCATCAAGCAGCTTTTCCTTGTCTGCCATGCTCCAGCTGTCAAGATCACCCACACGCACACTGATAAGCTTGTCGGTCTTGATATTCGGAGCAATCAGGTATTCCAGCTTGAGTTGCTGGGCCAGTATCTCAATACAGGATTTAAGCGAGATATTCTGCATACTGACGACCATTTTTTTCTTCTCGGGATCGTCATTGTCACTATCTTCAGAACGATGCCTACCGTTACCGGTAGCCTCACGCCCTTCCCGGCGCAATTCCCCGCCCCCCGGCCTGCGCCGGCGGCGATTATTATCCTTATCATTATTGTCAGCACCCGAACCGACAGCAGCATCAGGCTGGTTGGTCGGCTCATCGGCCTTACCGGCAGAGGACTGTTCTTGTGATATGGGGGAGGACTTCTGTGAATTCAGAAAATTAGGTTCTGCAGCCGGCAACTCAACATCAAGCCCGTAATCAGGCAAATTTACTTCATCAGTGCCGGTATTGGCCAACTCACCGGCAACCACCGAAAAACACAGTAAAGGATATGCTGCCAATAACCCGGCCAGAACAGCCGAATAACAGCTGCCAGCCCCCCCGGCTATAATCTTACGTATATATTCAGACATTTATTTCGTTTTTCCGCAAAAGTGGCCAGCGACTTCAATAAAGCGACCAAACTATAAAATATTTTTACTATATTATTTTAAAAATTAAATATACCCCAAAAAACAACATAATCAATCATTGTTTATCAAGTAACACCGGAAAAGCCAACAACCAAAACACATCAATTCCACAAATAATCAACATTCCATACAGGTAACAAACTACGGCAACTGCAACAGCAGTCGCCTTGTAAAATTATTTTACTTCTTTTTGGAGTTCGACTTATTTCTGGAAGAACCGCCCCCTTTTGTCCTCGGGGAGCTGCGCCTATGTTCGGCAGGCTGGAAATTGACCGGATAGGTCTCGGTTTTATCGGTGCGCAGATGCCGCACCTTCATGTAATCCGGCGTAATATCGACAATCTTCCAGTTTCTGAAGAACTGATAGATCTGAAAGAGCGGATCCTGGGTATTTTTCGCCAATTTCGGAAGTTCTGCTTCCTCACCCATTTCAACCAAAATATCCTTTTTAAGGTCGCGCGTTGTGGAAAGGATCACCTTTTTACGGTTTCCAAAGACGATAACCCCCTTAACCACCAATTCTTTGAAGGAGTTATGCTCCGTACCTTCACGCGAAGGCACAAATAGATTGTTCATGATAACCAGCCCGATATCCGGCGGAACGGGAACAAGCACAGGATTGGCGTCCGCCAGCAGTTTCAGCCTCTGCTCAGGTATATCAGGCGAGAGCGGGGTAAAGATAATCCGGATCAGAAGCCCGAGAAATGCCAGCGCGCAGGCTGCGGCCGCACCAATCATGATCCGCCTTGTCTTCTCTTTACGTGTCATCTCCTGCCCCTCTTTTTCTTCTTCGGAGTTTCCTGGAGCTTGGCTTCAAATACAACGCGGACATTCAGATCAGGATCAGGCATCTTTATGCCGCCATTGGGATTATCAATGAATATGGCCGGGTCAACCCGGTTTGAGGGACGGCGGCGGGAAATTGCAAATTCGGTAATATAAAGATGCGGCCAGGAAGTTTCGATCCTGTCAAGCAGGGAAAGAACAGCGAAGTAATTCCCCCTGCCGCTGATGGTATAGGCGTAGCTGCCCTTATTCTTGCGCGAGGTCTTTGGTTTACTGAGATTGAGCTTCATCTCCATGCTATGCTCTTTGACCATATCCTCGATATGACTGTTCATTTCTTCGGTATTATTGAAGAAGTAAAAGCCGGAATTTTTCGCGTCCTTCTCAAGGATCTCGCCTTCCTTCTGGATTACCGGAAGATTGGTAATATTTTTTCTGGCGATGGTCAGTTCCTGAGTCAGCACCTCTTCATCAGAAACCGATTCATCACCGTTTTTCATAGGTTTATAAAGCAGATAATAGCCGCCAACCAGCGCCACCACCAATCCCAGCAGCACCAGCATCCTCTTCTCACCTGAATTTCCGCTCATATCACTCATACCGTCATACCTTAGTTATTGCTTACCGGCCAGCCCAGATCATCCGGGTCAGGTTTATCGTCTTTGCCTGCTTTATCCTTGGCAGCACCATTCTCAGGTTTCACCTCAGGCGCAGCACCCTGCCCCCCAGAACCTCCACCAGCCCCCCGGCTACCAACCTCCGGAGTCGGCGTCTGATTACTCATATAATCCTCAAACATCTTGCTGACTATATCCCGGAATATCTCATCAACCTCTTCCCGCGTCAGAGCTTCCTGACTGGCAGCTTTTTTATCCTGATTCTCAGCAGACTCATCGTCATCATCCGCCTCATTATTAACAGCTTTGGCAGCAGTCGCAGCAGCCGGCTCTTTAACCTCAGAGTCAGCACCGGAAACCGCCGGAGCAGCCTGAGGGACTTCCGGTTTCTCAATCTCAGCGTTCTCAGAATTATCTTCATCATCAGACCTGATATTGCGGACCCTGCTCTTCTTTTTGTCCTTATCGAGAAAATGGTCCGGCGGCAGCATTGAGCTTGGCGGATTGGCCGTCAGTGCCTTTTCGGCAATAAGCTGATCGTAGGCTATCGGCTTGAGGGCAAGATCCCAGTCAAAGATGTAATACTCGAAGAATTTATTGCGGATTTTAGGCGGCAGGAGCTTGGTATTGTCAATAAAATCTGCGCTTGCCACCAACTCTTCAAGAGACTCGATATCCATTGAATAACCAGAGATTTTGATCTCATTCTTGTCAACATTCACAGAAACCCTGATAAGAAACGTATGCTCTGGAAACAGATCGGAAAGCCTCTGCAGAAAACGTAGCGCTGAAAAATTTTTCGCCGCCAGATCACGCGTGCGCTTTATTAGCAGCCTCCGCGCACCGTTCTGTGCCTGGAGCTTACTTACCGTACTTATCTGCGGAGCCAGCTCTTCAAGCTCGGATTTGAGATTAGAGACCCGCAGCCACTGGGCAAAAAAACCGTAACCGATCAGCAGCGCCAGCAGGCAGAACAATACCCCGCCAAGACCGGCAATTATTTTGGTGCTGCGCTTTAGCCGCAGCTTCTTGTCGTCTTTCTCCCACAGGTTCAGACTCTCAGGGCGAAACGCCAGTGCCGCAACCAACAATGGAAGATATCCCTTCTCAACATCAAGCCCTTCAGGAAATTTTGCACACAGCTCGTCAAAAGGCAGTGGCTCAACACCAAAAGCCGTCGCCAGACCTGAACGCAGTTCTCGTGGCGAATTCTTAAGATCTGCTATCAGTACCCGCCCAACCCCGCCAACGCCAAGAAGAACCCGGTGACGCGCAGCAAGCTTCCTCGCCTCTGCAACCACATTTTCAAAATCCACGGCAACTTCAGAAGAAAGGCACACCCCCTCAACCAGTACTTTGTCAAGATAAAGAGAAACAAGACACTCGCCACTCTCACCAGACAGCAGCAGCAGGGTCGCGACCTTGTCATCCAGCCCCCGCCCAAGCAGCATTGGCAGAGTGCAGACATAATCAGGATTAAACTGCGTTGCAGCAAATGGGGCAAGCACCCCTTCAAGATCATCGCGTTTTATCGCGCAGGCACTGACCACAAAAAATCCGTCGCCGGACTTCTCGTCATCATCCCCGCTCAGAGCCTCATCATCATCAGCTACCGGCTCATTGGCAATAGACTCTTCACTGGCCGGGCTGTCCCAGCCAATGCAAAGCTGGTCAAAAGAAAGGGGGAAATGTTTGCGCAGTTCAAGCGAGACCACATCAGAAAGATTAGCCGCCGCAATCGCCGGAAGCGAAAAACTCTGCTGCACAGATAAAGAAACATCAGGACAGTAAATAACATCCTGCGGCATGAAATCCTCATGCGTCATCAGCTCCTGCAGCTTACGGGCAAGGTTCTGCTCGTCACAGTCAAAGACCGTGCTGAAGACCACCCGCTGATTAAAGATACTCTGCTCAATAGCCAGCGCCCTGATGCCGCCAGGCTCATGCGAGAGTATCAGTAAAGAACTGTTAAAAACCTTTTTCTGCAATTGTGATCCTTTGTTTATCTTCAGTCGTCCCCAGACTCTGCGGACGTTTCGATTTTCTCACCCGGCACATACCTGGACAGGCGCGATTCCACACCGATTATATCAAGCAGCTCATCCTCATCAACATCATCGCGGTAACTCTCAAGCTGGTATTTATTGCCACGCAACCTTAAGGTGCAGAGAATTATATGCCGCGCAATAACGTCTGGACGGTAGTTATAAAGCTCCTTCTCACGCGCAGCCGCACAATTTTTCTCAAACTCCTCAATGTCAGGCAGCACCGCCGGAATATACCCCTCGGCAATCACAAAGATCCGCGCCGGAAGTTTTTTCTGCGCCACATACTCCTCTTCCTCGTCTTCATCCTCCGCCTCGAAATCCTCAAGAAATTCCGTATCGCCGGTCATGATGTAACGCAAGGAGTTGCGCGTCAATTCATCCGGAGAGTGCGTAAAGTACCAGCGCAGCCCCCCGCCATAATACATCCCGTCCTCTTCCTCAAGCGGGTACAGATCACTACCATCCATCATCTCCGGCGTAATCTGGTCGATATAACCAAGTTCGTCCAGACTCTCAAGCGGGCCGTTTCTGATTGCCCGGGGCGGGGAGAGCTCTTCATAAAAATCCGCCTCCGCACCGTTCTCCCGCGTCAGATCATCCTTGTCAATCCAGTCCAGAATCCGGTCAACCAACGCGCTGCGGTCAGGCCCTTCGTCCATTCTCAGCGCCACCTCAAAGAGCCTGTGCCACTGCTCTGGAGTAAGCCGGTTATAATCAAGCCGCTGCCAGCTGCTGATAATCCGGTACGCGTACATCCCCATACCAAGCACCCGCCCATCGCGCAGAAACTCCGCCTCTTCAAGCAGGCTATCAGTCTCAAAATTACTCGGCAGGAAATACACCCGGTTGTCATACTTGCTGTAACAGTAAAGCTTTTTCCTTGAAAGCTCGATCTTCGCCATCTCAAGAGCGGTGCGGGCAAGCTGGTAAGTAACCGCTTCATTCTTCACAACCGTCATCGTATCAATACTGTTATTCATCGAGCGCGTCAGAACCAGCACCAGCATTCCGATAGTAAGAATCGCAACCAGCACCATAATCAGCGCCGAACCACAATCCCCCTTGCCAGCCCGCGTCTTTTTATCCAACAGATACGGGTTACAAACGCCATTCACCTCAGCGTGCGGCCTGTTATTATCACTGAGCATAAAATCACCGTCCGCCAAATCAAGCATCACCATTTTTCAGAACGCCACCTGTTGTGAGTAATTGGGGCGGAAATACAGGGTTATATCCTTGCCATTGGCAAAAATAATCTGCAGTGTAACAAACTCCGGAAAGCCGTCAGAGAAGGTCTGCCCCTCCTCATCCATATCCTCGTCTTCCTCATACTCCGGGAAGCTCTCCGTGTCACTGCTCGTCGTTGCCTCATCAGAGAGATACCAGAACCTGAACACCGCAAAACGCAGTTTATCAAGCAATACCGCCTCACGCACCTCAAGCTTCTGCGCTTCTTCATCATCAAAGCCCAACGGCTCCTGCGCGCCCTTCAGATACGCCGTCTCACGGAGAATCAGCCTGGTCGTAGCCGCGCCTTCTTCAGCGTCTTCACCGGGAACTACCAGAATCTCTATCCAGTACGTCTTCCCGTCAGGCCGCCCCGTAAACGGCCGGCCAAGACAAAAGCCAACCCGGTCCGGCCCCATCGAAAAACGCAGCGTTCCCTCACCGGCCTCATAATCACCGGAATTGGTCGCTTCCGCCTTCTCGGCATTAGTAAGATTTATCTCCTGCGACTCACGCAGGGCAAGGCCAAGCAACCGGTCAAGCGCCTGAATCTTCTCGCGCTGATTTTCAGAATCACGAACCAGCGAAACCGAATCAATACTGTTAGCCAGAATCGCGTTGACCATCACCGCCAGTATCGCCATCAAGACCAGCGCCACCAGCAACTCGATAAGTGAGAATCCGTTATTATTTCGGGGCATATTTAAAAGCCTTATACCCTTCAAGCTTAAACTTGACCAGTTTCTCCGAGCCTTCGTCCTCTTTCCAGTTCACCTCAACAATCAGAAGCGCCGGCGAGTAATTCGACTCCGAATCGTCCTCCTCGACATGCATCGGAATGTCCTCGGTATCAACCGTCTCCATATAGGCCAGCCAGGTATACTTGCCCTCCTCGCCGGTTATCTCATCCTCGGAAAAATTCTCAAGCTGCCGCAGCTCTCCCATCTTCCAGCGCGCCAGACGCACCGCGCCGTCATAATCATTAAGCGCCGCAGAATTATTGATATCCTCGCCAAGAACACTCATAACCCCCGCCATCGCCACCGCAAAAACCACAAACGCAATCAGCAATTCAAGGAGAGAAAATCCCCCGCGCGCGGCCAGGGCAAACCCCCTGTCTACACCAGCAGAACGGCAATAATTTTTTACAGCCCCCCTACTCATTGCCGCCTCCGCTGTCAGAGACTTTATTATTGAACTTGATATCCGGCTTTCCGGTCAGAAAATCCGTTGTGATATCAAACGAACCCAAAGCGGAAGTCAAGCGGACTGCTGCCCCGCCGGCAGTACCGAAACGGGAAAAGGAAAAGACAAAACTGCTCTCCTCTGAATGCACCGTCACCTCACGCTCAGCCTGCGTACGCGCTTCTTCTTCCTCGCGCTTGGCGAGGTCGGTGTCGTCCTCAAACTCAACCGGCGCAGCGTCGGCGTAAAAACCTTCAACACTTGAGGCAACCTTGCAGAACACGCTTTTTATGACGACCAGCTCATCATCTGAATCAGAACCAGAACCACCCGCATCCCCAGAATCATCCTCACCGCCAGCCGAAAGCATCATCTCCGTATAACGTGCGCCGCGGACAATCGAGACCATCCGCTCGCCGCTGTTGACCTCAATCCAGACCCGCTTTCTGCCAGCTATTGCAAAGTTTCGCGCTTCGTACATAAGCCCGGAAACCTCCCGCGCCTGCTCGCGCAACTCCTCTTTAGGGTCAAACAGAGCCTCTATCGCCGGTACGGCAACCGCCGCCAGAACCGCAATAATCACCAGCACCACCAGAAGCTCGATAAGTGAGAACCCGCGCCCAAGTTTCAAGCTGTTCACTCACCGCCAGCCGCCGGAGCACCGCCTTCGCCAGCCGCCATCTCTGTGTCGTGATTGCTGAGATCCTTGCTGTACTTGTCCTCGCCGCCAACCTTGCCGTCAGAACCGTAGCTGATAATGTCATACGCAAAAGTACCGCTCGGGCCACTGAGCTGCCCCGGTGCCTGATAAATGAAATCCTTGCCCCACGCGTCCTTAAGACCGGTAGGCTTCTGCAGAAGCTTCTTCCAGGTACCGTTAGCCTTAATGTCCTCACCGGCCGCGTCTTCGTAATACAATACCCGCAGACCTTCCTCTTCAGTCGGAATACGGCCGTTACTCAACTTGAACATGCTCACAGCATTCTCAAGCGCACCGATGGAAGCTTTCGTTGCCTTGACCTTGGCATCATCAGCCTGACCGCCAAATTCAACCACCGCAACCGCCGCCAGAATACCCAGAATCACCAGCACAACCAGAAGTTCAATAAGCGAAAAACCCACACTTGCACCCAAACCCCTTGCAGTGCGGCGCGAAAGAAGTGATTTACAAATATTATTTTGCATGACAAAACCCCCGTTCTATGCACAAACTAAAAAATATGACAACTATCAATAAATAATCAGGCCATTTGCGACAATAGAGAAACCGCAGAGAATTTAAACACCAAAAAGCAGCAAGCCTGATGCAATAAAACTTTACTATACCGCAAAAAAATACTTTAGTCAAATTTACATTTTGTAAGCAGTATTTTAACTATTACGCTGTATACAGTTAACTATAGCTAATGTTCGCGAAAATGCTTATTTGTAACAACTTTAAAAAAAACAAATATCAACCCCAGCCTGCAGAACTTTCAGATACGGAATCAGTGGGTCATACTGTCAGTCGGGCAAAAGTCGTCAGTCAGCACCACTCCGCCCGCAAGTTCCGGCTCTGAGTAGAGAATATTGCTGATAACATACGATACCGGCTGCCGGATAATCTTGCCCCGGACTTCATTAAAGCGGTGCATTATCTGCTGGGCGCTGTACTTATCTCCGGGATGATTTGAGCCGACAAGCATCAGATTTCCCGCCCGGTCATAATTATTATTGCGCGGAAAGAGGTAGACATGCCTGAACACCTCCTGCATGGTTTTATAAACCGACTCAAACAATCTCGCCTGCGGCCCCTTGACTGCGCTGATAATATTACAGACCACCACCCCGTCATCTGTCATCTTCCCATTAACCAGACTGAAAAACTCTTTTGTTATCAGGTGTTTTGGGATACGCCCGCCAGCGGTATAAGCATCAAGAATAAAGTAATCCCACTTGTTTTTGGAATCAGCCACAAACCTCCGCCCGTCGGTAACATGACTGGCAATAATCCCGTCAGAGACCGGATAAGGATAGCCGAAATACTTGCCGGCCATCGCAAAAACTTTTTCGTCAATATCAACAACGTCGATATGTTTTGCCCCGTAATCACTGACAAACATCTGCGGTCCCACTCCGCCACCGCAACCGATAACCGCGATATTTTCAGGCTTTTTTCCACTGATAACAACCCCAAGATTTAACAGACGCACATAACCGCACGCCGTCTCAACCGGGCGCAACACTGCCCCCTTAAGGTCAACCAGACACCCGCTCTCAATCTGGTCATTGAAGATCATATACCGCGCGCGGCTTCCGCTGGGAGTGTAAATTCCGGTATCAAGATTAAAGCTGCTCTCGGCAATATTAATCAGGTGATATGCCGACTCGACCATCTCAAGGTTCTTGCCGTTCTCAGTCCTGCGCCGTGAATCGTCCGGTGGAAAGACCGAGCCGACCTTGCGCATCTTGTCAGCCTCTTTTGAACCGATCCAGCCGCCGCCGCAGAAGGCGCAGGCGATAATCAGCGCCGCAACCGCATTTTTGCCATGTTCTTTTTTCAGGCACAAGCCGCCCGCAAGCAGCAAGATAGTCCCTACGCCCCAGGTTATAGCCATGGTTCCAATCAGCTCAGTAAGAATAAAAGTAACCCCGAAGGTGCCGATAATTGACCCGAAAGTGCTTATCGCGTAAAGACTTCCGGCAACGTTACCAACCTTGTGCAATTCACGCGCGCAAAGACGTACCGCAAAAGGACTTACCATGCCAAGCAGGACACTCGGAACAGAGTAAAGGATCAGCGAGGCAAGAAACGCCGCCAGACGCGGGTCAGAAACCGACGCATCCATAATCCTGCCCACCCACACCGCCGCCGGAGGAATGACAAATATCCATAACGCGGCAAAAAATATAATCAGCCCAAGCGCCGAGGTATTAGGCCAGCGGTCGGCAACCTTGCCGCCCATGAAATACCCCAGAGCCAGAGCGCCCAGAAATATGCCGATAATCGCGCCCCAGACATAAATCGTGCTGCCCAGATACGGCTCAAGCAGACGCACGCCCGCCATCTCCAACCCCATCACCGCCACCCCGCAGATAAAGGCAATAACCTTCAGACGCAGCGTCCCCTCAAGGTGCTCCTCTTTCATATATAAACTACCTTTCAATTTTTCGAAAGCAGCATATTCTTACAGATGCCACTCTTTGACTTAATTAATTATAAGCCCGCCGACAGCTTATTTTAACAGTTGCGCGGCGGCATTGAAGATATCCACCGGTTCAGACATCCGCCCCTTGCCAACGCTGCCACACGCCAGATAACCCTCCGCCGGGCCGACAAATTTCACCCCTCTGCTCTCAAGTTTCTTGCAATTATCCTGCGTCGCCGGATGCGCCCACATCTTGTCATTCATCGCCGGTGCCACCAGAATCGGTGCTTCAGTGGCGAGTAATGTTGAGGTTAGGAGGTTATCGGCGATGCCGTTAGCGAGTTTTGCCAGGGTATTACCAGTGGCAGGAGCAATTATCACCAGTTCTGCCAACTCCGCCAGAGAAATATGCTCCGGTTTTGACTCGTAAGGCCCGAACATATCGGAATGGACCTGACGGCGAGTAAGTGAGGCGAAGGTCAGCGGTTGCACGAATTTTTTGGCCGCGTCAGTCATTATCACGTCAACCCGCGCTCCGGCCTTGTTGAGCATCGACGCCAGATCCGCAGTTTTGTAACAGGCAATCCCCCCGGTAACCCCAAGAAGGATGTGCTTACCTTTGAATATATCTGACATTCTTTCCCCTCGTTAAATTGACAATGTCTGATAAACAGCGTAAATGCAATAACAGCCCCGTATTACAGGGGCTGTCATGAATCTGGCAAATTCAGCTGTCTGATTTTTCTGATGAGCCTGATTTCTTCTTGTAGTCAGTCTCATAAAAACCGCTTCCCTTGAAAATCACACCCGCACCACTGCTGATAAGCTTCTGCACCTTCATCTTGGTACATACCGGACACTTTTTTACTGGTTTTTCCGACATCGACTGGAACTTCTCGAAACTGTGGCCGCAAGCCTCACATTCATACTCATAAGTTGGCATCTTTAATACACTCCTGAAAAACAGTATTCTATTTTATTTAAGAAATTATAAATGTTTTTATCAGAATCCCGCCGCAATCCTTCACAAATAAACAACCAGCCGCAAAGCCGCAGAGGAATCTATCCATTATCAAATTCTACCCCCCACTAAAGCCTTGTCAATAGAGGCAAGCCGGAGGATTGGGCAGATCGGGGATATTCCGGTTAAAGTTGACAAAAAAAGTCGGTAAAATCACACTTAACTCCTTGAAAGTACGGGAATTATCCGTATAGTATCAACTCCTTGCAGAAGCAGGGAGATTTTCAAGCAACAGAAGAAGAGATGGCCGTCTGGTTATAAGCCCTTCTGGCTAGAGCAATTACAAGGAATCCTATGAGTGCCAACAACACTCCGCTGGGCAAGATTCGTAATATTGGCATCATTGCGCACATTGATGCCGGTAAGACGACCACCACCGAGCGGATACTATATTATTCAGGAAAAGAACACCGCATGGGCGAGGTCCATGAGGGTACTGCTGTTATGGATTACATGCAGGACGAGCAGGAGCGTGGTATAACCATCACCTCAGCGGCGACTACTTTTATCTGGAAAGATCATCACATCAATCTGATTGACACCCCCGGACACGTTGACTTTACTGCAGAAGTTGAGCGCAGTCTGCGCGTGCTTGACGGTGCGGTGGCAGTTTTCTGCGGCGTTGGCGGGGTCGAGGCGCAGTCTGAGACGGTCTGGCGTCAGGCGGAGCGTTATCATGTTCCGCGCATGGCATTCATCAACAAGCTTGACCGTTCCGGCGCCGAGGTTGACCATGTTATTGAAGAAATGAAAAAACGCCTTGGCGCGCATCCTCTGCAGATGCAGATGCCGGTAGGTATTGAGGACAATTTCCGCGGCGTGGTTGATCTTGTAACCATGAAGCAGATCAATTTCAGCACTGACGACCTTGGCGAGAGCTTTACTATCGACGATATTGACGCCGACATCCTTGAAGACGCGCAGATCCATCGCCTGCAGCTTCTTGACACAGTAGCTGAAAGCAGCGATGAACTGATGGAAAAATACCTTGAGACAGAGACCCTGTCTGAAGAAGAGATTAAAGCGGGAGTGCGAAAACTCTGCCTTGAGCGCAAAGTGACGCCGGTATTCTGCGGCAGCTCACTGCGCAACAAAGGCGTCCAGCCGCTGCTTGACGCGGTTGTTGACTACCTCCCCTCCCCAAAAGATGTTCCGGCCATGACCGGCCACGACCCCAAAGACCACGAGAAGCTTATCTCCTGCGAGCCTAACCGCAAAGATCCACTCTGCGCGCTGGCTTTCAAGATTGTTGACGACCAGCACGGCCCGCTGACCTTCCTGCGTATTTATTCAGGCGAGATCAAGGAAGGCGATAAGGTTATTGTCGCCTCAAACGGCCGCAAGGAACGTGCAAGCCGCATCTGGCGGATGCATGCCAACCACCGCGAGCGCGAGACAGTTGTCGGCCCTGGCGAAATCGTTGGAGTTAGCGGCTTTAAATTTGCATCAACTGGCGACACGATTTGCGAAGACGGCAATCTGCTGATAGAGCTTGAACCGCCACGCTTCCCGGCGACGGTTATCAGCATGGCAATCGAGCCGCGCAGCAATGACGACCGTGACAAGCTGATGGAGGTCCTCGGCAAGCTTACCCGTGAGGACCCGACCTTCAATTACCACACCGATGAAGAGACCGGACAGCTTATCCTCTCAGGTATGGGCGAGCTGCACCTTGATATCATCGCCACCCGTATCACCCGCGATTATAAAGTTTCCTGCAATACCGGTAACCCGCGTGTTACTTACCGTGAAGCAGTATCTGCAAAGGCCAGAGCCACCGGCACCTTCGAGCAGATTATGGGCGGCAAGGAACACTTTGCCGAGATCACTATTGAGATGTCAAGGCAGGAAGATAGTGATTCGAGCCTGCATATCTCTGCTAGTGAGCTGCAGATCCCCAAAGTCTATCACGACGCCATTTATGAAGGTTTTGAAGGCGGCTGCATCTCCGGCCCACTTGGTGGCTATCCGCTGATCCATGTTGCGGTCAATGTTCTTGACGGCGCAACCCGCGAAGGGGCGGAGGCGACTGTGGCCTTTACCGCAGCTATTGAAGCGGCAATGCGTGAGGCGGTAAGCAAGGCCGGGGCTGAATTACTTGAGCCGATTATGGCGCTTGAAGTGACAACACCGGAAGAATTCATGGGCGGTATTATCCATGACCTCAACGGACGTCGCTGCGAAATCCAGGAGATCGGTGATCGCGGTAACCTCAAAGTTGTCCACGCCAAAGCACCGCTTGCGGAGATGTTTGGTTACGCGACGGTTGTGCGCGGTCTCTCCACAGGGCGTGCCAGCTACAGCATGGAACCGTGTGAATTCGCTGCTGTTCCGCGCAAGAAGTGGAGCGACATCCTGGGCTACGAACCGGATATGTAATGTATTACGTAATATGCTGGCCATGGCCGGTATTTATTAAGGATAAACAATATGCAACTTGCAAAAGATATTATTAACAGAGCGATAAAAGCCATGCTGGTGACAGCTTTGCTTGCGTCTGTCTTTATCTCTGCAGGTTTCAGCGGGGAAAAATCCTCTGAAATGGTGAAGATTTATCTGCTGACCAAAAACGCAGCAAGAAGTGATATGGGAGAGCAGTTTATTGCAAAGCTTAAATCAGGGCAGGCATCAGGAGTTGATTTTATCGACTTTGTAAATATCAGCAGGCGTGATGAGGCAAATACCAGAGATGTTAAATTCCTGCTGGAAGTAGAAGTCGTAAAAACCGAAGGCCAGAAGACCTACGGCGGCTACCGCTTTGACCGGGATAACCGCCCTGATGATTATGTCTCAACAGAAGTCAGCTATGACCTGTTTGAAGTTAAATGTCTGATTTACAAAGCTGTCGGTAAAGAGTGGGAACGCCTCTCAGAACACAGGCTTCTCTACTGCACCAATAAATACAACAACAATGTTACTCCGTCGGAGCGGATAACTGCGGTTGTACTGGACTCGATGCTCGACCTGCACTGCGAAGAGCGGGGTGGTGGTGAAAACACCGAGATAACCGGCCGAATAACCAATAAACTTCCTTTTGGCCTGAAGAATATCCGCATTACCGCCCGGGTTAATCCACCGATCGGCAGCTATCCTGAAGCGTTTACGGTAGTCAACGAAATAAGGCCGGGCGAGCGCAAGGATTTCAGGTTCAAGGTGCCGCAGAAACTTGACTTCAACCACAAGGCGATCGAGCGTTATCCGGTTATAGAATGGAATCATGCCTTTATTATTAAAGCAGAGAGTATTGAGGGCAACAGATGACCATGTAGTTTTTTATGTATGAGCCGGTTTTCCGGCCAAACAGAACGGGGAAGAAAATATGTTCAGGAAAGGTTTATTCGACAACGGTTTTATTGGAATTTTAACTCTTATCACTCTGGGCTTTTTCTGCATTGGTGCAGCCAGTGCCAAAGATGATAAAGAAGAAAAGCTTTGTGAATCAGCTGACTACACCAAGGTTTACCTGCTTACGGCAAATGACAGCAAACAAAGTGAAGGCGATCAGTTTTATGATAAAATAAAGAATGGAGGAAAGCCCAGCAAAGATTCCGCCATCACCTTTAAGGCAATCAAAAAGACCTCAGAAGCAGATGATATGAAATGCGGATTCATGCTTCAGTTAGTAGTGACAAGAGGTATTACAAAAAAAATCCGCTTAAATGACAAACTTCCCGGATTGTATGTCAACTGGATTGTCAGCGGAGCGGAGTTAAGATACAAGCTATATAAAGCCATTAATGGCGACTGGAAAAAACAGGCAAGCGGAAAAACAACGTTTTTTGACATGAGCGGAGTTAGCCCGTTACAGCAAGCCAGCTTTATTGTACTGAGCTGCTGCCTTAAATTAAAATGTAAATACAAAAACGATGGCAAGGGTGACGATGTGAATATTTCCGGCAAGATAACCAACACTCTTCCCTTTGACCTTAAAAATATAGAAATATCAACTTCATTGAGCCCGAGTATCCCGATTAAGGCGCCAACGATAATGATTGTTAAAGATCTCAAAGCCGGGGAGAGTTCGGAGTTTAATGCCACAGGACCAAGGCTGTACCGTTATTCGGACGGATTAACGTACCTTAATACAACAGCGCTGTGGGATAAGAGTTTTATCTTTTCGGTAGATCAGAACACCCCGAAAAAGAAGAGCAAATAGCTTAGCGTGAAAACACGATTAATATGCTGATTCTATTTTATTTGAAAGCAGAAACAAAATGAAAAAAAATAACGAGCGCTTTACAACCGCGATCAATATTCTGCTGATGGCTATTCTGTCACTCTCTGCATGCGGCATGGCCAAAGCAGAAGACAAGAAGGACGCTGAAAAAACTGAAAAAGCAGATGCTGCTGCCGAAATAAAGTCTGACTTTACGAAGATATACCTGATGACCAGTGCCAAAAGTACCCGTAACGGTGCAGACAAGGTTTTTGAAGGCATCAAAAATGGCGGCAAGATAAAAGATGGCATTTTCGAGTATGTGCCGATTGAGAAAAAAACAGACGCCAAGGACATGACCTGCGGTCTGATGGCCATTGTCAGCGTTGACCGTGTGCGAAGCATGAAATCCAGAGTAAAATCCGACAAAAAAGGCTCATGTTTCTATCCGATGCAGATTGTCTATCTGAGCTATCAGCTTTTTATGGCCGAGGAGGGCAAGTGGAAGAAAACAGCAAAAGGTGACCTGCGCTTCTGCATGATGGAAGAACCGCCAGAGGACTACAAAAGCCTCACACAGCTCAATGCCGGAATTTTAAGCAATCTTATCGAGATAAAATGCAAAGCCAAGAAAAATGGCAAAGATTCTGTCGAAATAAGCGGGAAAATAACCAACCTTCTCCCGATTGACCTTGGTGAAATAACTATCAGCGCCCCCCTAAGTACCGAGCTGCCATCACCACTGGCGCATATTGTGGCGGTTAAGTCGCTCAAAGCTGGAGAAACGGTTGATTTTAAAGCAAATGCACCAAAAATAACTGACTTCCTTTGCGTATATGAAGAGTTTGGCAATGTCACGGCAACCTCTATTTATAAATGGAACGAAGCATTTGCCCTTTCTGCCGGACTTCCCGGTGAAAAGAAAAAGAACGATAAGGACAAAAAAGGCAAGTAACATTTTACTGAGGAATATATTATGAAAATAAAGATCGGTGCCATATTGATTTTTTGCTTATTCTGCCTAACATTTTCAGGTTGTCAGTCAGGTGGAGATCTGCCTAAGGACAAGGAGCAAGCCAAGGTAGAAGCGAAAGCCGCGATTAAATCATGGGTCAAGCTTCTCAACGAAGGTAAAGGTACGGAATTTCTGCAGGCATCATTGCCGGAACTGCTGCTCAAGGATAAAGAAGTAGTCGGCCCAAGTGGGGCGTTTACCGAAAGTTTTATGGAAAAATTCTATAAGGTTCTCCCTAAGCTGCACTATGCACTGCAGGAAGCACTGATTATCAACCCGGTTGTAAGAAAAGGAAATGTCGAGTTTCTCTTTAGCGAGCAGATGCCTTCAGGCGCCCTGTTCAATAATCGCACTCTCTTCCTTTCAAAGACCGGCAAGAAATGGCACTTCAACGGCCCCCTGGCCAAAGAAGAGTTGAAGTAACAGAAGTAAAAATTAAATTGAATTATTGTATTCATTTAAGTTATATAAATTGGAAATTTGGTTACGGCTTTTAAATTAATAAGGAGAAAATAATGGCCAAGGAAACTTTCCAGCGCACCAAGCCGCACATCAATGTCGGCACTATCGGTCACGTTGACCACGGTAAGACTACTACTACCGCTGCTATCACTGCTGTTTCAGCTGAACTCTTCGGCGGCAAGAAGGTCGCTTATGA
>QKCJ01000023.1 GCA_003245715.1 bacterium
CAAAAGCAATATGGCAGTTGTTACATTATAGCCTCATTTTCATAAAACCAAAATTATTTTTACCACTCGAGCAATACTTTGAAAACACTCTCACCGGATTTATTCTTGTACTCAAAAGCTTCCTGACATTTCTCAACCGGCCAAACCTCGACTGGAAGAAATTCCGTATTAAACTTACCGCTTTCCATCCACGCCAGAATCTGCTCTTTATTTCCCGGAGCAAGCGCGCATGACATTGTCACCTGGCAATTCTTCACAAACCATCTGTGCCAGCTATCCATAATTATCGGTTCAGGATAATCCCCCTGCAAATGAATGTGCGCCGGCTCATCAGTATCCGTCCAGCCGCCATCTTTGATATATTTGTGCAGAGTTCCGACAACGGAAGAACAGCCGGTACACTCAATAAGCTTGTCAACCTTCTTGCCACCCGTAGCATCCTCAATTGCCGCAACCTCACTGCCATCCGCCAAAAACACAAGATCAGCATAATTCTCGGCAATTTTACACCGCGCCGCTGATTTATCAATACAGATAACCCGCGCCTCGGGGTTAAGTATCTTGAGAATCTGAACCGCACTGAGTCCGATCATACCCGCACCGACCACAAGAATGTCTTCCTTGCCATTAAACGCAAAACGCTTTATCCCCTTTAACGGCACACAGGCAAGATACGCCAGAACCGCATCACGGTCTGAAACAGAATCAGGAATCTTAACCAGATAATCAAAAGGCGCTGGCGCTGTTTGCGGATTTTTAATGACATACTTCGAGTTTCCGCCCCACGCCGCGCAGACATCACCAAACTCCCGGCATTCATTTATCATAACCCTGTCGCCAACCTTAAGATCACCCCTGGCCTTGGCACCAATATGCTCGACAACCCCGACATTCTCATAACCCGGAACAAGCGGATACCAGCACTGCTCAGGATGCTGCTGCCCGCGCCAGGTCTTCATGTCCGTACCGGAACTGATCGCACTCATCGTCGTGCGGCAAACAATACTCTCTTCAGTAAGCTCCGTCAGCTTAACCTTGCGGTATCCAGCTTCAAAAGGGCGCTCAATAACTACTGCTTCACTCTCTGATATATTCATAAAATCCTCCTTTACCAATGGTATAATATATGGTTTTAACCACTAAGCAAGTTTTATTTCATTACATTTTACTTCTTTTCTTGAAATCAGATTAAATACCCTGTATTATACCATATTAGCAAGTATATGATATCAATATAATTAACTATATTTTCTTATTCATGGAAAGCAATATAATGGCTGTAGAAAACAAGCAGGATGGCATTATTGAGGAGTTGGTCCGCCGGATAGAGGAGGGTATTTATGACGAGCGACTGCCTGCGGGATTGGTTTTGGCCGAAGAGTTCAATGTTAATTTCAAGACAATGAACCGGGCAATAATACGTATGGCAGAAATGGGGCTGGTTACCCGGCAGGCCAAAAAAGGCACATTCATTGTGAAGGACAAGACCTGTCTGGAGGATACTCTGATTGAGCTGCTCTTTGTCGGTTCATCAGACCCCGGTACTCACCCTTTTTATGAACAGATGTGGCAAGGGATTCTGGACAGTCTCGACGGAACCATCTACAGGCTTGTCCTTAACCGTCTTGATGAAAATACCGAAAATGGCGGTCTTCTTCAGATTTGCCGGCAGTTGACACCATCCGCCGGCAGGATACTGATGGGAACATCAAATTCACAGCAGATAAAATTACTGAAAAAGCAAAAGTCACCATTTGTCCTTGCAGGCTGCATGAGTTCCGACCCTGCAGTTTTCTCAGTATATGCAGATCCGACAAAATCTATCACTCAGGCCATACGTTACCTGAGAAAAAAGGGCGTCAGCGATATCGCGTATATTGGAATTACCCGAGACAACGGCGATTTTCTCTTTGACCTGGAAAAATTCCACGCCTATCTTGCCGCAATACAGGAAGAGGGGGAGCTTGACAGCAGCCTTGTTGAACATGCTCCGCCTTTTGCAGGAAATGGCTATCCAGCAATGAAAAAAATACTCCAGGCCAAACAGCCACAGGCAGTTCTTGTTGCCTATGACCATTTATGCTCCGGTGTATATCAGGCAATTGAAGAAGCAGGACTGAAAATTGGTGATGATGTTATTGTTATTGGTATCGACGGAACCAACCCGGTACTGACACCGCCACTTACCAGCATTTCAATAGACCGATATGAAGTTGGCAAATGCGCCGGAGAACTACTGCTTGATATAATCAGGACGCCAAGCCGCAGGCGTAATTGCACCAAGATATTACAAACCGAATTCAAGCCCTGAACCAGCTGGCGAAGGAAAGCGTGACACGATGCTGTTAATACGAATCATTCGACAAAATCACACAACAAAAAAACTCCCCAAGAAATCCGGGGAGTTTTTTTTATCCTGAACCAGTAACGCGTAACCACTTAAAATCTCCCACAAAAAAATCGCTTCATAAAGTCACCAATAAATAGTTGGCATTTCCCGATAACTGAACCAAATTAGAATAAAAAAGTCCTTCCAGATACTCTCTGAAAGGACTTTTGTTAAGTTTGGTCGGGGAGACAGGATTCGAACCTGCGACCTGCTGCTCCCAAAGCAGCCACGCTAGCCAAGCTGCGCCACTCCCCGTTTGTTATTGAGACTTTATAGAATAGCAATTCTAGGAATTATTGCAATAGGTTATATTAAAATTAATAAACAAGAAAAACCAAAAGTCATAAGGAGCAAACCACAAAAGCCATAACCTAAATAACGCCAAGCAGATAACCAAGAACGCCCAAAGATCCTATATATAGCAAAACAATCATATCAGCAAGCATTAATGCCTGTTTACCGTTAATAACGCTATTTCTGGCATAAAATGCAAAAAT
>QKCJ01000055.1 GCA_003245715.1 bacterium
AGATCAAACCGTAAGGCTCAAATTTTGACAATATTTTTGCGATTTTAAGACATTTTAATACTCAAAGGGCATTTTATGCCTAAATCGACCGATATAAATACAAAAAAAAGCCTGTAACTCTCGAATTATCAAGGATTAAAGGCTTAAATATACTGGCGCGCTCGAGAGGATTCGAACCTCTGACCGCAGGATTAGAAATCCAAATATAGTGCACTAGCCATAAATAAATGTGGCAACGTTTTGGCAACGTTTGAACGCACTTTTTGGCAATTTCATGCCTTTCATTGCACTAATTGAATTGATAAAATCATAGCATAAAAAAACCGGAAACACTGATTGGGTCAGTATTTCCGGTTATTTTTTGTTGGTGCTGAGACCCAGACTTGAACTGGGGACACCCGCCTTTTCAGGGCGGTGCTCTACCAACTGAGCTATCTCAGCAAAGCGAAAGGTATTTTAAGGCTGAGCCTGAACAAGTCAATAGACTTTATCCGCTTTTTTACCTTTTTTTAACATTAGCACAATATAAACACGCATTACCCGCCAAATTCTCAGGACTTGTGTGATTTGCGGTATTTTTGCGGCGGCATCCCGATAAGCCGCACAAATTGCCGGCTCAGGTAGTATTCATTATTAAAACCGGTCTTGCCCGCAATCTCAGCCAGCGACATATCCGAGGAAATCAGAAGGTTTCTCACCCGCGTCACCCTTTCCTGCAAAAGCAATTTGCTGAATGAACTCCCTGTCTGCTCTTTGATGAAATGACTGGCGCGCGAGGGCGATAAGTGCAGGATTTTGGCGATATCCTCAAGATAAATCTTCCGGTTATAATTCTCGCTGAGGAATTTCTGAATAATACCCGGGCGCCCGGTGAAATCATTACTGAAGGAGGAAATCTCATGCATTATCCCGTTGCCGATGGTGGTAAGTACCCGCATTATCTTGTCAGCCTCACTCTCAGCAAGAACCGGAAGTTGCCGGTAGCGCCGTAAATACTCCTCCTCAGTAAATATATCCACCGGCTCAGACGGTAGCGCGCCAGCCCTGAAGACCCCGGCATAAATAATGAACGCCAACCCGGATTCTGAGAAAACCGGCACGATAATCTCATACAGACCCTTCCAGCAAAGAGGTGCGATAAAAGCCTCCCTCTTCTCATGTGCAAGCTCTGCAATATCATGATTGCAATGCCTGATGCACTGATTGCGCCAGTTATTGTTGCCTGCCCTGCGCCAATTACAAAACCAGTTTGCATGAACCTCACGCCCCGGAAAAAGCGCCTTGCACGCGGAATCCACCAAAACACCGGACTGGTCCTTGATTGTTAGGCTTAAGCCAAGCCACTCCTCCACATCCTGAAGCATTGACTGTAATTTATTGCGCACCGTAACTCCAGATATAAAAATCCAACCGAGATCAGAGACTATAATTATAACGTAACTTCGGAAATTTTGAAATGAATTATCAGCACGCCCCGCGCCTTTTATGATTGCCTGAGTAATTCATCTTCATACTTGCGGTACAAGCCGCGAAACTGGTTGTAGGTCAATGACAAAACTGACGCTGCTTTTCTCTGATTGAAGTGTGTCTCTTTAAGCGCGGATTTTATTATTGCCAATTCATAACCAGAAACCCTGTCTTTTAAGGATAATGGGAAGGCAAACTCCGTTTCAGCGCCTGGCGTTTTTGCTGGTTGGCGTGCAGATTCCGCCAGTACTTTTTCTTCGCTGGTTTTTTCAGCCAAAGGCTTGCTCATATCCGGGAACGGATTCAGGACAAGCTCGGAGATAAGCGCGTCATTGTGGCAGACGGCCCGCTCAACCACATTCTTTAATTCGCGGATATTGCCCGGCCACTCATATTCAAGTAACTCATCAACACACGTATCACTGAACTCGGGAATATAATCGCGTCCCAGCTCATGCGCCATCGAGACGGCAAAATGATTAGCCAGAAGTATTATATCCTCACGCCTCTCTCGTAAAGGCGGCAGATGCAGAACCTCAAAGGCCAGACGGTCAAGCAGATCCGCCTTGAACTTTCCCTCCGCGACCAGGTGGGGAAGGTCGGCATTGGTCGCGGCGATAATCCGCACATCAACCTCCTGCGCGACCGATGAACCAACCCGCTCAAAAGTGGAATACTCCACCGCCCGCAGAACCTTCTCCTGCGCAACCAGGGGAATTGAGCCGATCTCATCAAGAAATAGCGTTCCCGTATCAGCTGCTTCAAACCGGCCCACCCGCTGCTTTGCCGCTCCGGTAAAAGCTCCTGCTTCATAACCGAATAATTCCGACTCGATAAGCTCGGAGGGCATCGCCGCGCAGTTAAAGGAGATCAGCGGATTCTGCCAGCGTTTTGAGAGATAATGCAGACGCCGGGCAGCCAGCTCCTTGCCGGTACCCCTCTCACCGATTATTAATACCGGCCGCTGGATTGTCGCGATCCTCGATAGTTTTTCCTGAAACCGTACAAAGCTTTCTGAAATACCAATCGCATCGTTTATCTTCGCCATGGGGTTATTTTACCATATAGTATTTAATATAACCATTAATTATTATATATATCCATACATACTTATGGCAGAAAAAAACAATAAATAACATAACATCCAGAAATTACAAGGATTAAGAGAAAAGATGCCTTCTGGAACAGGTATTGATAAATAAAGACTGTAGCGTTACTAAAAAGCACAAGACATACTTTTGAAAGGAAATAAAATGGGCATTTTCAGCAGATTACGCGATATCGTCAATTCCAACATCAACTCCATGCTTGACAAGGCAGAAGAACCTGAAAAGATGATCCGGCTGATGATTCAGGAGATGGAAGACACATTAGTTGAGATCAAGGCCAATTGCGCCAGCGCCATGGCTGACTGCAAAGCAATCGAGCGCAAAATCAGCACTGCGGATGAATTTGCCGACAAGTGGCAGAAGAAGGCCGAACTGGCAATACGTAAAGGACATGAGGATCTGGCACGTGAAGCACTCCTTGAGAAACGCCGCTACAGTGAAGAAAGTGATTCTCTGACAGGTGAGCTTAATTCCTGCCGTGAGGTTGTTGAGCGTTACCGGGAGGATATCCGGATGCTTGAGGATAAGCTCGTGCAGGCTCGCGATAAACATAAATCATTGACCATGCGCCACCGTCAGGCGGCTGACAAGATGGAAGCCGGCAGGCAGGTGCGCCACGCCGACTCTATTGATGCGCTCAAGAAATTTGAATCATTCGAGCGCCGGGTTGACCGAATGGAGGCTGAAGCAGGGTTAGCCAACCCTCCGCGCCAGAAGCAGACGCTTGAGGAAAAATTCGCAGACCTGGAAAAAGATGATGCGCTTGAGGAAGAACTTAATAAAATAACGAGAGAGATCTCGGGTAATTAGTTTATTTTAAATCATACAGGAACGCAATAATGCTTACACTGACCTTGGCGCCGATTTTAATGTTTATTCTGATGGTCACGGTAATGGCTCTTTTCTTTGTGGGCGGTATTGTCGGCATCATTTATATAATCAGGGCTATCGGCGGTCAGAGCGGCACGCCATCAGAGCAGAGCATGATGGCTGAGCTGATGATTGAAATCCGTGAGAAAGAAGAACGGATAAAATCACTTGAAGAACTGCTGGCTGATAACCGGGATGCAATCCCCGATTGTATCAACGAGTTTCCTGAAGATAATAATGAAAGAGGGCATGAAATGAGGATATACAGAAGCCGTAATGGAATACTTGCCGGAGTTTGTTCCGGGATTGCCAGACGTTATGAGTTTGACCCGATCTGGCTGCGCATTGCCTTTGTGGTTCTGGCTATGAGTACGCTGTGGCCGGTTATATTATATTTTGCGCTGGTCTTCATTCTGCCGGTTGAGCCTGCTGATTTATCTCTGAATCAGGAAGATGGGGGCAGTGGTAAAAAACGCCGCTCGCCAGCATTTCGTTCACTGGAAAAGACCAGAGACCGCCTTGAGCAGAGGCTGCGAAATCTCGAAGATCTTGTGACTTCAAAAAATTATGACTGGGACAGACGCCTGCGTGAGCGTGAAGAGCGGCCATGATTTTGCCCCATTAACGGAATATGCCAGAAACAACGGCAAAGTATGTTGTTTTTCCGGTTTAAAGTGCAGATACATCAGCAAAATACTCTTGCATTTTTGAAAATTTGACTAAAATTAATCAGACAATTTTGGCGAGTCTCTCAGAAGGGGGACTGGCCTTTTGTCTGGACGGATCGCCAGTTTACCGGTCTGGTTAAGGACAACTTACAACGGAGTATAAAATGTCTGATGAGAATTGTGGTGTTGCAGAACTGCACTACGACGGAAAGAAGTATGAACTTCCGGTTCTGCGCGGGACAGAAAACGAACTTGCAGTTGATATCTCAACTCTGCGAAAAGATGCCGGTCTGGTAACGCTTGATAACGGTTTTGGCAATACAGCGGCCTGTAAATCGGCCATTACCTATATTGATGGTGAAAAAGGCATCCTGCGCTACCGCGGTTATGACATTGAAGACATTGCCAAATTTTCGTCATTCACGGAAACTGCGTACCTGCTGCTGTACGGGGAATTGCCGACTGATGAACAGCGGGCCAATTTTTCACAGCTTCTCAACCGCAGCAGCCTGATCCATGAAGACATGCATCATTTCTTCAATGCGTACCCGAAGACCGCCCACCCGATGGGTATTCTTTCTTCAATGGTCGCCAGCCTCTCGGCTTTCTATCCGGTACCGGAAACGCTGACTGATGAGCAGGAGCGCGAAGTTCTGGCCAACCTTATTTCACAGATCCGCACCATCGCCGCCTTCTCCTACAAGAAGTCGGTTGGTGAGCCTATTATTTATCCTTCATGTACTATGCGCTACGTCCACAATTTCCTGAATATGATGTTCAGCTCACCGGTAAATGATTATGAGGTTGATCCGGAAATTGCTCGGGCCATTGAAATATTCCTGGTTCTTCATGCTGACCATGAGCAGAACTGCTCTACCTCGTCGGTGCGTATGGCCGGTTCAAGTCTGGCGAATGTTTACGCGGTCATCTCTTCAGGTATCGGCGCTCTCTGGGGTAGCCGCCATGGCGGAGCGAATCAGGCTGTTATTGAGATGCTCAGCCGTATTCACGCCGAGAAAGGTAACGGCAGTGAATTTATCAAGCGCGCCAAGGACAAGAACAGCAATGAACGCCTGATGGGCTTTGGGCACCGCGTTTACAAGCAGTATGATCCGCGCGCCAAGATCCTAAAGAATATCTGCCACAAGGTTCTTGACCGTCCGGGTGTCAATGATCCACTCTTTGATATTGCCCTGCGTCTTGAAGAAGCGGCGCTGACCGATGATTACTTTATCGAGCGCAATCTATATCCGAATGTGGATTTCTATTCAGGTCTAATCCTCAAGGCTGCCGGTATTCCGCAGAATATGTTCACCGTTCTCTTTACCATCGGCCGAATGCCCGGATGGCTTGCCCACTGGCGTGAAATGCACAACGATGCCGGTTTTAGAATAGCCCGCCCGCGCCAGCTTTATACCGGTGCGGCAAAGCGCGAGTTCATCCCCGTACAGGAAAGATAGCGCGTTTTTAAGTTCAATATCAATTCAAAACAACCACCGGATAATTGCGGTGGTTGTTTTATTATGCGCAACCAATTGTACCGGCGCTAAATAATTTTGGAGAAATAAACCAGACGCCGGTTTTCTTCTTCACATTCACAGTTTCGTGTATTGTTGATGATGAAAAGGACAATACCTGCCACCAGATAAACAGAGAGCATTATCCAGTCAGGCTCGGCATGCGCGTTGAGGTATAAAGGACTTATTGTATTGAGCCAGGACAGGTCGGGAGTTGCCCCTGTTTTTGCCCTGACCAGCTCTGAAACAAACCAGCCAAGCAGCAGCGGCAGGACATAGATGACGGATACTGCAAGAAAATAAAAACGATTGAGCAAGCCGCAGAAGTTTTTAAAGAATAACGCCATAATCATCAGGGAAACCGTCATCTGAACAATTCCTGTATTACCAAGCGGATGATAAAGCGACAGCAAATACAGGAAAAATATTTCGCTGCAGAAAAGTAGGGTGAAAATAGCCGGCCGGAAATGACGGTTAAGGACGGATTTGTTCCGGTCACAGCAGACAAAGGCTCCGGCGATAATCCAGAATATCAGATGGGCGTTGAAGACAAGGCTGAGAAAGCCAACGTTCAACATAGCGCAGATGTCATCGCACCACAGCCTGCCACCAATAACCGTAGCCGCCGCAAAGAAAAACCATAATGTTAAAACCTGCCGATCAGACATACAAAAATTTATCCTGTTATATTATGAAATCAGGGTTTCTGCCTGGGGATAAGTGAAAGAATATCTGCGGCAGTTGCTGATGATTTCACGGTTATATCCTTGCCCGAACGCTCAAAATCGGTATTGCCAAGAATGGCTTTGGCACCGGCGGCGTCTTTGTTTTGGTCAGACAAGCCGTAACGGTCAATTGCCAGACGGGCCATTATTTTGGCAAAATCAAACAACTGCTGCGAACTCTGATCCGTCTTCATGTTTATATCCAGCTGCCCGGAAAGTTTGTCCCCAATATTGATAACACCAAGGCTTAAGCTCTGCGATTGGCTGAGAGTCTGCACCGCGCCAAGAAACGTCCCGGAATCAATTACCTGCGCCGTTACAAAATTATGCGCCGCAAATTGCCCCGCACCGGCAATAGCCCCGCCCAGCGCATTCTGTCCCTTGCCCGCAATAGTCTCGATCTCCCGGCATAAATACAGCCAGTCAAAAGCCCCGACAACCATCCCCTCACCCGGCAACGCCAGAAAGAGCGTTCTGCCCTCCCTCTCAAGGCGGTAAACCCTGACACCGTCAAAAAGCTGCGGCGTATTTGCTGTATGTTGCCTGAGATAACTCTCAACCTGCAGTGAGGAAAAACGTCCTTTGATAATAAAGGCAATCTTGTCAAGCCGGTCACTTGAGGCGCCAACCAGCAGATATTGCAGATCTTCCGTCAGTTCAATGCCGGAGTTCTGTTTTAACTGGCGGATATAGTCATTTATCCATGCTCGTTCACGGATTATGGTTTTTGCCAGATCCGATTTCATCCAGGCCCCGATATCCGCATGAATATAAAGGCGAGTATCGGCGGGCAGTAATTTCAGAAAATTATCCGCCGGATAACCTGCAGCCGAAAGAAACAACATAATCAATACAATACGCCACATAAAACGCCTCCGCTTGACGGATTTAATTATAGCCTATTTTATCCCTTAGTTAAAACATTTAAAACAAAAAAAACGGAGAGCCACAAAGCCTTCCGTCATTAAGAATAAATAAAGAAAATTGGCTCGCGACATTTCAGCCGCGCAATAAACGGTTTGGCGAGTCCCCGCGCCCTTTGCCACGGTGGCGGCCAATAGATTCAAGCCACTCGGTAAGATCGGTCTGAGCTTCACTCAGCACCGCCTTGGCCGGATAAATCTCGTACAACTGGCGGTATTTTGCCGGAGTAAAGTTCGGCATCAGCACATTCGCCCCACAACTAAGCCCCTGCAGGCGTCCGCTTACCCCTTCAAGGGTCGCAAGGGCGGTGGTGCTGGGGATATTTGATTTCGGACAGACCAGACGCGCCAGCGCAACCACCCGGCACGCCATCTCCACACTGTTTGGCACCTGTCCGCTTTCAGCTTTTGGCAAGGTAAAGAGCGGCGTGTCAGGATGCGGGATATAGGGGCCGACGCCGATCATGTCAAGGTCGATCTCGCCAAAACGCACAATATCTTCGGCAAGGGAGTCATAAGTCTGCCCGGGTATGCCAATCAGTACACCGCTGCCGACTTCATAGCCAAGCTCACGTAATTGGCTCAACACCTCAAAACGGTCACTCTTTTTGCCCGGAAGCGAGGGATGGATGGTCTCGTATAATTTCTGGTTGCCGGTCTCAAAACGCAGCAGATACCGGTCTGCTCCCGCTTTGCGCCATAATTTGATCTCCTCAAGGTCGCGCTCGCCAAGAGAAAGGGTTATCGCCATACCGGTCTCGGCTTTTATTGATTCAATGATCTCGGCCATCCAGTCGGCAGTCGCCGCCATGTCCTCGCCGCCCTGAATGACAACTGTCGAATAATCCTTGGACTTCGCCTCGCGCGCGCAGGCAATAATTTCAGGGATGGTCATCCGGTAACGTACAATATCATGATTTCCCGCCCGGATGCCGCAATAGCCGCACTGCCGCCGGCAATGGTTAGAGAACTCAATCAGCCCGCGCAGGTAAACATCATCACCGACTTCCTCCTTGCGCACTTTATCAGCCCGGCTGAATAACTCCTGCGGGTCTTCCACCGTAAGATAATCAAGAATTTCCTGTTTGTTTAACATATATTTATCCTTATTCCGGTGATCTTTAATCTGTACCTCAACTTGATTCTAGCACATAATTCTGTTATTTTGCAATATAATTAGCAGAAGAATCCAGAACTTTTAAAATACGCAAACCTGGTGATAAAATCTATATCAAAAACGGACAACGCTTTAGGCATTGTCCGCTCTTTCGTGATAATTAGATAATTTTTTATTTTTATTTCGTTTTTAGGCGTCTTTCATAAAAACTGCAATAATCAGCCTTCAACGCGGACCAGGCAGTAGTTCTTTTTCCCCTTGCGCAGAACCAGAGTGCTTTCACTGGCCAGATCAGAGGTGCTGACAACCTGATCCATTGATTCAAACTTGACATTATTTAATGACGCGCCATTTTGCTGCAACGCGCGGCGTGCTTCACCCTTACTGCCGTAAAGCGGGGTCATTGCCAGCAGGTCAATTGCGCCGATACCGGCAGCGAGTTCATCCTTCTTGATACTTACCGACGGAACGTCAGCGAAAATCGCTGTCAGGTCAGAGTCCTTGAGGTTCTCGATCTTCTCACCGAAGAAGATCCGCGTTGCGCGTTCTGCCGCTTCAAGACCTTTTGTTCCGTGAACAATCTTGACTACTTCTGAAGCCAGAGTCTTCTGCGCTTCACGTTTTTCCGGTGCGTCCTTGATTGTCTGCTCAAGGTCGGCGATCTCTTCCATACTCAGGAAGGTAAAGTACTTGAGGTATGTCAGCACGCTTGTGTCATCAGAATTCAGAAGGTACTGATACATCTGGTAAGGGCTGGTGATGTTCGGATCAAGATAAATCGTGCCGCCTTCGCTCTTGCCGAATTTCTTGCCCTGACCGTCAGTAACCAGAGGAATAACCATACCGTAGACTGAAGCCGCTTCGCACTTGCGGGTAAGCTCGATTCCGGCGACAATATTGCCCCACTGATCGCCGCCGCCAAGCTGGAGCTTGACATTGTGGGTGCGGTATAGATGAAGGAAGTCATAAGCCTGCAGCATCTGATAGGAGAATTCGGTAAAGCTCAGGCCAACTTCAGAATTAAGCCGTTTCTTGACTGATTCCTTAGAGAGCATCTCGCCCATACGGAAGCGCTTGCCGACATCACGCAAAAACTCAAGGAATGAAAATTTACCCAGCCAGTCGTGGTTATTAAGAAGGATTGCGCTGTTAGCCCCGCAGTCAAAATCAAGCAGACCCTCAAGCTGTTTGCGCTGACCGGCGATATTCGCGGCAATGACTTCTTCACTGAGCAGATTACGCTCGGCATTCTTACCGGACGGGTCGCCGATCATGCCGGTAGCTCCGCCGACAATAATAACCGGCTTATGCCCCGCCATCTGAAGGCGACGCATCGTGATGATAGCAAAGAGGTTACCGATCTGCAGGCTAGGGGCTGTCGGGTCATAGCCGGTGTAGAATGAGACCGATTCCTTACCGAATAACTCACCAAGCGACTCATCAGAGACATGCTCAACCAACCCGCGTGCGCGGAAATCCTCCAAAAGATTTGCCATATTAATTTCCTCAAAAATGCCGGACAATACCGTGTTGTAATCAACTTGCAAATTAGTATAATATGTATAAGAAAAAATATGTCAATAACACTTTTGATGATAGGGGTTTGCCCTGCAATGATTTATGGCGGGGCGTAATTGAATTTATGGCAGAAGATACAGCCAATCTGGTGCAAAAAATATCCTTCACCTTTGAGAAGGCAGGATTATCACGCTTTTATTCGCACCACGACCTGATGCGCCACTTTGAGCGTGCGCTACGCCGTGCGTCACTGGCGGTGCGCCTCAGCAGCGGATTCAACCCCAGACCCCGGATGGTATTTCCGCATCCGCTCTCCCTTGGTGTCAGCTCTTTATGTGAAGAGATTGAGATAGAATTTACAGACTCGCTTCCAGCGGAGGAGATCTTCCGCAAGCTTGCAGTCCAGGTCAAGCCGGTGGTTAAACTACTGGCCTGGAAGAAGCTGCCGCCCGTGAAAAAAGGCAGGAAGGTTGTAAGCAGCGAGTATGAGATTACAGGCTGGCCTGATCTCCCGGCGATTGCCGTGGAGCTTGGAGCCATGCTTGAAGAGGAAAAGATTTTAGTAACGCGTGGCCATGGCAGAAAAGAACGTTTGATTGATATGCGCCCCTATATTATTGACGGGGTGATAACGGCAAAAGGTTTGCGGTTAAAAATCAAACATCTTGAAAATGGTGCAGGACGGGTTGATGAGGTAAACAAATACCTCAGTGAGAAACTCGGACTTGACTGGTGCAGCCATGAAATGACCCGCGTTACGATGGAATTTTGTAATTAATTTTTATTTATCGGAATTTTTCGGAGGGGCAGCCCTCCGGCCATTCTGATGGTGCAAAGACTGGCTTCAAAGCGGAAACGGGCATCCGCGAGGGCAGCTTAACGGGTAAAATCGTCACTGCATTTATCCTTCTGTAAACGCGAAAATCTTACGGATAACTGTAAACATACCCCACCTTCGCAGAATGGCGTTAAGGAGAACAATTTGGGCAAGAAACGACGCAGGAAGAAAAATACCAATCCTGCCAGCAGTGACAACATCAGAAGAATGTTAATCAATGTGGTTGATCCGGGGGAGATCCGGGTTGCTATCGCCGGGCCTAACGGCCTTGAGGACGTCTATATCGAGAAGTCCGGCGGTGAATTTGTACACGGCAATCTCTTCAAAGGCAAGGTCGAGAACGCGGAGAATAATCTGCAGGCGGCCTTTGTCAATATCGGCGCAGAGAAGAACGGCTTCCTGCACCAGCGCGATATCATCCCTCCTTTTGGCGGCTATGATGATATCCTCAAGCGTCGCCGACGCAAAGCTCCTGAAGACATTCATAAGATGCAGCCAAGCGAGATGGTCTATAAAGGCCAGGAGCTGCTCGTTCAGATAACCCGTGAAGCAGTCTCAACCAAGGGGCCGAGCCTGACAACTTACGTCTCGCTTCCGGGACGTTATCTGGTACTGATGCCGTCAGTCAAAAAACGCGGGGTAAGCCGCAAAATCACCGACGAGAAAGAGCGTAATGAACTTAAAAAAGCGCTCGAACAGCTTGACCCGCCTAAAGACATGGGCTTTATTATCCGTACTGCGGGTATGGGCAAGGGGCGTGAGGAGCTGCAGCGCGATCTTGATTATCTGACACGGTTGTGGACAGCAATCTGTGAGCGCGCCAAAAAAGTAAAAGCTCCGGCGACTATCTATCAGGAGAGCGATCTGGTTATCAGGGCTATCCGGGATTACTTCAATTCGGAGATAGACGAGCTGGTTGTTGACGCACCTGACGAGCATGAACGGGCGGAGGATTTTCTTGACCTCTTGATGCCTGAGTATAAAGAACGCCTCAAGGTCTATGACGGTACTGACCCGATCTTCCACCACTATAAAATCGAAGAAGAAATCGACAAGCTCTTCTCGCGCTCAGTACGCCTCAAGAGTGGCGGTGAACTGGTGATCGAGCAGACGGAGGCGATGGTGACTATCGACGTCAATACCGGAAGCTTCCTCAAGGGCGGCTCTTCGCGTGACATGATTCTGCAGCTCAATAAAGAAGCGGCCGCAGAGGTTGCCCGTCAGCTGCGCCTGCGCGACATGGGCGGACTTATCATGATTGACTTTATTGATATGGAGTCGCAGGATGACCGCAGGGCGGTAGAGAATCTGCTGCGCACTGAAATGGAGAAAGACCGGGCGCGTGTTACGATGCTGCCGATAAGTGCGCTTGGAGTTATGGAAATGACCAGGCAGAGGGTACGCAAGAGTCTGCGCGGTACGCATTACCACACCTGCCCGCACTGTAAAGGTTCAGGCATGGTCAAGAATGTAGATGCGCTTGGCTCGGAACTTATCCGCCGGGTGCGTGCCGAGATTGACGAGAAGGATGCGGATGTTATTGTCAGGATGCACGCATCTGTTGCTTTGCCGATAGCTAACACCTACCGCGAAGCATTGGCGGCGATTGAGCATAAGAGAGAGCGGACGGTTACAATTATCGCCGATTCCTCACTTGCGGCCGATGAAATTATTCTTGAAAGCGAAGTCTGATTTTTTAAGGAATAATGGCCGGACGCGTTTTGTTTCTGCATTTAATGAGGTCTATAAATGGCTGCAACTGTTGGTGAAGTGATTGAGTTGATGCAGGCTTTCGCGCCTGAGTATCTTGCCTGCGAGGGAGATCCGGTCGGGCTTCACGCGGGGGCGCGAGCTTGCAGTGTCAGTAAAATCATGCTGGCGATGGATGCGACTGAGCCAATTGTCGATGCGGCAATTGACTCCGGCGTTGACATGCTTGTCACCCACCACCCGCGTTTTTTTCGCGGCCTTAAAAATCTCGATGAAGACCGTTCTGAAAATGCGTTGGCGGCAAAACTTCTCCGCGCCGGTATTGCCCTTTACTGCGCGCACACCAATCTTGATATTGCCCCGGGTGGTGTTAATGACACTCTGGCTGACCTCGCAGGAATGGCTGAAAAGCGCCGTCCCCTGCAGACAGTTTACCGCGATACAATTTTAAAGCTGACTGTGTTTGTGCCTGAGGAGAATCTTGAAGATGTCCGCCAGGCAATCTGCGCGGCGGGTGCCGGTTGCATCGGTAATTACTCAGAATGCACCTACCGCGTCTGCGGAATCGGTTCCTTTCTTCCCGGTGCTGAGGCGAATCCGCATATTGGTCAGCAGGGCAGGCTTGAAGAGGTTAGCGAGTGGCGGCTTGAAGCGGTTGTGCCTAAGAGCGCAAAATCTCAGGTCATCCGCGCATTAACAGACGCACACCCGTATGAAGAACCGGCTTATGATCTTATCGCCACTGAGCGTTATGAGAGTTACGGCCTTGGCAGGGTGGGAATGCTTGAGACCCCTTGCTCACTCAAGAAATTTGCAGCAAAGATAAAAGATAGCTGCAAAAGCCGGGCGGCCTGTCTTCTTGGCGACCCGGATAAAATTATCGGCAAGGCTGCGGTCTGGGGCGGGAGCGGGGCTCCGGCGGGGGCGGTCATTGGTTCAGGGGCGGAGGTTCTGGTTTGCGGTGAATTGTCATATCACGATGCCGAACTGCTTCAACGGGCGGGAGTGGCGGCGCTGGTTCTTGGCCATGGGCCGAGCGAGCAGGTTGTGCTGCCGGTTGTAGCGGAAAATCTTCGTGAAGGTCTTGAGGGGGTTGAGGTTATTGTTTCTGCTTGCCTGTGGCCGGATTTTGTCTCTGTCTGAGACGCGGTGAGGGCGTGATGGGAAAAAGGCTGGAAACTGAAAAATTTGAAATTCCAACCCTTTGGGGTGTTTTTATCGCAGAATACTCAGATAACGGGTTGCGTAAGCTCGTCTTTCCCCGTAAATTTGTAGAAGCGCGTGAGTATTCCCGGAAGCCGGATCTTTCAGCTAAGGCTAATAAGCTTGCCGTTGAACTGGCTGAGTATATTGCTGGTAAGCGCAAGAAATTTTCAATAAAACCTGATCTTTCTGGTTACAGCGAATTCTCTCTGGCAGTCTGGGAAAAGATGAGTAAAATACCCTACGGGCAGACCATGAGTTACGGGGAGGTTGCCAGGGCAATCGGCAGACCCAAAGCCGCCAGAGCTGTTGGCCGGGCCTGCGGGGCTAACCCAGTACCGGTAATAATCCCCTGCCACAGGATTGTCGCAAAGGGTTCAATCGGCGGGTTTGGCTCTGGCCTTGACTGGAAACGCAGGCTATTTTCGGTTGAGGCAATAACAGGGTAAATTTCCGGACTCACCGTCGGAGCTTTTATTTTTTACGGATAAACCGTTACAGTATTTTAAGGTAATCATATGTCTGAGGATAAAAAACTTATTCTTCTGCCCTCTTATCAGGAAGCAATGGAGTACCTCGACGGTTTTACTAATTTCGAGCGTACGCAGGACTTTCCTGCCGGTACCGGCGCTTACGGCACTGCCCGGATGGAAGAACTGCTTGATATCCTTGATTGTCCGCAGCATGACTACCCGGTTCTGCATATCTCCGGCACCAAGGGTAAAGGATCAACAGCTTATCTTACCGCGTCACTCCTTGAAAAAATGGGGATGCACACCGGACTTTATGTTTCCCCACACGTTACCGATCTGATGGAACGCATCCAGATCGGCGGGCGCAACCTCAATAAATCAATCTTCTGCAAGATCTTCTCAAAGGTCAGAAATGCTGCAGAACAAATGGAAAGCAAACCCTCTTATTTTGAGATGCTTACGGCAATCGCCTATCTGGCATTTTCCGATCAGGCTATTGATATTGCGGTTGTTGAAGTTGGCATGGGCGGACGCCTTGACGCGACGAATGTCTCTGATATGCCCGTAGCCGTCAGCGCAATTACCCCGGTAAGTTTGGAACATACCAAGATTTTAGGTAAAGAGGTCGCTGATATCGCCCTTGAGAAAGCCGGTATTATGCGCGCTGGCATCCCGGTTGTCCTCGGCCGTCAGGAACTGATGGCACATAAAGTTATCGAGAGAAAGGCCGCCCGGCTTGGCTGCGAACTGATCGAAGTGGGGCGTGATCTGACAATAACCGCAAATGAAGATATTGACCCGAAAGAAAATGCGGGAATAATGCAGCTGATCTCCATTAAAACGCCGTATGGGGATTACCCTGATATCCCACTTTCACTGGCCGGAGCACACCAGCGCGAAAACGCCCTGACCGCTCTTGGACTTGTCGAAAATTTCATCGGGGCGGCAATTGACCCCAAACTTTTAAGCAAAGCCTGGAAAGATACCTGTCCTCCCGGGCGCTTTGAGCTTGTTTCAAGCGAACCACATGTAATTCTGGACGGTGCGCACAATATGGCCAGTTCCTGGGCGCTTGCCGAGACCCTACAAAATCGTTATCCTATGGTCAGACCTAAAGTTATGGTTTTCAGCGCCTGTCAGGACAAAGATATCCGCGGGATGCTGAAAATCCTGCTTCCACTGGTTGATTCCGTAATCTTTACAACTAATAACAGCCCCCGCCACGTCCCTCCATACGAGCTTGCAGAGATCGCGATGGATCTGTATCCTACTGTAAGGCAAGACGTTAAGGATGACCCGAGAGCCGCAGTCTGGCTTGCGTACCGGGTTACGGGTGATGACGGACTTATTCTTGTCACCGGCAGCCTCTATTTAATTGGGGATGTTCGTCAATTCTGCCACAATAAGTTCTGATCTTCACAAATCTTGCATTAATTCGTGGATATTTTGTGGAAAACTTTAAAAAAAATCCTGAAAAATCTTGCAAGAAAACTCGATTTCTGTTTAATTTGTTATAAATTAAGGAGTTATGGTGGCGAATAATGAATAAAAATTCTGATTTTTTATTCAAGTTCTATTCTCCGCCGCCGTTAATAAAAATATAGAGGCAAGATCAGATCTCCGATGGAACGGGCAAAACTGATTGATGCTTTATTCAGCGCGTGGGGGTGTTCCTGCGTGAAAGGCAGGTGGGTTATGAGAATTAGTGGATACGGCGAATTTGAGAGCATACGCAAGACCGTTCAAAAGGACGATTCCGTACGCAAAAAAGAAACCGAAGAAAAAACTACTGTAACCAGCAAGCCGGCTTTAGATCAGGCTGATGTATCAGCTTCCGCTCGTATGTACCAGATGCGTGACAAGGCTGTGGAAGGTCTGAAGAAGATTCCTGATCCGCGCGAGGAGAAGGTCAACGAGATCCTGGAAAAGATGGAAAAGGGAACTCTCATGACGCCTGATGCAGTCAAGGAAAGTATAGGCCGGATGTTAGACCGAGGAATAACATACTAAAGCTGGGCTGCATAAAACTACAAAACTAAGGACACTCCCAGTGTTTCTGGGAGTGTTTTACATTATATTGGTATTTTCTGACGAAGGTTATTTTCTTTGTCCCTCTTCATTATTTTGTAGTAGCTGTTAACTATAGACTTGCGTGATTTTACCTGTAGACTTCAAATTGCTGATTTTTAATAAATTATAGTACTTTGGAGGCTGCAATGAGATGGGTGAGTCTACTGTCAGGCGTTATTAAATGCTTGTTTAGTAGTAAAACAGATATAATTGCTGAGAATATAGCCTTACGTCAAAAATTATCTGTTTACAAAATAAAAAATAAATGCCTCAAGCTAAATCAATTTGATCATATATTTTAGATTCTCTTATCAAAGATATGGAAATTTGGAGAGTTGCACTTGCTATAGCTCAACCAGAAACCGTTATTGCGTGGCATCGTCAAGTATTCAAATTGTTCTGGGTACGCAAATCACAAAATGGAAACAAAAAGAGTAAACCTAAAGTTAGTATTGAAATACAAAAAATTATAAAGAAGCTATCCAGAGAGAATCATACTTTGGGGTGTTCCACGCATTGTGAAGGAATTCAAATTATTAGCTCAGAATCTACTCTTCTTCGTTATCACAATCGTTCAACCAAGCCATCGTCGTAGAATTTGAATATGTTCCGGAAGAATCATGCGCACCAAATAGTTCAAATTGATTTTTGTGTGGTGCCAACCATTTGCTATTCAATGCTGTATTTATTCATAATTTTAAAAATTCCCGCAGAAAGATTCTTCATTTTAATATTACCAAGCATCCAACAGTTGAGTGGACCGCCATTCAAATCATACAGACTTTTCCTAGGGATATTGCGCCCAAATACCTGATCCGAAATATTGAAGTTGGGGATCGTTCAATCCATTCCACCGAATACCTAAGAGGATTGCATCACAGGTATTATCGACAGACTACCTGAAAGCAGAATGACATTTGATACGGCAAGCACCAAAGGTTCGCTCTGTGGTGTGTTTTCTATTTTTCATAGCCAGATTATTGTCAATTTATGAAGTCCTACCTGTAACTTAGCAATCCAGATTAATCCTGAAATGCCAAAAAAATTATAAGTCCTAATTAGTCTATTACTTATGAAGTTTTAGTTTTGAAGACAGACAGAATAATTCTAAGTAAAATCTAAAATAAAATTTGACTACTCAGTTTATTGTTCTAATATAGACAGATAATAGCGCGCAATATACGGGGGAAGTGATATGAGCTTTTTGAATACTAAAGAAATAAAAGCGGGGTATGGATTTAAGATGGATGGATACTGGGTCTGGTGCGGGTCTGTAATCAGCGATCCGGTAGGTGGATATCAGATGTATGCTGCCCGTTGGCCAAAAGAATACCCAATGTTTGAAGGCTATATTTTTAAATCAGAAATTGTACGGGCGTGGTCTGATAATCTTTACGGTTCGTATGAATATGTAGAAACCGTTTTACCGTGTGAGGGGACTCCGCAGTGGTGTAGAAAAATGGTTCACAATCCCACTGTCGTAAAATATAAAGACAAATATCTGCTGTATTTTATTGGTTCGACCTATAGTTTTGATGCGCCTGATGGAAATGATATTGTTAAATTAAGGAACAAAAAAGACCTGGTTTATGACAATATACGTATCGGTATGGCTGTATCAGAGACAGCGCGAGGGCCGTGGAGAGTGATGCCGGAGCCAATATTACTACCGCGTGAAGGTAAATGGGATGATATTATTGTAACAAATCCAGCCCCATGTATTACGCCTGAAGGCAAGATTTATCTGTATTATCGAAGTAATACTCCAGATGGTTTACGGATTGGTTTGGCGGTTGCTGACACTCCGGACGGGCCATATAAACGCGTTCAAGACAAGCCGGTAACAGAGAACTTTCATATTGAAGATCCGTTTGTCTGGCATAATGGTACGTGTTTTAATATGCTGGCAAAAGATATCAGCGGAAATATTACGGATGGTGAAAAGAATTGCGGAGCTTACTTCATTTCCGAGGATGGTATAAACTGGAAAGTAGGTACTCCGGCAAAAGGATATTCCAGAACACAAATACTGGAGGGAAAAGGGGAAGTGACGCTTGGTTGTGTGGAGCGTCCTCAATTATTCTTTAATGAAGAGGGTTTTCCTGTTTGTATGTTCGCTGCTGCTGGCGACGGCCCTGGGCACTTTACAAATGCTGTAAATACATGGAACATGGCTATCCCTGTTGATGGAATAAATGAACGAGCTTAGAGTGTGGAAAATTCAAAATGAAATTGATTAAAGATGAGTGTGATGTATTGGTTGTCGGTGGTGGTACGGCGGGATTGGTGGCGGCAATTCAGGCGGCAAGAGCCGGAGCCTCAACTATATTGATTGAAATGACTTCCCAGTTGGGAGGTACGATTACAAATTGCGGTGTTTATGGTTGCGCCTACTTTTTTGCGGGAAAGAAGCAGGTTGTTTCAGGTATAGGCTGGGAACTTGCAAAAGAAACAATTGAGTTATCAAATATGCCTATGCCTGATTTTGATAATCCCCCGCGACATCGGCCTAGCCATCCAGTCATGCTTGACCGATATTTATTTGCAATGGTTTCAGAAGAAAAAGTGATCTCTAGTGGTACACGACTTCACTATCACGAAATCCTAAATTCGCTCGAGTGGTCAGAAAAGGATGATCGGTGGATTGCTCAAAGTACAGGGAAAATGAGAAAACGGAGTATTATTGCAAAAGAAGTCGTTGACTGTACAGGGGATGCGGTTGCGGTAAGGCTTGCGGGTGGTTTGTGCATAAAAGAAGCAAAAAGCCAACCCGGAACGTTGCTTTTTGCATTGGCCGGTTACGACTGTGATACACTTAATGAGCGGTTAATACAGGATGCTTATGATGAGGCACTGAAAAACGGAGATCTTCAGCCAGGGGATTTCTGTTTTACCGATCAGCCATTTATTAATTATCTTAAACGTAATGGTGGCAATTTGCAGCATATATTTCATGCCGATTCCTCCGATTCAGACATGCAAACTCAGGCAAATATTCAGGCACGTCAACGTTTATTGGCCATGATCAGATTTTTAAGAAAACTGCCCGGACTTGAAAAAGTTTATCTCAAAGAATTTAATCATGAAATCGGAATAAGGGAGACATATCGAATTATCGGTGAAACTGTAATAACCAAAGAGGACTATCTCGCTGGAAGAGCATATGATGATGCTATTGCTTATACTTATTACTATGTCGATATCCATCACCATGATGGTATAGAATATATATTCCTTGAGCCTGAGGTATATCCGGTTATACCTTTTTCAGCACTGATTCCTAAAGGGATGAAACATATTCTTACGGCTGGTAGAACGATTTCCAGTGACCGTGCAGCGTTTTCAGCGTTGCGTGTGCAGGCTTCATGTATGGCAATGGGGCAGGCAGTAGGTGCGGCTGCGGCAATTGGGTGCAAGATTGGAATTCCGTCACGAGAGGTACCTATCGCAGAAACAAGAAAGTTACTTCAAGAGCATAGCGCAATTATTCCAGAATGAAAAAAGAAAAATCATATGGGAACGATCAAAACAGTAAAGCTTAATTTAAAACAGCAGGAAATATTCAACTATATTTCTGAATGTATTATTGATAAGTTAATTTCGGTTGGCGATAGACTGCCTACCGAGATGGAACTTGCCAAAAAATTCGACACAAATCGAATGAACTCTCACAAAGCATTGAATCATCTTGAAAGTGTGGGATTGATTGTGAGAAATCGAAAAGGCGGAACTATTGTTGCTGAATATCCAAATTCATTTACAATTGGTGAAATGAGAAATAAAACGGACAAGACAATCACAGTATTAAATCCGCTTCCTGCTGAAACACGGCATTTACATTGGAATGATGAAATTGAATCCATTTTTGAAACAAATATGAAAAATAATGGCATTAATATAATATATACTGATATAAGCAAGGTGAAGACAGTAAAAGAACTTGCTGACATCTTCCGTCAATCAGCACATGGCGGAGTATCTGCAGTACTATTTATTACTTATGGCCCCTTTAATGAAATGATCGAAAATAATCCAGATCTGTTTTTTAATCTCCAAAGAAATATTTTTGTTTATGCCCGTGAAGATATAAATTGGTCGATTTTTCCTTATAATATTGTTTCAATCGATTCATTTAACGAAGGAGTAACTGCAGGTGAATATATAATCGAAAGCAACTCTGAAAGCATCTTTTTTGGTTTAAACAGGGATGTGGAAAAGGCCAATTGGCTAAAGGCCAGATTGAATGGTTTGAATTGTGCGATTACCCGTTCATCAGTGTCATGTCGTAGTATTAAAACAATCCTTTGGGAGCAATCATTTGAGGATTTTTATTCGGATATTAACGCAGGCAGAAAAGTAATGCTTGTTTGCGCTGCTGATAAAATAGCGGTTGACTTTATTACGAAAATAGACGCAGAAAGCGGATATATTGCTGGTGAGAATTACCGTCTTGTTTCATTTAATAATGACCCGAGATTTATTGAATATCAGCTCACAAGTATCGCCCCACCTTTAACAGAAATTGGAAAAACATTGAGTGACTTAATTATAAAAGCACTTACCAAAAAGAATGACAGAACATCATATATAAAGATAAGATCAATCATGAATAAAGGGGTTACTGGATAATTTGTATCCAGAAGGTGCTTTAAGCCGATGGGGATAATTTGCTATGTTACCGGGATAAATTTTATAAAAACTTCTTGCCGAGGTAATTTCACCTATGATGTTTGTCACGGGTGAATCTTAAGAATGAGACATTTTCATTCCCCTTCTAATACTGATTTCGCAAATATTAAGTTGTGCCGCCCTGGTGGGTCATCACCTATTCACGATCTAAGCCGTCCGAGTCGCCATACACGCTGTATTGCCCAAGCTCACACAAGAAGTTTTATGGCTAACGATCAGGCGAAACACTTCTTATTTGCACCGAAAGACACCGGCGTATGCGAACAGGCCAGATAAATTAAGGAACAGCTTGAGCGCCATCAATGTTATTATAATTTTATGAGGCCACATCATGCATTGCGCTTTGGCTCAGATGTTTATACATCTGCAATAATGACGAAGATTGCCGACCATAAAGTTACATGGGCAGAAGTGCTTCAGTTGTGTCTTGCTGCAGTGGTGGAATTCCTGTTTGAGTGCTCTAATAATATTTATGATCGTTTGAGAACCGCAGCATGACGATGGATTCCTACACTTAATGAATGAAGTACCCAAAAGGTTCTTATTGATTTAAAAAATTATGCTAATTACATTTATTACACAGAAGAAAATGCTGCTTTAAGCATATCCTCGCCCTTTTTGATTGCTGTCAGAAGCATACGCGATATCTGCTTTTCCCTTCCTTCAAAATCTTCCGGAAAACCAAGCAGGGAAAGCACCGCCTCTGTCTGAATTCCCCTTATCGGGGCTGATATTGTTTGACTATGAATATTCCCTTCCTGATTAAGAAAGCAATATCCCTTTTCATTACACTCATCAATTCGATTAAAGAGTTGTTCGGGATTACTTTTTTCTCTTGTTTTCAGGGGCGCAGACCTTATAAACTTTTCAACCTCAGACTCTGGGGTATTACGCAAAAAAACCGCTCCGACGCTACCCTCAATAATCGGGAAGCGAGCCCCGGCCTTACTGAACAGCGCAATCGGTGAATCAGGATGAGCCGTAAGAAATGTAATGAACTCGTTCAACCCGTTACGTACGGACAATTTTGCAGACATTCCCATTTCAAGGCTAAGATCATCCAATAGCGGCTGTAATGTTTCAAAGGCGCTGTAAGTATTGATTAAGTTCCCGGCGATTTCCACAAGCCCAAATCCCAAAGCGTACTTTCCCGTGGCATTCTTCTTGAGCCAGTTATGCTTGAGAAACGTTTGAATTGCCCGGTAGCAGGTCGCTATCGACATGCCTGTCGCTTCTGCAATTTCTGCAGGAGTCGCGCCCTTATCCCTGGATGATAAATACCCCAGAAGACAAATTGATTTATCAAGTACCGGTATAATGCCTTCAGACATAATTTTTCCTGAATCCTTGAAAATAACCATAATTCTAAACTACCGCACAATGATTATTTGTCAATATATAATTTATTATTATTATATTTGATAAATAATCAAGGATCTGAGGTTTGTATCGTCATTGATTTTACTGGCTTATCCGCACAATATTGAGATCCAGCTTATTCTGGCAAGGCCAACTCGCGCATTAATAAAGTCCTTAATAAAATACGCCTATCAAGTATTTGCGCAGTGTGGCTTTAGCGGTGCTTTACTCGAAAAATACTGAAAAAAATGTCGAAAAATAATTTGACGGTACGTACTATCATGGTGTATTGTTACTTTTGATTAATGGAAATGTCATCTAAATTAAAACTGTTGAGTGCCACAAAAATGAAAAAGAAACAACCCATGACCCAGACGGAAATAGCCCGTCAGCTTGGCTTGAGCCAGCGTACAGTGTCGCAGGCTTTTTGCGGAACTGGTCGCCTGTCACAGCAGACGCGGGACAAGATTTTGAGTTATGCCCGTAAAGTCGGGTATCGCCCGAATTTTTCCGCCCAGTCAATCCGCAATGGCAAGCAGAACAGGATCGGCCTGTTTATGGGACTTGAGGCACATCGAAGCCCTTTGCCGGTCAAGCGTTTGCAGGGAATGCAGGTTGCGGCACATGAGGAAAGGGTTTCGCTTGTGATCTGTACCAACCCTGATCGCGATATTGACCGGGATCTAGATCTCGGACGCCTTCTGGGTGGATTCGGTGTGGATGCTATGTTAGTCAATTACGCGCTGGATATTTCCGAAGAAATGAACAACATGCTCAAGCACTTTCATGTGCCGACAATAACTATTAACAGCAAATTGCCCTTTGACTGTATTCATCCTGATGATCGCGCAATCGCGTTTCTGGTGGGTGAGTCACTGGTCAGAAGTACAAAGGCTCCGATCCTTTATGTGGGTTATGGCACCCGCCCGGCGTCACGTCTTCCTGGCGGGCGTATGCCGGTTCATTACAGCGAAATTGATCGGATTGACGGATTAAAACAGGCCGCGTATAAACACGGTGGAGAAATCTGTTTCCAGCCGGTTACTACTTTTGCTGACACCGGCATGGAGTGGTTGAATTGCAAACGTAGTGGTTCAAGGCCAGTTATTGTCTGTTACAACGAAACAATTGCCATGCGGGTTTATATTGAGGCATGCCGGGGTGGGCTTTTCGCTGAAGAGGATTTCACTATCGTTCATTTTGCCAGTCAGCGTTTCAGCGACCAGTCTCTGGACGATGCGCTCAAACCGATCATGCTGCCTGAATTTGAGATCGGATACCGAGCGGTAAAAATGCTTCTTGAGCGGCAACGTAGCGGTAATTCCCTTGCCACCGAAGCAATAACGTTGGTTGAAATTCCTGTTTTGCCGAATATGACACCAAGCCGTTAATGCCAAACAGTGAAATTGCATTTTATAATCCGATTTATTTATAATAACACTGAATCGGGTGTTTTTTTTATAGGTGACGAGTAGTACGTACCATCAAATCAGGAAAGGGTACTCTGATGAAGTATTTGCATATCGTTTTATCTGTCATTGTGCTGGCACTGCCCTGCCAGCCACTCAGGGCTGGAGAGGTCACTTCCACCAAGGCAGTAAAGCTTTCAACGTATTACAGTGGTCTTGAGAAGGAATTTACCGGAATAGGACCAGCCAGATTTGTTGGTGGTAACAATGAAGATGAAGCGCTCAACAGAGTTGTGACCGGTGGCGGAATGGAAACGTATTGGGCGGATAAGAAAAGAAAGTTACTCAAGGGAATCGCTCAGGTGAAGGGGCAAGTTTTTGACCGCGCCGCTTCTTTTGTTCTGGAAGAGAAGGCTAATAAATATTGGGATGTCAGTTTCTGTTTCAACAATACCCAAACAGTCCGCAAAGGTGAATCAATACTGATTGTTTTCTGGGCCAAAGGGAAAAAAGCTCCGCAGATTGTCGATGATGGCTTGGGCGCCACGGTACAGACTTACATCTACACCAATGCCATCAAGGCGCACAAGGGCCGAATCAGCAATTTTTATGACACCAAGATGCTGACTACTGACTGGGTAAGATATTACGTTAAGACCGGTCCGGTCTCACAGGACTTTGCACCAGGCGAACTTTCGCTGATCGGCATGATGGGACACAAGGCCCAGACCATTGAGGTCGGTGGATTTGCCTGGATGGTTTTCCCTGAGGGCGCGAAATTGGAAAATATGCCCAAACCAGACTGGAACTATGAAGGGCGTGCTCCTGATGCGCCGTGGCGGGAAGAGGCAAAGAAGCGCATTGAAAAGTACCGCAAGGGTAATCTGATGGTAAAGGTCGTGGACGAAAAGGGCTTACCAGTTTCTGACGCCAGGGTTCATTTCCAGATGCAGAAACATGCGTTTTATTTTGGTGTTGCCGTCGGACAGGAAGCGTTCAAGGGAAAATGGAAGGGTATGACTTCTGACGATATTGAAAAATACCGGCAGGTTTCCAGTACCTACTTCAACCGCATTGTCATCGACAATGGACTAAAGTGGGACTACATCGAATGGCGACGCAAAGACAATTGGCAAGAGGCCAAAGACTGTCTGAAGTATTATCACGGCAAAGGCCTTAACATCCGCGGACATGTTCTGGTATGGCCGACGATTTACCGCATCCCGGAACCATTGCGCAGCAAATTCAAAGCCAACCCCGAATTGCTCGGCCCGGCGATTAAAGATCATATCCGCGAAGTTGTTACAGAGTTCAAACCCTGGATCGCGGATTGGGATGTCACCAACGAGACCGATGTCTGCCGTGACTTCATGGACAATCTCGGACCTGAAGCAATGCTCGACTGGTACCGGATTGCCAAGGAAACTAATCCCAAACTCACCCTCACCTTTAATGAACCGAGTTTTGGTTCAGAGGGTATGGAGATCGGCAGCTTCCCGAAGAAAATGCTGAGCAAGGACTGCCGCGGTTGGGTGGAATATCTTGTAAAAAACAATGCGCCGCTTGACTATCTGGGCAGCCAATGTCATGGAGGTCGCATCGGTCGAAATTACGGTGGCAAAACCGGACCTGAAGGACTATGGCTATATCTGGATGACTTCTACAAGAGATATGGAAAGAAGTTGCAATACACCGAACTTGATGTTTCCGTCGGGGACACGACCGATCAGGATCAGCTTTCCTATCAGGCAGACAGATTGCGCGACACCATAATCATCGCTTTTGCCCACCCCTCATTTGTCAGCATTACCCAGTGGGGTTTCTGGGCCGGGGCGCACTACCGCCCCAACGCAGCCCTCTGGAATCGGGACTGGACGCTCAGGAAAAACGGACAGGCATATGTGGATCTGGTCACAAAACGCTGGTGGACCGATGATATAAAGAAAACCGGAAAAGATGGTGTTAGTCTGACACGTGCTTTTTACGGAACCTATGAACTCAGCGTTGATACCCCGGACGGGAAAAAAGGCAGCATCACCTGTGATTTTTCCGAGGGCGATACAACCAGAACGGTAACTATTAAATAGCACTGTAAATCTGCGAACAGATAAATTAAAATATTGGGAGATTGTAATGAAAACGCGGCGGTGGTTTACACTGATTGAGATGCTTGTTGTAATTGCCATTATCGGTATTCTGGCCAGCATGATGCTGCCTTCACTGCGCAATGCAATGGATAGCGCGACCTCAATTGAGTGTACCTCGCAACTCAAGCAGGTTGCAATAGCAATAACACAGTACTCAAATGACAACGGAGGGGTTCTCCCCTCAAAAGGAACCACGCCAAGCAACACGAAACTGGAATACTGGATGTGTCCGCTCGCATCGTATATCGGCATCTCACGCGAAAGTTATTTTATGCCCGGTTCACTGTTTTACTGTCCCGCAGTCACTCCGACTTCCAGCGAATATAGCAGCCAATACAGGACGTATGGAATTAACCCGAATGTAATCAATAAAGCCTGGAAAATGAATTTGAACCGCGTGAAAAAAACCTCAAAAATCGTGCTTTATGGAGACAAATTGGCAAGCACTGCCGATTACATTCTAATCCCGAGCGACCCGGTGATCGCACACTGGGGAACATACGGCTCACTTGCCAGCAATGGAACATGGGGTAAAACCGATGGCACGATTGCCAATTACTGGCGGCATAATCAGGGAGTGAACCTGACGTTCAATGATGGCCATTCTGAAACCAAGAATGCCGGAGATATCTGTTACTTACGCAATGCCCAGGCTGACAGTCTCTGGTCGTGGTTCAACTGGTAATGCCTTTTAGTAATTATTGCCTTTGTGCCACGCATAAATGGAGCGCAGGGAACTCTTATGGGGAAAATATTTCCTGTATGTCAGCATCGTACACAGGCCCCATTTTTGACAAAGAAGCACCAAATGTACTTAAAATTCCACTAAGGTCTAATGATGATACGTGTGAGTCTGCCCACAAAAAATTAGTGGTCAAATCGTGTCGTATTTGTAAATTATGATTTAATGTATACTTTTGCCAGCCTCTTTCCGCATAAGATGTTGTGCTTGTCCAAACTGTCTCAGTTAATATCAGCGCTTTTGAAACCTGTTTGTAATGAGGAACATTCAGATAAGTTGTAGATACTCCGTTATTAATTACGGTTTCATATGCAGGTCTGCATGGTGGATCCGGAAGATAGTTATAATAATAACTTGATTTTATGGCATAAGTACTTGAAGGATGGGTATACCCGTCCGGGCCGACAGCAGGACATAGATAAATATCTTTAGTATCAGAATAACCTCCGTTAATCAATGGCCACACCCATTGCGGTTCTGTTGAGTCATGTATCAAGAAGATCCTTCCATTGTAGTCCGTTAAATATTGTGAAAATATTATGCCATTTTGCTTTAAATTATTGCCGCAATTAACTGCTTTAGCCAATGAGATACTTTTTTGGAGTGAAGGCGCCAGTAGTGATGCCAATATCATAATTATCGATATTACCACTAACATTTCAATAAGGGTAAAGTAAGAGACCTGTGCTTTTTTATAATGTACTTTGAGCATTTTGTTATCCATAAAATATCATAATTAAACTTTTGCAGTTTTATCGTAAAATGCATCCCTTCCATGAACTAACATTTCTATTTGGCTCAGCTCCCGTTGAGCCTAGAGTAAGCCCCTGCTTGCGTCCATTGCCATCATTATCATTAATTAATATATCTAAGGCAAATTCAGTATCATTTATAAGATTTAAAAAAGGCAGTGTTTCTTTCGGGAATGCCATTTCATAAATATAGCCGTTTGATGTTTGTTTGCACACCACTTTAACACTGTCATCAATTCCGTTCATCTGGTTAGATGCACCAATAAATCGCCCTTCAGGATTTTTTTCAAGAAAAGCAACAGGTTTTGAATGATTAACAGTAAAGCCAACTTGATAGATCACATCGTTGTAATCATAGTTTTTAAAATTATTGTCAACGCTATCATTTTTAAGGTCAAAGTAAATTTGAAAAGAATCTGATTTGAAAATCATATTATCATATTTCACTTTGTTAAATATTTTGTCATCGACAACATTAAGCGCAAGATAAAGGTTATTATGATCCCATGAAAAATATGCAACTGCGCTCAAGTCATTTACTCCTTTATTTGGGCTTTTCCCCCGGGAAAAATCCAGACTCAAATTATCACCGCCAAGCTGATACCCTTTTACTCCCGCCCAATCACTCAAATCACCATCAATTTTAATGTCTAATTTCTTTTTGATAAACAATGATGGCAATCTTCGATAATGCTCAATAAATCCCTTTTTATAGGTCTCAGTAAAGCACAAAATGTTTTTTTTACGCCAATCAAATTGGCTATCTAATTTACCAATTATTTTAGATAAATTTTCTAGAGGCTTCATCTTGCTGATTACAATATCATCAATAGGCTTAATATAATCAGGAAGAATCTTGAATTTTATTAATGATGATTCTGCTTTACTGCTGGTATTAGTAATATCAAGGACAATATCATTGTTTGATTTCACTGTTATCTGTGTTTTCATTGGGGAATTCAACCCGGAGTAATCAAGAGATTTTATTTCAGCGATAACTTTCTCGCTGGAGATTTCAGCAGGAAAAATAATGAAACATGGCAAATAGCCAAGTGAAACATTACCGGTGATTTCGTTTCCATTGATATCCAGAATTTTTTCGCAATATTTCGACTTAGCCATAGTACCTGCGACTTCGACGCGTTTTGTATTAACGCTGACTATTTTCTTACCATCTTTTCTGGTAAATAGAAAAAATCTTAAAGAGTCATTCACGTCAAACGTAGAGCCATTTTCCAAATCAATCAGTAATTGACTTATATTTCTAACAGCCCCGGCCGGAAAATAATAATATATATTATTTGAATTACCCAGCATAAATGTCATGTTATTAATTGCAAACATGGAGTACGGGATACGCTCAGATAAATGATGCAGGAAATTCTGGATAAGCCTTCCTGTCAAATCAAACTCTGATTCAGAATAATAGGTCTGGTCAAACTCACCGCTGACATTAAGAAAATCAAGTATGCCAAAATATTGCTCGCTGTTAAAAATAGGCACATCTATATTGTGAGCTTTAAATGTTTTTTTCAAATCTTTGATTTGCTTATAGACAGGCGGGGTTTCAGGAGTTGCCTGATATGAATGAAAGCTAAAAAAATCAACATACTTAAATGCATCTGCGTTAATTAATCTATTTAAATATTCAAAGTCAATTCGACAAAGGTTAATACCTATTTTGGTCTTTGGGGAAACCTTATCCACTGCCTCCCTTGCGGCCTTAAGCATTTGCACATAACGATCAATTGTCATTATTACATAACCATCAGATGGAGCGTTGGCAAATTTCTTGATTCGATGAAGATTAATTTCGTTTTGAATTTCGTAATAACCGATAGCACCCGCAGTATTCTTCAAAATATCGGCAAACCCGTCAACCCATCTGTTTAATTCAATTTGAAATATTTTCTCATCAACATTTACTGCCTCTGATTTATACTTGTTATTATAGTGACAAATTAAAGAATCCTTATAAAAATAGCCTATAGCTGTCATTATAGAAGGCCTATTGTTCTTTTTTATGATCCCATTTTTAATGCTTAAATATTTCAACACTTTTGAGTCAGTAACTGCTAGTGGGTGAAATTTCTCTGGCCACAAAAAACTCCGTTCATATCCTGCACCCATTTTATTGAATAACTCTTCAATAGTATTAACCGCCCAAACAGGATAGACACTGACTCTGTTTTCATAACCGATATAAGGATTTAGGCGAGCCTCTTCTTTACCGATACACCAATATCGCCATTTTCCATTAGCAATCATCTTGTTTGTTGAGCTTTTAATTACCGCATTTAAATCTATTACGCCTAGCTTGATATTTTCAATTGTTATTGGGAATTTATTTAAGCCGGAACTAAGATTATTTATAGGTATGGTTTTAGCCCAAACTGTTTTCCCGTAAACATCATTAGCGCTAATATAGAGCACCATGCTTTGCGACAGGTCTTTATCTGACTGAACAGCAATATCAAGTGTATTTTTATCACCCAAGTAACAAATGGAATTTTCTGCATCAGGAAAAAAACCAACCTGCAGGGGGAAATTATAGTCAGAAACCTCACCAAGTTCTAATTTTAATGAATCAACCCAGACTTGATTGTTTTCATTTGTGATATTGACATAGAAGCTATTGAGCATTTCTGAGCCAAATTCTTTTGCCAGAAATGAAAGCGAATACCGTTGCCATTCATTTGTAATGTTTTTTTCGCCTTTTAGAAGTATTTCACTTCTGGTCCAATTGGGTGTTATGAGTTTAATCTGTAAAACGTCCCTTCCATCGGTGGCGTTTACTTTTTCTCTCCTGGCGTAGAATGAAAGAGTGTATTTTTTTCCTGGAAGATACGGATAACGCTTGCTGCAGATATTGCTATAAGGTGGAAGGTTTAAAGATTTGCTCCCATTTTTATAGACGTTAGTATCGAAAATTGGCTTTCTAATATCTTTACCGGAATAATAATAATTGCGCGGGCGATATGAACTTACAAACCATGACTGCCAATCCAGTTCAAAACCGGGATTTTCTAAAATATTAATATTTTTAACATCTACTGGATTCTTGCCTGAGTAAGACATTTCCGGAGTGTCGATAATTTTTTGTAAAACTGCATCATCAATAAATGCATCGCCAGATTTTAGGGAAAATCTGATATGTAGTTTTCTCTGTTTCCACTGTTCTTCGCTGGGCAATGTTACTTCGCATTTATATTGTTCCCAACTTTGAGATAGCGAAATAATGTTCTTTCGATAATAATGTGGTTTGATATTTGAGTAGGTATAGAAATATACTTCTATCTGCTGATTATGGCTATCAGACTTCGCGTAAAAACTCAACTGATACTTCTGGCCTGGCTCAACGGCACATTCTTTTTTTGTTATGTAACCATTGGTTTTCATCTTTTCATCTTTGGATTCACCAATATATAATGATTTACTCCCATTATTAAATGAAGTATGTGCTGCCACTGGTTTTTCACTTTTATGATAATAATTTTTCCAATTTAATACTACGCCTTCCTTGTCAGTATTTTCAAAATCACCGTTAGAGATCAGGTTATCAGCAGATACACCCGGCGTCCACAAAACAGTAACCAATATTATAAATAAGCGCATGTATGATTTCATATTAAGCCTTCCCTTTTATCTCTATTATAAAGTATTGAGTTTTTTCAGGTATAGTTATCTCAATTATTTCAGCCATATTTATATCATATTTTTCAGTCTTTCCGGTGAATGGAAAATGGATACTGATTTCTTCTGTTTGCGCCGGAATCTTAAGCTTAACCTGCTCACTGACATTCCTCGCAGTCACATTGGTTATAAGATTAACCCTACTAACATGCTTTCGGATTTTCTCAATATCCTCATCAACCTCAACATCAAATTCAGATGCTAAAAAATGCAGGACATATGTATCATTGTTTCTAATCTTGTGAAGGGATGAATAATACCCTTTGCTTGAAACGATCTCAATTTTCTGATCACATAAATTTTCCTTGATCTTGTCGACAAGATAGTCCGCCCCTATATCCTGTATTCTTGCCGGATTCCAACTTATTTGATTTTTAATTTGCGACCATTGATACTCGTTATTGCAAGATTCAACCAGGGTAGAGTTACGCCAGTCTCCGTCCCAGAAATCATTAATCTTCTCCACTTGATTAAACTCAATATCAATATTATAATCCTTAAGTACTTGAGTTTTTCTAATTTCTCCTTGTCCATCACGAAGACCAAAAGGACCCGTTAAAAGTACTGCGCCGCCGTTTTTTTCATATTCATACAAGCGACTTAATTCCTCATCAGAAAAACATAATGCAGAAGGAAGTATAATTATCTTGAAATTTTTAGTATCATCAGGAATTTGCAGTATAGTTTCTGATTGAACGCCATTATATAACAGACTAAACACGGTATTGGTATAATCCGTTTCATAACCATGCTTAAAATTGCCGAAGTATGAATTTTTTCGGGTGTTGTATGAAAAATACACCCCGACTTCAGAAACCTTCTCTGAGTTAAAAAGATGCTGATGGGCTTTTTCAAAATTATAAACCGTGGCCACTGCCTGTGGATCATCAGGAAGATGGCTGATTACTGAATCAGCGACCCCCAATCGCGCCTTTAATGTGTTGAACCAACAAATTGACTCTGACATTTTGTTTATTGCCCAAATTATATTTGCCGAGCATTCATTGAACCCATAACCTTGTCCAATACAGGGTATTTTTTTCATCTTAGCTGCTGCAAGATGATGTGAAGCCTGTGCCAAACGTTCGCCAATATCGTAATTCATTGTTCGCGGGTCATCAACAGGAGGGGTGTTGCCACACATCTCAAGGTGAGCAATATCGCAACCGCGTATAAATTGAATAATATCCTGACCTGAATGGTTTTTCCATGGATCACTACTGCCTGAGCAGCAACTCATCAATTCTAAACCCACCGGCATGGCATTTTTTACCCTAAGTAGAAAATCACCATTATTGGCAAAACGCATTTCTTGCCAAGAAAGCCAGTCCTGATTCTCCCAGTTCCCCCAGAAGCGATAATCATTACTGTCTGGAAGTTTTTTCCCTGTCAACTCATTGAACTCAATCTTACAATGCTCACAAGCACAACTGCGAAAACCGTTAAAGAATATGGCGTCATCACACATTAACCCATCAATACCGGTCTCGCTGAAAAGTATTTCAACATACTTCAGATAACTTTCAATAAAGCTATTATTATTAAAACAAAATTGCTGTGAGGTATATTGAGGCAAATAAACCGGTGCTTTGGTTGTTGGATCTATCATCAACCAGTCGTTTAACTTTTGCCCATTATATTCCCAACTCTCAGCAGACTGATAACTCGGAGAAAATGGCAGATGGGGACCGGAATGAATCTTAACATTCCGCATCTCTTCGCAATTATTATAACGATGCACAAGAACTGCCGAGTGATGGTCAAACAATTTAATTCCCCGCAAATGAAGTTCATTTGTTACTGTTTTTAAATAGTCATGCAGGCAATCCCAGATTGGCATAAAATCCCATCGGAAATGAGCGCCAAATACAGTAGCAACATTAACCCCAGCTTCTTGCATTAAATCTGCCCTGCGTACAATTTTGTCATACACGTCATCATCAGGCCAGTTTAAGTCATTCCATTTTATCCACCAACTTACCATTCGATAGTCATTTGCTTTGCTATTCATTCTGCTTCCTATACAGTAAAACCAAAATTCAAATAACTTTAATTGACTTTACTATTTGGTCTTTAATCTTGCGATACAGATATGCGCCAAAATACTACAAAATTATGCCAAATTCATTGCCAACTTGCATGCTATGCTGTAATATAACACATGGCTTATTAACACTGGACTGGGATATGAAAAACTACATTATTGATCTTTGTGATGTTCAGAGGCAGTTTTCTGCAGTATTTCCGCTTAAGCGTATCGGTTATTTGTATTCTCTGGAGAACAGAGTGCATACATTTACCGATAAACTTGAATTCTGTATCCGCTGTTCTTCTTCCGCCAAGATTGCAATTGACATTATTGATGGGAAAGAGCATAGAACGCCATTTCCTCATATTATTGTGAAAAGACCGGGGGTCAATCACAGTTACTCATTTAATCAACCCCGGGATGCTGTTTATTTTCAATATAGCCCTGAACATGAGTCGCAAATGGTTGCTGCTAAATTGATTACGGATCCATCAATTTGGGAATTTACAATCACTCCGGAAATATCTGTAAAGTTGCAGAATATCAAAACGCTGCTTGAGTCTTCCCAAAAAAAATATGTGGCAGACCATCTAGACTTGGCTGCTTTGAATATTATTGAGTTATTAATTGAACAGAAAAATTCAATAATCAATAAGACTGATCCGCATGAAGAAGATATCAGGAAAATTGCTTCATATTTTAATTTGAATTTCAAAGAAGATATCAATTTAGAAAAATTGCTTTCGGAATTCGGCTTTGCCAAAAGAAGCTTTTTCAGATATTGGAAAAAGTACTATAAAAGCACTCCTGCTGAATATATAAAGGATTTGAAAATCAAGTATGCCTGCTCGCTCTTACTTGAAACAACGATCCCTGTATGGCAAATAACAGAGGAATTAAATTTTAAAAATGTTTATTACCTATGCAAAATTTTTAAAGATAAATTCGGCATTACACCGCAGGAATTCCGCAAAAACCTAGGCAAACTTCATGAAAATTAGTATAACCTGCTTCTGCCATTTCTCTACATAATGCCAGGATGTACTGCCATATTTATCACGAATATGTTAAACCATACGCCGTTTTTGGGGGAGGGGGGGGCATTGATTTCGCCTTTAAAAATTCTGATTATTTAGAACACAGTTTTGATGATCTGTAAAACAACTTTTCAAACAACCTAAATTGTCTTCTCAAAATAAAACGTAATGGCAAAGCAATCATTTAATATTCTGTATTTTGGCAAGTGCTTGGTAGGCGTCTTCAAGAGTGCAAATATTATTGACGCGTTCTCCAGAAATATACTTTAACGCATTAGCCATCTGATGCAGGAATCCCTGCAGAACCATCATTTTATTGTGGCAATGTTTAGTGCTGACCTCTTTAGGAATAAAATCTCTCATCTCTGTAGGAGTATAATAGATCATTTGAGGCGATTCGGCAATTTCCTCAATTGGGTGGTATACAAGTTTCGCCGATTTTTCATGACCAATTATTTCATATGATTCCAGATTTTGCCCACATGAGGGACGAAACTCAAATTGAACTGTGCCACGATTAAAAGAAGCATTGACAATTATATGACTTTTAATACCAGTCATTAATAAATCATCAGAATATGAAACGCTGTCTATCTGGTAGTTACCAATAACACTTTGAATAAAGTCCAGCGAATGCCCCATGATATCTTCATAAAATAATTTTTCACTACGACAAGCGCGCAGAAAACGACACGTCAAATGAAGTGAACCCTGCATGCTTTTATAAATATTGCGAAACGCTTCTGCACCACATTGAAAACGCCTGTTATACCCTACCGCAACCGGTATTTCATTCTCAATTGACAATGTATTTATTTTTTGCAAAATATCTATGCTTAATGAAACAGGTTTCTCAATCAGAAATGGAATGCCATTGTTTAAAAGCCACAAAGCCGCCTCTTCACTATGCGGATCCCACAACTGAACAATAAAAGCATCATAGGATTTTATATCGCAGATACCCCGATAATTACAGTGCGCGATTGCATCTGGAAATTTTTCGTGTGCGTGCTTAAGGGCTTTTCCATCAATATCAGTAACTGAACCTATGGAAATGGGCCAACCAAATGATTGCAGAATTTTTATTGCTTCACCATGACAATTCTGAAACATTTTTCCGCACCCGATCACTCCGAGCCGCAAAGGTTTATTGCATTTTTCAGGCAGAGTAAATTCATCGAGTATTAAACTTAAATTACCCTGAATTGAACAGTCCATTTTGCTTTTTTTACCTTCCTCTCACTCCTGAGTAATATCTGGTAGCCTCTCTGGTTAACGTCACCACATTCAAGAGGTCCGGATTTCCCGCAATCATTAATAGTAATAACATTCCCCGGGTATACAAAAAGCTCATATTCAATCTGCGAGTTAAGCACCTGCATACTCATTTTCTGTCCACAGACATCCCAGACAATAGCGTCCGTACCAATAATCTCCGGGGGATCTGAAACCCGAAAATAGGCTTCAATATATGCCTCAATATCGGTTGACACATCATCTGAAACGATAAAAGAGCAAGGTGAATCAATTGAAACCTTACGGATGGCATTATTAACCGTCAGTGACGTCTCATAAGAATTTGTAAAATTCATAGTTATGCCCGAATCATCAATGTCCGGCACAATTGACATCTCTTTTAACTTATTATAATTTGTTGTTTCAGGATCAAAAGCATGATATAACCTGTCATCAAATTGCCCCCTCCCATTAAAACAAATGGAATTCTGGAAGATTCCCTTTTTTATGCCAAGATACCCCGGGCCAAGAAGCACCGGTAGATCATTCCATGCAGCATAAACCGATCCGGCGTCAGGGTGAACATGCCCGGCATTAAATTTATATCGAGCCATCCCGCTATCCGTTGTTTCGAGTCTATACCCTAAAGGCGGCCCACACTTTGCAAGAACTCTCAGCGTGTTTCCGCTTTCATCAACTGTATCTTTCACCCAGATTCCAATATCATCGAAAAAGTGCTTTCCTTCGGTTATCAAACTTTTTTTTGGCGCAGTCCATAACAATGACCAGAATCCTTCAGGCCAGCGAAAACCACGTGATTTTATATTATCAGCAATTGCACGGAAGTCCGGGTCATGCAATTTACGTCCAATCCAGTAAAAGATATGTGAATAGTTTTGCAGGGTTATATCATCAACAAATCTGGC
>QKCJ01000044.1 GCA_003245715.1 bacterium
ACAATTTTTTAATCACAAGAGCGGCATGAATACTAAAGACATATCTGCCGCTCTTCACAGGGCAGCAATAACTCTTAGAATTGCTGGTCAACTATGTAAATTAAACTTCAGATAATCGTCATGGCTTTCATTGATGAGGCCAAGTTTTTTGTTAAAGGCGGGGATGGCGGCAAAGGTTGCGTTAGCTTTCGCAGGGAAAAATTTGTCCCCAAAGGCGGCCCTGACGGGGGTGATGGCGGCGACGGCGGAAATGTTATAATTGAAGCCTCAAAAAAGTTGAGTTCTCTGATTGATTTCCGTTACCGTTCACATTTTCTGGCTGAAAGAGGAGCACACGGGCAGGGCAAGAATAAACACGGTCGCAATGGCAAGAATTTGGTGATATCAGTACCTACCGGCTCTCTGATTAAAGATTCAGAAACCGGTGAAGTTATTGCCGATCTTGTTGCTGACGGACAGAAGATCCTCGTGGCTCAAGGCGGCAAAGGCGGTCGCGGCAATACTCATTTTGCCAGCAGTACAAACCGGACTCCCCGGTTTGCCGGGAAAGGAATCCCGGGGGAGGAACGCTGGCTCCGCATTGAGTTGAAAATCTTAGCCGATGTGGGGCTTATAGGTTTGCCCAATGCCGGCAAATCAACCCTGCTGTCAAAATTGTCTGCGGCCCAACCCAAGATTGCTTCATATCCTTTTACCACCCTGGAACCGCATCTTGGGGTTTTGCAGCTTAAACACCATGCCCCGCACATTGTTGCCGATATCCCCGGTCTCATTGAAGGAGCCCATATTGGTGCCGGCCTTGGACATAAGTTCCTGAAACATATTGAACGGACCAGGATGCTCCTGCATATTCTTGATGCATCCAAACCTATTAGTGAAGTAATAGCTGAACAGCAGACAATTGAGCAAGAGCTGAGTAAGTTCAATAAAAAACTGTTAGGCCGCAGAAAACTTATAGTCTTAAACAAAATTGATCTGGTGGAAGATGAGAAACAGCTTGAAAAGCTTACATCAATTTTTGCAAAAAAGAATATTTCAGTGCTTGCAATATCCGCCCTAACAGGTTCAGGTATTGACGCCCTGAAACAATACGTGACCGAAAAGCTTGAGGAGGGACTTGACGCGTAATATGTTTGGGTAATTTATCGGAACCGGGAATCTATCAAATTATCAGAAGAGTAAAGCTGCTATGACATTTCAGGTTGACAAAGAAGAAGGTTTCGCCCTACGCAGATTATATCTTGGGAAGTCACGACGTGTAGTTGTCAAAGTAGGCAGTGCGGTTTTAACCGGAGAAGACGGGCTTGATCAGGCTGTAATGGAAAATCTTACCCGGGAGATCTCTTTTCTGATAAAATCAGGTAAAGAGGTAATACTTGTCAGTTCAGGTGCTGTTGCGGCAGGAAAAAAAAGACTTGGCCTGCAGATTAACAGAAAGCTTGAACTGAAGGAAAAGCAGGGTGCTGCGGCAGTCGGCCAGAGCAGCCTCATGCGCTCATACGAAGATATTTTTGATCGTCTGGGCTACAAGGTGGCCCAGGTGCTTCTCACCCATGATGATCTTTCCAACCGGAACCGTTATTTAAATGTACGCAACACAATATTAACTCTGCTGGAATGGAACATTATTCCGATTATCAATGAAAATGATACCGTCTCAGTTGAAGAATTGCGATTTGGCGATAATGATACTCTCGGAGCCCTGATTACAAATCTTATCGAGGCGGATCTGTTTATCTGCCTTACCGATGTTGATGGTTTATATACCGGTAATCCCAGTGCAGATACCGGAGCCAGGCCGGTTTATACCGTAGCCAAGGTTGATAAAAAGGTTCAGGACATGGCCGGTTATGTAGTTGGTGCTCTCGGCACCGGCGGCATGCAGAGCAAAATCCAGGCTGCCCGGATGGTCTCGGCCCGGGGAGGAAGCTCTTTCATCGGTTCCGGCCGGGTGGAAGGTATAGTGCAGAAGCTTTTTGCCTGTGAACCTGTCGGCACCTTCTTTCTGCCTCAGGCAGAAAAAATGCAAAGCCGCAAGCATTGGATTGCGTATGTTTTAAGACCAAAAGGACACCTCGTCTTGGATAAAGGCGCCTGCAAAGCCCTGATGCAAGGGGGCAAGAGTTTGCTGCCCTCAGGTATCCTGGAGGTTAATGGCTGTTTCGGGGTAGGAGCCCCGGTACAGTGTTTTGATAACCAGGGCAATGCCATAGCAACCGGATTGAGCAACTACGGGTCCAGCGACCTTGAAAAAATAAAGGGCTTGAAAACTGGAGAGATTGAGAAGATTCTGGGATATAAGGACAGTGATGAGGTAATTCACCGGGACAACCTTGTAATTCTATGAAGATAAGGAATAAAGAGTAAATTTTCAGGATGGAGAAAAACATGTCAGTTCAGAACACTGTTGAATCACTTGCAGTTGCAGCAAAAAAGGCAGCTCGCAAGCTGGCCTTTGAGTCTACAACACGGAAAAACAATGTACTGCTCCGTATGGCTGAAACTCTGCAGGAACAGAAGGAATTCATCCAGTCCGAGAATGAAAAAGACCTGCTTGCCGGGCGTGAGAAAAGCTTGTCGGATGCTATGCTTGACAGGCTGGCCTTGACTGACAAGGTGGTAGATGCAATGATTGTCGGACTGCATGAGGTTGCAGCCTTGCCGGACCCGGTTGGTGAAATCGAAGAAATGATCCGGCGCCCCAACGGTCTTATGGTGGGAAGAATGCGCATACCTCTCGGAGTTATAGGTATGATTTACGAATCTCGGCCTAATGTTACCGTTGATGCAGCCGCACTGTGTTTGAAATCAGGTAATGCAGTAATT
>QKCJ01000016.1 GCA_003245715.1 bacterium
TAAAAATAGATATCTCTAGATATCATTAACTATCATATGCTTTGAGTTATCCTTCAGAAATTTTTAAAATTTATTATAATTTATTTTAAATCCGTTAATTTAAGGTAAAATAGTGAAGGAATTCAGATATATAATGACAGAAAAGAATGAGTAGATTGTTTATTGTTACTGTGGGGGCGATAAAGTATTGAAACTATTTAGCTTAGGAAAGAATAAAAAGGGAGATGATCAGGCGGCGTTGCTTAAGGCAATAGCCCGCGGGGATGAGGATTCCCTTGAAATATTCTATAATACTTATTTTCCCAAGCTTTACAGATATATTTATTACCGGGTCGGTCGGGATCATCAGCACACGGAAGAGGTTGTCAACGATACATTTGTTGAGGCGCTGGACAAGATCAGCCGTTTTGACTCTTCACGTGGAAGCATCGAGTCGTGGCTGATAACCCTTAGCCGTAACCGTATCCGCTCATCCAATACTACTGTCGGCAAGGCCAGAGAGTACGAGCAGAGCTGGAGTATGGTTGACGGTGAACTTGATACCTTGTTTGCTGATCTTGACAAGGGTAATCTGCCGGATTATGCCCTTGAGAATCAGGAACTTGGCGATATGGTTGGCGCGACGATGGGTTCATTGCCTGAGGATTACAGCCGGGTTCTTGAGATGAAGTATATGTCGAATATGTCGGTGCGTGAGATTGCGGACATATTGAAAAAGACCGAGAAGTCTGTGGAGAGTCAGTTGACGCGCGCCCGCACTGCGTTTCGTGAGGCATTCAAGGCGTTGGCGGTTGATTTTGTAAATCCGTAAATTTTTTACTGGGAAGTTATCTTTTGATGATTGAGACGGGGAAGTCAGAATGTCAGACAATGGTTTTGAAAAGGGGTTAAAATTGCTGCTTAATAACGCATATAACAAGCCGCATCCGAGCGAGGAATTTCGCGCAGAACTCCTTCAGAAACTCCGCACCAAGCAACGCAGCCGCCACGCAGCCCGCAAGCACAAGGTGATTGCGCTCTACAGTTCGCTTACAGCCGCTGCTGCCGTTTTTGTCCTCTCGGTAGTGCCTGTTATCGACCCTGCCGTTGAGATTAAAGACAATTCTCCGGCGCCTACCGCCAGCAACCTGACAGAACTTGAAGCCAACTGGCGACCGGGTAGAAATTTCGCCACTACCGCAAGTTACCCCGCACCAAATACCACCCCTTCCTATGTAGACATAAATGCCCCGCGCACTGTCACCATAGAGAATGCACCTCAGGAAAAAGACACGTTAAAGCCGTTGATGAATATCTCTGCTGATTCTGTCCGTGCCATCAACCAGCTTGAATATAAAACCGCTTCGGAAAACGAGTGGCAACATGCCGCCGCCGGTTCTGAGATTCACCTTAAATCCGGGATGGAAATCCGCACGCCACTTGGCGCGGTTGATCCGGTATCGTTTGCCATCAAGAACGGCCCGCTAGTAATGCTTGACGGTTCAAGTTCGGTAGAGGTCAATGATGGCGGCTTGCGTCTCAATGACGGACGGGCGGTAATCTCGCTTACGGGTACTGATAATGCCTTGAAGGTTCTGATGCAGGGGCATGACCTTTCGCTGCAGCCTGGTTCAACGGCGTTTCTGCGCATGGAGCAGGGGGCTGACTTTGCCGAGAACGGTTCGCCGGTGCCGGTGATGGTTCTTCTTAAAGGTGAGGCCGCTACGCTTGACAAGTTCGATACCCGCCTTTATGCCGGCCGGGTTTATGAACTATACGAGACAGGAACCGGTAAATTCCCGAGCCGTCAGATCGGTTCTTATGAATCACAGCGCCGTTTCATGCCGATGATTAATGCGATTCAGGCGGCGAATGTCGGGTACTAAGCTGGATTTTAAATGATTATTTATATAAAAAATCCCTGCCGTTCATTTTGGCGGGGATTTTTTTATTGAAACCTTTGCCGATCATTGACCGTTGCATAATCAGATGCGGTTGAGGTAGGTATGTCCGTCAAGCATCGACTCGGAAAGGCGCATGAATTCCGCACTTTCTTCAGAAGTTATTTTCTCATTGGCAATAGCCTTTTCAAGCTGTTCGCGAAGCATGATAAGAACGTCTTCGGAGTTAAACTCGACATAACCAAGAACGTCTTTGATCTTGTCGCCTTCAATTGTCCGGTCGATGATATAACCCTTGTCATTTGTTGACACGTGTACGACTGTTGTATCGCCAAAGAGGTTATGCAGGTCGCCGAGAATCGCCTGATACGCTCCGACCAGAAAAATACCGATATCATAATTCTCGTTACTCTTCAACGGATGCAGGGCGATTGTTTCCTTGACGTCGCGCAGGTCAACAAACTGGTCGATCACTCCGTCAGAGTCGCAGGTTATATCAGCCAGAACCGCTTCCACTTCCGGTTTTTCATTAAGCCTCTGCAGCGGCATAATCGGGAAGAGCTGCTTGATCGCCCAGTGGTCTGGTACAGACTGGAAGATTGAAAAATTACAGTAATAAAGCGTCGATGCCAGTGCCGTTATTCCGTCAAGGTCTTCCGGGGTGTAGTCCAGTTTCTGTGCGTATTTGACAATCCGGCGGCAGATAATCCAGAAAAAGTCCTCAACCTTGGCCCGGTCAATCAGTGAAAGGTGGCGGAAATTAAAGAGCGTCATCGCCTCCTTGCGCGATTCAACGGCGTCGTTGTAGACCTCCTGGAAATTCTTCGGGCTGAGCCACTCGTAGGAGTCCTTGATGCGCTGGAGGACTTCCGGGGCTTTGGCCGGAACTTTTGGCACCCGGATACTGCGGCTGTCGATCCCGCCTGAGGCGACGGCTTCAACAACCAGCATTGAGTGGTGCGCGGTCATCGCCCGGCCGCACTCGGTGATAATTGCCGGGTGCTTGATATTCTCCTCATCACAGATTGAGGTAATTGAGCCGACAACGTCGCTGGCGTACTCAAGGATACCGTAGTTTGATGATGAGGTGAAGTTGGTGTGCGAGCCGTCATAGTCAACAGCCAAACCGCCGCCGACGTCGATGTAGGCCAGTGGCGCGCCAAGCGCGATAATTTCTGCGTAAAAGGCTGTTGCTTCACGCAGGGCGGATTTAATGCGCTGGATATCCGTAATCTGGCTGCCGATATGGTAGTGCAGCAGCTGCAGGCACGGCAGCATCTTGCGACGCTTGAGGGTGCGGATAGCTTCGACCATCTGGCTGGTTGTGAGACCGAATTTACTGTTTGCCCCGCCTGAGCCTTCCCAGAGACCTTTGCCTTTGCTGGCTAGTTTCATGCGGATACCAAGTTGCGGCTGGACATCAAGTGAACGGGCGATTTCGATGATACTGTTGATCTCGTCAGGGCGCTCGATAATGATAAAAATATTATGCCCGCACTGTCTGGCACGCAGGGCCGCTTCGATATATTCGCGGTCCTTGAAACCGTTACAGGTGATGATTGCGTCAGGGTTGTTCTGGTAGGCGATAGCCAGAAGCAGCTCAGGCTTGCTGCCTGCTTCAAGTCCGAAATTGAACTCATGGCCAAACTCGACAATATCCTCAAGGATATGCCGGTGCTGGTTGACCTTGATCGGATAGACGCCAAGATAATCGCCATTGTAGCTGTGTTCGCGGAAAGCCGCGGTAAAGGCATTTGATATTTCCTTGAGCCGGGCTTTGAGGATATCTGTAAAGCGGATGACTACGGGTGTGTTAAGCCCGCGTGCGCGGATTTCGGTGATTAGTTCCTTGAGGTCGATATCCGGGGTATTGCCGCTTCCCAGTAATGCGACATGGCCGTCGTCATTGATGGTGAAGAGGTTCTGACCCCAGTGACTGATGCCGTAAAGTTCCGAGGCATCATCAATCGACCAGCGCTCAAGCGCGTCTTTTTTCTTCTTGGTCAGACGTTGGCGTTTTACCATACTTTGTTTTCCTGTTTAAAAGGGTTGCCTGAAAAAAAACAAGAACTTATGGAATTAAAATTTTACTCCGCTTGCCCTGATTGCCGCTGCTGCCTGAGTGCCGTAAATAATCATGCCGCCATTATTAGGATGCAGGTTGTCGGCAAAGAGGGTCTGGGTTTCAGGAACAAGTCCTTCGTGAGAAATAAAGTGCATATTTGTATAACCCTCGACCGCTTTTTTGATCTTATCCCGGTAGGTCTGGATTGTGTCACCGGCGGCGTTCTGGTTATTCTCAATTGCGATACGGTAGAGGGGAGCGAAGACAAAGATCGGCGTCTGCGGATAAAAGCTGACCAGTTTCTCGAGGTATTTTTCCATCTGCTCAAACGGGAAAGAGGCGGAGAAATCGTTAGTGCCATATGCAAGTGTAATCAGGTCCGGTGTCGGTGTCATCGGTTCGACAATACTCTCAGGGATAAATTTCCAGCCGCCGACGCCGAGGTTGGACAGATCCATATCAAATTCGCGTGCGAGGACGTTTGCGTAGCTCAGGGACGGGTTTTCCGCAGTCATGCCCTGGGTTATGGAGTCGCCGATTGCAAGCAGGCGTTTACGTTTTGGCGCCGCTTTGGCAGTCGCGCCCTCAGAGAGGCTGATATTCTCGATAACTGTCGGACGGCACTGGGGCAGATAGATATCAACTCTCTTTTCGCCTGTGCCGGGGAGGGCAAATTCGCCAGTAATAATCTCACCCTCAAGGCTTGGCGCGTAGAGGAATTTTCCATCTACCCAGATATCAATGCTGGCAAAATCCCTGGCCTGACGCTCAGTGACATGGCAGCGAAGCGATAATTTAGCCGCATCGGTAATGAGCGAGATTTTTATCCCTGCCGGGCAGAGAAAACGCGTGTATGATCCGTCTGAGCAGAGTTTGTTATCAAGATCTTTCCAGAAGGCCGCATCGGTTTTGTTGAAACGGAAAAGCTCAATTCCGCCTTCAGCCAGTTCATAGTATGTCGAGCCGACTGAGTAGTCGAAGATTTCATCATTACTTAACGCGCGCATTTATCATTTCCTTGTGTTGATATCTTTAATGAAATTACTTCTTCTTTTTCTTGTTCTTCTTGCCCTGACTGGTTATGCCGGTACCGGCTGGGACAGCGCTTGGTGCAGCGGCTGCGGCTGTCGCCTCGTCGCCACCGACCAGTGAATCATCACGCTTGAGCATCTTGTGCTCGATAATTGTGAGGATGACGTTGGTCACAAAATACAGAACCAGACCTGAGGGCATGTTGTAGAAGATAAAGGCCATAACCAGCGGCATCATGCGCATCATTTTCTGCTGTGACTGCATCTGCGGGTCGTCGCTCTTGGGCATCTGGGTCATCTGGATAAACTGCAGGAGGACGTAGATAATCGGCAGCAGATTAAAAGTTGTCCATTCAAAGTAAGGAACGCTGAAGCCGAGATTAAAGAGTGAGTCCGGGCTTGAGAGGTCGTCAATCCAGCCGGGGATGAAGGCTTCCTGACGCATTGAGAAGCTGCGTGAGAATGCGCCGTAGAGGGCAAAGAAGATCGGCAGCTGGATCAGCATCGGCAGACAGCCGCCAACCGGGCTTACGCCGTTTTCCTGGAAGAGCTTCATGGTTTCCATCTGCTGCTTCTGTTTGTCGTCTTTGTACTTTTCCTTGACTTGCTTGAGCAGTGGCTGGATCTTCTGCATCTTCTTCTGTGAGGTGATGGTCTTGCGGGTCAGCGGGTGCAGACAGAGTTTGACGACAAAGGTCAGGATGATAATCGCGATACCGTAGTTCTGGACGATACTTACGATGTAGCTCAGGATTTTCAGGAGTAGCCTGCTTATTGGGCCAAGCCAGCTGAAGCTGTAGGGGACGATATTCTTCAGCATCGGGTTGAAGGCTTCGGTGTATTTGTCAGCAAAGGGGCCGGTGTAGAATTCATAGTCGTGGCTGATCTTTGAGCTTGCGGGGATAACGAAAACCTTACCGGCGATTGAGACGCGTGCCTGATCTTTGTGGGCATGGAGAACTGATGCTACCCATGGGCTGCCCTCACCGAAATTTTCAGCAAAACCCGGTTCGGCTGCAAGCTTGGAATAGGTGACTTTCTCGCTGAATTCAGGGCGGCTGGCTACGAGGATACTGGTGAAAAAGCGGTTGTGCAGACCTGCCCAGACCGGGTTTGGAGTGTCGTGGGTGAAGGTGCTTTCTTTTTCAAGTTTGCTTAGGCCGGTAGTGGTTATGTCAATCTCGCCGTTGTCCTTGAGTGAGCCGCTGATACCGGTAAGCATGCCAAAGCGGGAGTTGTCAAGGTCGTCGGGGATGATACCGGCAGGCCCGGCGATGTTATAAGAAACAGGAACCGGGGTTGCGCTGGTATTGATGAAATCAAGACGGGTCTTGAAGCCGTAGTCCTTGTCGAATTGATAGACGCGCTCAATCTTCAGGTTGCCGATTGCGGTCTGGAACTTAAGCTCTTTGCCGCCACGGGTAACGCCATCAATTGCTTCGGCCGCTTCAGGAATCTGGACAAGTTTCCAGTCAGTCAGGCCGAGGTACTCGATCTTGCCGTTGATATTAAGAGTCAGAAGGGCAAGGCTGAGTGCGCCGTTATCTATCTGCGCGATAACCGGCAGCGGGATACGCTCTTTACTCTTTGAATCTTTGGGGAGGTTGTAGAAATCATTCAGGGTGTAGCTTTTAAGGGCCGCGCCACGGGTAGAGAATTCCGCCGCGTAGGATTCGGTCTTGATCTTGATTGAGTCATACTTCTTGACAGGCGTATTGTCGCTGGCTGTGCTGCCTGAAGCGGGGGTGCCGGCTATTGGCTGAACGTTGGCTGTGCCGGCTGTGGATGCCATTGGTGCGCCGGTTTCAGGTGACGGGGCGGCGGCTGGTTTCTGCTCATCAGGTGTAAAAAACTGTCTCTGTATAAACATGAAGGTTACAAAGAGCGCCAGACCCAGTAGTAGCTGTTGCGATAGGTTTTTTTTCAATTTTCCGTGTCCTCAGTATTCTGTGTTGTATCTCTTAAAAGTATAACATCCAATAATTTAAAGCCTTTTTCCGGAACCGGGTCATAACCGCCTCTGGCAAAGGGATGGCAGCGCAGAAGCCGCCAGGTGCCAAGAAAAATGCCGGTAAAAAAACCGTGTTTTTCTACAGCCTCGATCATAAAGTTGCTGCAACTTGGCTCGTATATGCAGACTTTTGGTAGCATTCTGCCAATGCCTTTCTGGTAAACAATTTTAACTGTCTGAATTGCCATATTTGCCGGAAGACGCAAGACGATCCTGAGAATGGATCCCGTCGGTGATTTCCTTCTTGCACTTTTCTGCACAGTATAGTATATCCTTTTTTATCAGGTCGAAACTGGCTTCAGCAAAGCCGTAACGGGCAATTACGGCATAATCAGCACCAGGGCAGAAACTACTCTTGTTACAGCGAAAAATATCGCGTATCTGGCGCTTGAGCCGATTACGGATATTGGCCTTGCCGGTCTTGCGGCTGACTATCGGCGAAATCCGGGCATAATCAAGGCCGTTGGGGCGGTATCGCAGCAGTACCAGCCGGCTCTTTACCATTGAACTCTGCTCAAAAAGCCTGTCGACCCCGGCCTTGTCAAGGCGCAGCAAAGCGGATAATCCGTTGGCTTTTGTCATTAAATCTCTTGCTCCATAAAGCAGCGCACAGTAAAGTGTAAAATTTTCTTGATATGGCGGTGGTTGTCAAGAGTAAAGCCATTATCTTTTATTATATTCATGGGGCGTATTTCTTATGATTAGAAAAACGTTTAATTTTCTGGCAAAAGAATAAAAAAATACTTAATGATTGTTGTGGTGAGCATTTTCTTAATTTAATATGTTTGGTTATTTTTATTAATATCGTGTAAGTGCCGTATCCGTCGAGTTTTTGTGGAAATTCGGTTTTTGAAAATAATAGATAAAAAATTATCTTTATGCTTGATTTTTTAGCCACGATGGTGTATAAAATTAATAGTTGGTTATTGCTTGAGAGGGGCAGAAAATGAAATGTATTCAGTTGTGCATGGGAAGTTCCTGTCATTCGCGCGGAAATGCCAGGTCAAAAGACATGATTTCCGAGTTTCTGAGCAAAAACGGGCTTGAGGATAAAGTTGATTTCCGCGGTATGTTGTGCATGGGCGAGTGTGGGGATGGACCGAACATTATTATTAATGGTAAGTTATATCATCATGTTGAGGAAGGTGTGCTGCTTGACATTCTCAATGAGGTCTTTGCAGAGGATCTATCATCATGAATGGCAAATTTACAGTTTATACCCGTCTGACTGAGTGTCAGGATTGTTACAAGTGCTTAAGGCAGTGTCCGGTTAAGGCGATTACCGTTACCGGCGGACACGCCTCGATTGACCCCCTCCGTTGCATTGCCTGTGGTAAGTGCGTTTCGGTTTGTCCTGCAAGGGCCAAGAGTATCCGTAATGACACTGCCCGGGCAGTGCGGCTTATTGAGGACGGGAATGCTGTATATGCCGCGCTTGCCCCGAGCTGGCGGGCGGAATTTAAGGATACTGACCAGACGCAGATCATTGGCATACTTAAGAAACTTGGCTTTAAGGGCGTGGCTGAGGTTGCTTTGGGTGCTGAGGATGTATCTCTCTGGACGGCGACGTTATTTGACAATAAAAAGACTCTCTGGCTTTCAAGTGCTTGTCCGGTGTGTGTGGAGTTTGTCCGGCACTATATGCCAGATTATGCTGAGAATATTACTCCGGTAGTATCGCCAGCGATCTCCACGGCGGCGATTCTGCGTGAGGAGTTCGGCAGGGATATCAAGGTTGTGTTTGTCGGCCCGTGCATCGCCAAGAAGAATGAGGCTGAGATAAGTGGCGGGCTGGTTGATCTGGCGCTGACTTTTCAGGAACTCCGGGAGATGCTTCTGCAGCGCGAACTTAATCCGCTCAAGGTCGAGATTGATGAGCGCGAGGCTTTTGTTCCGTCAGTTGCACATCAGGGTCGGCTTTACCCTATTGAAGGCGGGATGATTCAGACCTTGCTGCCTCACATGCCTGAGCATGATACGAAGATGGTTTGTGTTACTGGGCTTGAAAAGTTATCGCATACACTGGCTGATCTCAAGCCTGAGAATCTTAAACAACCGGTATTTATTGAGTGTCTGGCGTGCGAGGGCGGTTGTCTGGGCGGTCCGGGAATGGCCAAGGGTAAGGCGGGGCTTGACTGTGTTCTTGATATCATGCAGGCTGCACCGAAAGTTGAAATCTCGGCAGAGGGTCAGAAAAAGCCTGCTCGTGAAATAATCAAACAGGATTTTTCTGCTTATAAAAGTCCGGTTGCGGGGTGTTCTGAGGCGGCGATTCAGAGTGCGATGTGGCAGATCGGCAAGGAGTCACCTAAGGATGAGCTTAACTGCGGTGGCTGTGGTTATGACACCTGCCGGGAGTTTGCCAAGGCGCTGGTCGGTAAACGTGCCGAGCCACAGATGTGCGTTTCTTATATGCGCAGACTTGCTCAGAAAAAGGCTAATGCGCTGCTGCGTTCGATGCCATCGGGTGTGGTGATTGTCAATGAAGAAATGGAAATCATTGAGTGTAATGAGCCATTTGCGCGGTTATTCGGCGAGGATACAGAGGTTGCATATAAGGCTTATCCGGGGCTTAATGGCGCGAGTCTATATAATATTGTCCCGTTTGGCGAGCTGTTTCGCGCGGCGCTCAGAAGTGGCGACGATATTGCGCGTGAGCATCTGGAGTGTGACAAGCGGCTCTTCAAGATAAATATTTTCACAATTGAGCCGGGTAAGATTGTGGGCGCGGTTATTCAGGATGTAACCAATCAGGAGGTGCGGCGCGAGCAGATAGCAAGGCGGGCGCGTGAGGTCATCCAGAAGAATATCGCTACCGTTCAGGAAATTGCGTGTCTGCTTGGCGAGCATGTGACTGACACCGAGATTCTGCTTAGTTCTATCGCTGATGATTACGCTCAGAAACCGGGTGACGAGGCGGAGGAAAAATAATGCTTGGCAACGGAACTTTTGTTGAGGTCGAATGTTCACAGTGGACAAAGACCGGACAGAATGTCTGCGGTGATGCATTTGTCTCGACCCGTCTTCCGGCTGAGAACAGGCTGATTGCTACTCTGGCCGACGGCCTTGGTAGCGGGGTGAAGGCTAATATTCTCGCGACGATGACGGCGACGATGTCTCTGCGTTTTTCGGCGGCTAACCGTAACGTGCTGAAGTTTTCAAAAATTATGATGGACTCTCTGCCTGTCTGCCAGAAGCGCATGATAAGTTATTCGACCTTTACGATCTTTGACTGTGTGCTTGATGAGAGGGCGCGCATAGTGGAGCAGGGTAATCCGCGTTGTCTTTTGATTCGAAATAATATTGAAGTTCCGCTTGAGCGCGAGAAGATTGCCGGTGAGAATGACGCGCGGTCGTTATATGCGAGTTCGTTTGCGCCGATGGCGGGTGACAGGGTGATAATCTGTTCTGACGGGGTTTCGCAGGCCGGGATCGGCAGTAAAGAGTATGGTTTTGGCTGGCAGATGGAAGGTTGCGCGGAATTTGTCTTGTCATTAATTAAAAAAGAACCGATAATTTCAGCAAGGGAGTTGGCGTTGCGGGTGCGTAATGAGGCTCTGGCCAAGTGGCCGGACAGAATAGCCAAGGATGATATCAGCTGCAGCGTTATCTATTTCAGAACGCCGCGCCGGACGCTGGTACTCAGCGGACCTCCCTTTGACGCGAGCCGTGATGGCGAATATGCGCGGATGCTGCTGAATAATTACGAAAAGAAAATCCTCTGCGGTGGTACTACTGCGCAGATTGTCAGCCGTGAGCTTAACCGTGAGGTTGAGGTTGATATGAAATCCATTGGTAACGGCCTGCCGCCTTCATCGAAAATGAAGGGCGTTGATCTGGTTACTGAAGGTATTCTTACTTTAACTCAGGCGGCGCAGTATCTTGAGGACGGGGACGCCCCGGATAATGATCCGGCGGGAGTATTGGTAAAAACTCTTTTGGAGAGTGATAATATAAAGTTTGTTATCGGAACCAGGGTCAATGAAGCGCATCAGGATCCGACCTTACCGGTTGATTTGGAAATGCGTCGCAATATCATTAAACGCATGACCAAGTGCCTTGAGCAGAAATACCTCAAGGAAATTGAGATCGAGTATATCTGATGAATAACATTATTCTGGTTTAATGAGGAAAACGAAAATGGAAAAGATTACAGTTGAACTTTGTATGGGAACTACCTGTTTTGTAATGGGATCATCATCCCTGCCGGAATTTTCCGAGTCACTTTCTGAGAGTATCCGCGAGAAGATCGAACTCAAACACTCTCCCTGTATGGGACTTTGCAAGGACCAGAAGTATGGCAAGGCCCCTTACGTAAAGGTTAATGGCGAGGTTATCAGTGCCGCTACGCCGCATGCTGTTGCCGTACGCATCAGACAGATTGCCGAAGAACAAGACGACTAAAAATTTTTAATAAAGGAATCTACCAATGCAATATCAGAACAATGCTACCAAGTTCCGGCGTGAGGTGCTGATCCGTGTTGCCAAGGCGATGCTTGAGGATACTCCGCCTGAGGAGATCGACAAGATCCCGCACCGTATCCGTCCCAAGAACGAGGAAAATCTCCGCTGCTGTATCTACAAGGACAGGGCTGTGCTGCGTCTTCGCTGTGTGGCGGCGATGGGGTTCTCGGTTGAGAATGAAGAGGATGACAGCGCTCGCCTCAGTGATTATTTTGAGAAAGCTCAGGAACGCACCTCTCCTGACGGGCCGGTGATGACGGTTCTTGATATTGCCTGCAAGGGCTGTGTGCGCAGCCGTTATTATGTGACTGACGCCTGTCAGGGCTGTATCGCCCGCCCTTGCGCGGTAAACTGTCCTGTTGATGCGATCAGCTTCAGGGACGGCCGCTCGGTGATTAATCCTGAGACCTGTATTAACTGCGGCAAGTGCAAGGAGGTCTGCCCCTATCACGCGGTAACGAAAGTTCCGGTTCCGTGTGAGGAAGCCTGCCCGGTTGACGCGATTTACAAAGACCGTACCGGACATGCGCGGATTAACTTTGAAAAATGTATCAGCTGCGGCCGTTGTATGCGTTCATGCCCGTTTGGCGCGGTAATGGAAAAATCACAGATTGTTGACGTGCTGCAGGCAATCAAGGGTAAGGCTCCGGTTATTGCGATGGTTGCTCCGGCAATAGCAGGGCAGTTCCCGGGGGATTTGGGGCAGATAGCTAACGGCCTGATGAAGCTTGGCTTTGACAAGGTTGTTGAGGTCGCAAGTGGTGCGGATATTACAACAAAGAAAGAAGCCGCGGAATTTCTTGAACGCATGCATGAAGGCCAGAAGATGATGACGACCTCATGCTGCCCGGCGTATATCGAAACCGTCAAGCGTCATGTGACTGAGCTTAAACCTTTTGTCTCTGATACAAAGACTCCGATGCATTATACGGCTGAAGACGTCAAAAAACGTTTCCCCGGCGCAGTTACTGTCTTTGTCGGGCCATGTGTTGCCAAGCGCAAGGAAGGTTTCGACGATGAATTTGTCGATTACGTTCTGACCTTTGAAGAAGTCGGTTCATTGTTTGTTGCTAAAGATATTGAAGTCTGCATTCTTGAGTCGATTGAACCTGATGAGATTCCGAGTGCTGAAGGGCGTGGTTTCCCGGTTGTCGGGGGCGTTGCGGCGGCGGTTACTGCGGTTGCGGGGCCTGATGCGGGGGTTAAGCCGGTTACTATTAACGGCCTGTCACAGGCAGCGGTCAAGAAACTGCGGAGCTTTGCCTGCGGAAATTGTCCGGGTAATCTGGTTGAGGTTATGGCGTGCGAGGGTGGTTGTGTTGGCGGTGCGGGGGTGGTTGCCGCGACGAAATACTCTGCGCGTGAAGTTGCCAAGGTCTGCGCGTCAAGCGCGTCAATTACCAGTATGTGATTAATGCTTAAAAAGTAAAAAGCGCTTTAAATAACAAAGCCGTGCAGATTAATGCGCGGCTTTGTTGCGTTTAAGGTTATGGGCGGTTTTTCGTTTGTCTGAAAAAAACTAACCGGTGACCTTCATGCGGGTGTTACGTTTTTCGGCCAGGCGGGCAAACTCACCGTTCTGGATTCTGGCCAGCGTTTCGCTCGCGCAGCGCTGACAGTAAACTTCGGCTATGTCACAGCCAAGTTCTCCCGGCCAGGGAAGACGAAAACTGCCATTATCTCTGATCCTTTTGCAAACCCGGCACTGCACAACCATAGTCGCTCTCCGTTTGATTACGTAGAATAATTTTCGAATATATTTTAATTACGGCAATATGCTTGAAACATTTCAGTCTATTTTGCACTTTCCGAATTGCGTTGCGGCTTAAGGGGTTAGCCTGTGCTGCCAACAAAGTTTGTATTGTGCTTGAATGAACGGGGGGATATCTTATAATTGCCTGCATTAATGATTTTTCGTGCAGGTGGGGATTAATGAAGAAAACACTATTTAAGCTTATATTGCTCTGTTTTGTACTAGGTGTAGTGGCTGTGGCGGTGTTTGTCACTGAGAGGGTGATGGCTGCTATGGGGATGCCGAGGCAGGGCGTGAGCAGGCATATTGTCATGCGTGAGCAGCCGCCACTTTTTAAGGGGGCTGATATTCTTAATGGAAAAACGATTAAAATTGAGGTTGATGATGATGGTTTCCTGATGCCGTCAAAGGTTCACGCGAAGGCTGATTATGATATAATCTTTATCGGCGGCTCGACTACCTTCTGCAAGGCTGTTACTGATCTCAAACGCTGGCCGTACCTTACCGGGCGCATCCTTGAAGAAATGACCGGCAAGACCTTCAATACTTATAATAACGGCGTTGAGGGGAGTAACTCGGCGCATTCTCTGAATATTCTCTTTAACAAAATTATCCCCATGAAGCCGGATTATGTTGTGCTGATGCACTCATTCAACGACATGATCGCGCTGCTTTATTGCGGTGATTACTGGAACAATCATCCGACGCGTTCGCTTGTTAAAAATGACAGTGGCCGGTCAGCAATGATAAATGTCTTCAAGCAGTCTCTGCCGCATCTGGCATCAGTTGCCGAGAATATCCGAAATTATATCCGCAAGAAATTTACCGGTATGGGGGATGAGTTTTCGGCGGTGCGTGGCGAGAAGTTGACTTACGATCCGAAGTTTATGCTTGAGCGTTTTTCCAATAACCTCCGGCTGTTTGTCGATATGTGTCGCATTTACGGGATCAAGCCTGTTCTGATGACCCAGCCTAACAGGGTTACCGAGGCTCCGGCACCGGAGATACGCGCGCAGACTGAACAGGCGCTGGCCGGTACCGGTATTACCTATGAGGATTATCAGAAACTTTACGCGTCTTTTAACAAGGCAATTATTGACGTTGGACTGGAGAAGAAGGTTGCGGTTATTGATCTGGCTGCAATGATTAAGCCGGTCGCTGAGAATTATTTTGACCATATCCATTATACAGATGCCGGTTCAGTTGCAGTGGCGCAGGCGGTGGCGGCGTACTTTGCCGGGACTCTTTTGCCGGTGAATAATAACGGAAATAAATAATGAACGCTTTCTGCGCTTTTATAAATTTCCTGTCTGCCAGGCCGGCGCACTTTTTCCTGCTGGCTGGGACAGTCTTCGGTTTGTATTTTGTCATAGTAACGCCACCTTTTCAGATGCCGGATGAGTATGCGCATTTTGAGCGAATCTACGCACTTTCTGAGGGTAAAATAATTGCCAAGTCTCCCCCAGCAGACGGGCACATTGACTATGTCGGAGTTGGGGTCATGCCTTACCGCCATGAATCAGGTGGAGGAGGGGAGTATAATCCGGACAGTTTTCTCAGGCTTTACAATCTGACCTCGCACCTGCCATATCAGCCGCAAAACAAGATTGATTTCAAAACTATTATCAGCGGTTTTGATATTCCCCTTGAGCCAGCGCGGCAATCATTCCGCACACATAATGCCGCGGTCTACTCGCCAGTTGCCTATCTGCCGCAGGTGGTTGTTACATTTATACTGAAGAGTTTTAGTCTGTCTCCGCAGTATCTGTTTTATGCGGCGCGTTTAATTAATCTGCTGGTCTGGCTGGGGCTTGGTTTCTGCGCGATCAGCTTATTACCGTTCGGGGGGTGGGTATTGGCATTTGTTGCACTTTCTCCGATGGCGGTTTATGAGGGCGCGGCGATTTCTGCGGACGGTTTGACGATGGGGCTGTGCTGGGTTTTTACGGCTCTGGTCATGCGTCACATTAAAACTCGTGAAGCTAAAATCCCGACTTGTCTTTTTATAATCCTGCCGCTGGTGCTTGCTATTATTGCCCTCTGCAAGTTTTTCTATTTCTTTATTTTTCTGCTGCTGATTCTGCTCAGGCCAAAAGGTACAGGAAACAAGATTCGGTATATTCTGCTTGGGTTATTATGTGCAGTCGTTCCGTTTGCCGCTTCAACTCTTTGGGCTTATCAGGTTAAGGATCTTTATACGTTTATGCCGGAAGCGGCAGGGGGCAGGCAGATTGAGTTTATCATTAACCAGCCGCTTGGATATGCAAAAATATTTATTGGCAGCCTTCTGCATGAATCGCGGATCTGGGCGCGGCATTTTGCGGGGGTGCTGGGCTGGCTTGATGCGCCGCTGCCCTTTGCTGTCGCCGCCTTTTATCTTCTGGTTCTTGCCTTGTCACCATTTATGACCATGGCCAAATCTGTTCAGAAGCAAATCGGTTTTGTCTGGGCTGACCGGCTTTGTATGGCTGGAGTATTTCTCTTGGAACTTTTTATTATCATGACCTCGCTTTATATCGCTAACTCCGCTTATGCGTCTCCGATATTTGGCGGGATGCAGGGGCGGTATCTGCTGCCGGTTGCGCCGGTATTATTGCTGAGCTTTAGCGGCCTGACCGGGAACGGCGAAACTATTTCAAAGCGGTTGCTTGGGGTGCTTGCCCCGTCAGTCATTCTGGTACTGGTCTATAGTGCGGTCATGCTCTGGAGTCGGTATTACCTTCAGGTTTTATAATTTACTTTAATCACCGCTAACCCCCAGAGCCTGATTGATGGCGTTTATCAGATCGTTTTTCCTGAACGGTTTTTGCAGGAATGCCTTGAGGTTTTTATCATTTTCCAGGTCAAGCTCATGATGCGGCGAGTAACCTGAGATGAAAATAACATTCACCTCCGGGCTGCATTCTTTAAGTTTGATATAGCACTCCTTGCCGTTCATGCGCGGCATTACCATGTCAAGCAGCACGAGGTCATACTTGTTTTTATTCTGTTCAAATATTTCAAACCCGTTCTTGCCGTCAACAGCGATGGTAACGTTAAAGCCCATATCTTCGAGTATCATGGTTGTTGTCCAGCGGATAATCTCCTCGTCTTCAATCAGCAGGATATTACCGGTTCTGCAGGGTAGGTTTTCCTTGGGGAGCTGGACATTTTCTGCGTTGTAGTCACAGGCCGGAAGGATTATGCTGAAGACCGAGCCTACCCCGGGAGTACTCTCTACCTGAATTGCGCCGTTATGTTGGATTATTGTTCCGTGGGCTGCGGCAAGGCCGAGTCCGGTTCCTTTACCCTGCGGCTTTGTGGTGAAGAATGGTTCAAAGATTTTGTCGATAATTTCAGGTTCAATACCAGTACCTGTATCGCAGATCTGAATCTTCACATACTCGCCGGGCGACATATTGTCAAGATTGCGGGAGTCCTGCTCGGTTTCAATTATTATATTGCTGCTTTTATAGGTCAGCTCGCCTCCGCCGGTCATGGCCTGAGTGGCGTTTATGCCGAGGTTGAGCAGAACGCTCTGTATCTGTGATTCATCTGCATAGACCCATTTGGTCTGCGCCTTGAATTCATTCACAATGGTGATTCTTTTATCTGTAGTGTTTTTCAGGATGGCGGTAGTCTCAGCAATAAGGTCGTGAATGTTGACAAAGGCTCTCTTGTTGCTCTGTTTGCGCGAGAAGGCCAGAAGTTTCGAGGTCAGGTCTGCGGCCCGTTCAGAGGTGTTGATTATCATATCAAGATAATGCTGGATGTTTTTGCTGTCATCATTTTTTTCCAGGGCGTATTCAATAAGCTCCGAGGCTCCAATAATGCCACCGAGCATATTGTTGAAGTCATGGGCGATACCTCCGGCAAGTTGGCCGATGGCATCCATCTTCTGGCTCTGATTGAGAAGTTCCTGAGTCTTCTTCTGTTCGCTTATATCAATATAGATTGCCAGTGCCGCGATGTTTTCCCCTCTTGCATTCTTTACCGGGGCGGCGTTTACGTAAGCGTATTTTGTTTCGGTGTGGTTTTTGCCCGCGACCTCAAGGATTATCTCTTCATTTCTGATGATTTCGCCATTGGTTAGAGCGCGGATGATAGGTCGTTGGCTTTTCGGATAGGCAGAACCATCTGTATGAAGAATGGTGTAAGGTACGCCGGTCCTGTTCATTGCTCTTGAGTCGCCCGAAGGAGAGAGCAGATCTGTCAGACTTGAGTTAATCATCCTGGGTTCCAGCTCATTTTTCTCGATTATGGCTATACCGGCAGGGGAGTTTTCTATCGCCGCGGCAAGAAGGCTCTGGGTTTTGTTTAGTTCTTTCTGCATCAGGTAAAATGAGGTCAGGTCTTCAAACATCATAACAACCCGGCTGTCCTGAATGGTTCCGGACATGGCAATATTGACATCAGTGTCATATGCCGTGTGGCAGATAGCTTCGGCTGAGAGTACGATGTTGTTATCCTTTATGGCTTTAATGTATAACTCGCTCCAATTTTCTAGTAGTGCCTGGCGATATGCCGGATCTGGATAGGCGCGCATAAACCATTCGGCAACAGTCGGGATATCGCTTGGGGTGTAACCAAACAGATTAATGAATTTCTGGTTTAATAGGACTATTTTACCTGACTCATCCGAAACCGCCGCCGCAACAGTCAGGTTATCAAGCAGTTTTTTATACTGGGCCTGGCTTTTTTTAAGGCCGGCGAGGGTCTGGTTTACTGATTCGGCAAATTTTCTGAATTCATAAAAGTTCAGATTGTCGGCATCTATCGGGTCACCAGTATTGGCTGAGACACTCATCATTTGGTTGAAACTGTTGATTTCGTGGAGGGTTTGAGTGGAGAGCCGTCTTGCCAGAACAACCGAAAATATCAGTATCAGGGCAAAGATTGCAAAAAAATAGGTTATATTCTGGGCGACTTCACCCTTCAATGCTTTTTCCTTCTGGGTGATTGTAAATTCTATCGCATTAACCGGAAGACCCGCACCAAGATACCATCCCCAATCCTCAACAGGCATTACATAACTTAGTTTTACATGTGATGCCTGATTGGCGAAGTTCGGTGTCTGATATGTGCAGAAGCCACCGCCACTTCTGGCAACATCAATGAGCTTATGGATTATTTTTGCTGTGTCTGAGTTTTCTTCAGTAAAAAAATTCTTGCCCTGACCCGGGCCAAGTATAACCTGTCCGTCATAACTTGTGGCAAAGAGGTAATTGGCATACTGCAGATGGATCGACTCAAGCTGTTTGATTATAATTGCCTGAACACGCTTATTATAGGTGTCCATGAATTCTCCGGTACCGATATACCAGTCATATGGTTTCAGGTGTTTTATGTAGGTCAGTTTTGCTGTCGGTTCTGAATTACCCTGTGGACGGATAATATTATACGTGATAAAACCTTCCTTATTGTTGAGCAGAACCTGGGTTATTTCTTGTTGGAAAATATTGTCTGGAAACAGAGAGTATTTTTTTCCTTCCATTTCCGGATGTGGAGGCCAGAGGACAATGTTTTTATCTCTGTCGACAATAAAGAAGTATTCATCCGGATCAAGTGAGCGCATCCCCCTGAGTGTGCTGATTAACAGCTTTTTCTTCTCCTCATCACTGGCATTGCTTTTGATTACCGTTTCCGCTATCTGGACGGCATAATTGACCCTTGCTTTGAGGCGGATTTTAAGCTCATTATCAAGTGTCGTTTTCAGGAAGTGAACATCATTCAGGGTGCGTGTAACTTCATTTTTGACCTTGCTTCGTATGTCATTATGCTCATGCTGGCGTAAAACCTTGATTTGCTGGTCAAATTTATTGTTTTCATTATACAAAAAAAGTAAGGATGTTCCCAGGAAGGAAACAATCGCGATCAGGAGCATATTCCTGAACATTATGTTGTGCATCTGCCGTTTCTTCATTACTGCTTCCCAACCTTTGAATTCTCAATACCGTTAATTATACGTTAAAAGTATAGGGCGTTAAGACAATTTATGGCAATTTTAAATATTATTTGAAGTGGGTGCAGGTCTCTGCTTAAGCGTGAAAAACGCACGCATCGTGTATCGCTCAATTCTCAATACCGGTTCTAGCGCCGAGACCGTCTTTGTAGTAATGTTTAATCGCTCTCATCTCTGTTACAAGGTCTGCAATTTCGATAATTTCCGGCGGGGCGTTGCGGCCGGTCATAATTATTTCGGGTTTGTCTGGCAGTTGTTGCCATTTTCTGATAAATCCAAGCAAATCCTGCAGCCGGAGTAATTCCGCGTTGAGTGTTCCGAAAATCTCATCGAGGATAATGATATTGTATTTTCCGCTTGCAAGAGCATTTACGCAGCATTCAAGACCGTTTTGAGCCAGTGTGCTATCTTCAGAACTGCCTTTTTTAGCCCAGGTACCACTGCCGAAGCGCTCAACTGTTACCGTCTCGCCGAGTTTTTTGATGCCATCAAGCTCCGAGCAGTGTCTACCCTTGAGAAATTGGCCGATAAATACGGTAAAACCGGCTCCGACGGCCCGCAGGGTCAGCCCCAGAGCCGCTGTGGTCTTGCCCTTGCCATTTCCGGTGTAAATCTGCAATTTTCCGCAGTCGGTAACATTTTGATGTTCTGTATCCTGTTTTTCGGACAAGGGTTTATCCTGATTTTAGTCATAAAAGAATGAAAATGTTAAAAAAATGTAAAATATTAAAAATGCAGCTTGCTACTGGTAGTGACAATACATAGAATAGTGATAGTAGTTAATTGCGCTTTGTCTGCAAGTGAAAAAAGGATTTGCTATGTCAGAGTTCAAAAGTTCACACAGCAGTAGGCGGTTCAGAAGGGGATACGCTGTCATCAAGGGTTTTGCTGATGATGGTGCGGAGTTGTATATCACTCGTGGAGATGGCTTTGAGATCAGGGGCGGTGAGCCTGATACTCATGAAATGATGCTTGCGACTGCCAAAAAAATAATGAGCGTAATTCAGAAACGCGGGTATAATATAGCGCGGTTATCACGTAAAGAGTATTCTGAGGTCAACCAGATTGTCCGGGATGTTCAGGACGGCAAAATCTGATTGCTTTTTTAAAGGCTTGTATTGAAAATGTACAGACTGATGCTGGTATCAATAATTTTGTTTGCTACTGTGATAAGCAGTGCTTGCCAGCAGCAGGTACAGAGTGATGGTACTGTCACCACCTCATTCAAGGGGACTGGTGTATTGTATTTCTGGGGTACTTCATGCCGCGCCTGCCAGATGCAGGATCGTGAAATCAAGACCTTCCGCGATAAGTCTAGTGTTCCTGTAAAGAAGATCCAGCCTACTCAGGAAATGATTAGCAAGCTCAATCTTACGCACTATCCGACAATCATAATTTTCCGTAACGGAAAAGAGATTCAGCGTTTTAAGGGTGTTACCTATGCAGACCAGTTGCTGAGGGCAACCGGTTATTATGATACTGCCGCTACAAAAACAACCGAAACCACAAAAACTACAACCAAACAGGTTGGAGGTAGCCCGCGCTGAGTTTTCGGAAAGTAGAGAATCTGAATACCAAGCGACGGGCGAGAGCCGGTCGCTTTTTTTATCAAGTTTATTTTTGTTTGTTTTATCGCGATTTGAGTTTTTTGCAGATTTTTGTTCAGCACTTGACAATGTTTTTCAGGTGCATATAGTTTTAGAAATTTTTTTCTTACGAATATGGAGGAAATAATGGCAAAGAATGTTGCTGTAGTTGGTGTTACCGGTGTGGTTGGTCAGGAGATGCTCAATTGTCTTGAGCAGCGTAACTTCCCGGTTGGTGAACTTCGTGTAATGGCTTCTGAACGCTCTGCTGGCAAGAAGATCACTTTCAAGGGAGAGGAGCATACCATCATCGAAGCAACAACCGATGCTTTTGAAGGTATTGATATTGCCCTGATGGCTGTTGAATCTGCACAGAGTAAGGAATTCTCACCTGCTGCCGTCAAGGCCGGGGCTATAGTTGTTGATAACTCCTCTGCTTTCCGTATGGACCCTGAATGTCCGCTGGTTGTGCCGGAAGTAAACCCGGAAGCCGCTAAGAATGCCCCTAAGGGTATTATCGCCAACCCTAATTGCTCTACTATTATCATGAATGTCCCCGTTTGGCCGTTGCACCAGAAGAATCCTGTAAAGCGTCTGGTTGTTTCAACTTATCAGGCAGCATCAGGCGCCGGCCGTCCGGCTATGGACGAGCTTGAGGCTACAACCAAGGCTTGGGCCAATGGTCAGCCGATTGAAACGAAGGTATTTCCTTACCAGCTTGCCATGAACCTCTTTAGCCATAACTCAAAGATCGGCCCTAACGGTTATAATGAAGAAGAAATGAAGATGGTCAATGAGACCCGCAAGATCTTCAACTGCCCGGAAATTCTCGTTGGCGTTACCTGTGTCCGCATCCCGGTTATGCGCGCGCACTGTGAATCAATCAATATCGAGTTTGAAAACCCGATCACCGAGCAGGAAGTAATCGAGATACTCTCAAAGGCTCCCGGGGTTACCATCCTTGACGACCGCGAAAAGAATCGTTCACCACAGCCGCTTGACGCCACAGGGCAGGGTAATATCATCGTCGGCCGTATCCGCAGCGACGTTTCACAGCCAAAAGGTACCGGTATTGAAATGTTCGTTTCCGGCGACCAGATCCTCAAGGGCGCAGCCCTCAACGCTGTTCAGGTTGCAGAACTGCTTATCTGATAAAGCTGAAATAAGCCTGTTTTTATCTCTTGCACCTCCCGAAATTACCGGGAGGTGTTTTTCTTTTGCTATTAATTTTATGCATAATTGTTAGGCAAAGCTAATTATTTTTCATTTCTCAGTAAATTTTTCTTGACTGGATTGTTAGTTTAGACTAATATGTAATAGGTTTGAGTTTGATAGGTCTAACTTTTGTGTTGAAAGCAAGCAAAATGGAACTTACCGCAAGTCTTGAAAACTATCTTGAAGCTATTGCCGGTCTATGCGGTAATGATGGTCATGCCCATTCAAACCAGATTGCCGATCATCTTGAGGTTAAGCGTTCATCTGTGACGGTTGCACTACGCAATCTTGCTGAGCGCGGCCTTATCCACTACAAGAAATATGAACCGATAACCCTGACGGACAGGGGGCGGGACATTGCCTGGAACATTCAGCGCCGGCATGATGCGTTGAGTCTGTTTCTGCAGGATGTTCTGGGGGTTAATGAGCAGAAGGCCGAGAGGGCGGCTTGTGAAATGGAGCATGCCATCGGTGAGGATATTACTGAGCGGCTTGTTTCGTTTGTTGAGTTTGTCCGGGCGTGTCCGCGTGCGGGTGAGGACTGGCTCAAGGGTTTTGAGTACGCCTGCCGTACTGGCAAGACCTCTGAAGAATGTACAAATTGCATAAAAGCTTGTATTGATAATTTTGCTAATACTGAAAATATGGAGACTTCTATGGTGGAGACGAGTACTACGCTTGATACCCTGAAGGTTGGGGATAAGGCTACGGTTGTCAAGATTGGCCCGGATCTTAAGGATCGCCGGCGTTATGCGGGGATGGGGCTGATTAAGGGAAGTGATGTTGAGGTTGTCCGCGTTGCTCCGCTTGGCGACCCAATTGTGGTTAAAGTTAAAGGTTACGAACTGTCTTTGCGTAAAGAAGAGGCTGTTCATATTTTGGTTTCTTAACTGTTTGATGCAGATAATTGACGGCTGCCGCTTTGGGCGGTGTTTGTCAGGAGAAGAAAAATGAGCGTTATGAATATGGCAATTTCACTCAGTGTTGCACCTGTGGGCGCAGATCTTGAAGTTGTGTCACTCAAGGGCGGCTGCGAATTCAACCGTAGAATGAGTGCGCTGGGAATCGTTCCCGGTATGATTGTCAATATTTGTCAGAATCACCCTGAGGGTGGGCGCGTTGTCAAGATTGGCGAACAGCGTCTGGCTCTCGGTGAAGGCGTCTGCTGCAAGATCAAGGTAGCGGTAAAGTAACCTGGCTAAGTTCATATTAATTTGACTCATGCGTTCCGCTTCCGGCTTTTCCCGGGAGTCTGTATTCTGCATACTGAAAAAGTTTTTTTTATACCATGTGTTAGTTTAGTCTAACAGGAGATTTTTAAAGATGAGTAGTTCTGTTACAATTGCGCTGGCTGGGAATCCTAATTCTGGCAAGAGTACGATTTTCAATGCTCTTACTGGTTCGCGCCAGCATGTGGGTAACTATCCCGGGGTGACTGTTGAGAAAAAGGAAGGTGCGTTCAGCTTTAACGGGACTGAGGTGAGGGTTATTGACCTTCCGGGTACTTACAGCCTTACGGCGTCCTCACCGGAAGAGACGGTGGCGCGTGATGTGCTGGTTGATGAGAAGCCTGATCTGGTGGTTAATATTGTCGATGCGTCTAACCTTGAGCGTAACCTGTATCTGACGGTGCAGCTTCTTGAGCAGCGTGTGCCGTTATTGATTGTCCTTAATATGATTGACACGGCCAAGGGCAAGGGGCTTGAAATTGACGCGGATAGGCTTTCTGCGCAGTTTGGCGTTCCGGTAATCAAGACCGTGGGGCATCGCAGCAAGGGGCTTGATGAGCTGAAGACCTCGATTCTGCGTTTTTCCGGTATCTTGCCGAGTAAGCCCTTTGACTGGGTTTCGCATACTGAATCACATCTGGCAAAGTGCGTTAATGATGTGGCAAAAGAGATTGAATCGGTTGATTTCGACCGCAAGGGTATTCCTGATTCCTGGTATTCACTGAAATATCTTGAGGGTGACAAGGATATCACTGCGCTTATTTCAAAGTCTTCGGGTGGTGATAAACTTGATACCATAAATAATATCATCAAGGCTGTTGAGGATCATGAGGAGGAGACGGCGGAGATTCTGGTGGCTGAACACCGGTACGGGATTATCGGCGGTATCTGCCGTGAGGCGGTAAGTTCGACAATCGAAGCGCGGCGCAGTATCAGTGATAAGATTGACGCTGTAGTCACAAACCGTTTTCTTGGTATTCCGCTCTTTCTGGTGCTTATGTACTGCGTTTTCTGGTTGACCTTTACGGTTGGCGATCCGTTTATGGGTTGGATTGAAGCCGGTTTCGGCTGGCTTGGCGAGACTATCAGCGGATTGTGGGGGGCTGACAGTGAGAGCATGCTAAAGTCATTGCTTGTTGACGGAATTATCGGCGGGGTTGGGGGTGTTCTGGTTTTCCTTCCGAATATCATCCTGCTTTTTCTGGGGATTGCCTTTCTTGAGGGAACGGGGTATATGGCGCGTGCGGCGTTTATTATGGACCGCCTGATGAATAAGCTCGGTTTGCACGGCAAGAGTTTTATCCCGATGCTGGTTGGTTTTGGCTGTACTGTTCCGGCGATTATGGCCACACGTACGCTTGAGTCTAACCGTGACCGGATGACGACTATGCTTGTAGCGCCGCTGATGAGTTGTGGCGCGCGACTGCCGATTTACGCGCTGTTGATTCCGGCGTTTTTCCCTGAATCAATTGAAGCGGAAATCATGTGGAGTATTTATGTTATCGGTATTGTTCTGGCGATTGTCTGTGCCAAGCTTCTGCGCAGCACGCTCTTTAAGGGTGAAGAAGTGCCGTTTGTTATGGAGTTACCTCCTTACCGCCTGCCCACGCTCAGAAGTATTGTCGTTCATATGTGGGACCGGGCCGGAATTTATATGAAAAAGGCCGGAACGATCATTCTGGCTATTTCTATCCTGCTCTGGCTTGCCTCGACTTACCCAAAGACTGAGACCTTCTCAAAAGACTATTCGGCTGAGATCAGTCAGGTTCAGGCGTCATCTGCAAGTGCTGAAATAAAGGCGCAAAAGGTTACCGAGCTTGAGAACCAGCAGGTCGCGGAAGAACTCTCAAACACAATTACCGGAAAGATCGGCCATGCCATGGCGCCATTTATCAGCCCGCTTGGTTTTGACTGGAAGATCGGTACGGCGCTTATCGGTGCGTTTGCCGCCAAGGAAGTCTTTGTGGCGCAGATGGGTATTGTTTACTCTGTTGGCGAGGCTGATGAGGAATCGACAGCCCTGCGGACGGTTCTGACTAACACCTATACGCCTCTTCAGGGCTTTTGTATGATGCTCTTCTGTCTTATCAGCGCCCCTTGTATGGCGACAATCGCAATTACCAGACGTGAGAGTAACTCCTGGGGCTGGGCGATGTTCCAGCTTTTCGGCCTGACTGCTCTGGCGTGGGTTATAACCTTTATTGTCTATCAGGGCGGGACATTGCTTGAAATCGGAACAAAAATGGTCGGCGCCGCCTAGCCGTGAAAAACAGGGCGTTGGTGATTCTGCTCGGAGTGCTTAAAACGAAGAAACTTCTCCCCATTGCCGCTGTTATAATTGACGGGGAAAGAAAAAGGAGCTGCCACCGGAATGTATTACACAATTCGAGTTTTTTGTGTAGTCTTGACCGGTTGAGCAGCTCTTTGCGTTATTATGCCGGTGCTATGGCATTAACAGGGCATTCATCAGCGCACGCTCCGCAATCAACGCATTTGTCCGGATCAATAACAAACTTCGGATCGCCCTCTGAGATAGCGTCAACCGGACAGACCGGCGCGCATGATCCGCACATTGTGCAATTATCAGAAATAACGTATGCCATTATGTTCTCCTTCTTTTTATGAAAAATACGTACCCGACGTACGTATAAGATGTTATAGCACAGGGTTTGTTTTTTTTCAAAGAAGTTTTTGGCTCCCGAAAATTAAACTTTATGGGCGTGATATTTATTGCTTTTTCAGGCATAATTCAGTATAAACCAGATCTAAATTTCATGACTGAATGTCTGGTATTTATTAGGGTTACGTGATAAAAAGTTGAATATTTGCGATAAAACCTGTTGACACTACCCACCTAAAGCTGTAAATTATTAACCCTGAAAGATTAACCTGTTAGATAAGGATTTGAAAATGGCTAGAAATACAAAAAAGGCAGAACGTGCTGCTCTTGCTAAGGCTCGTAGAGCTATCCGTCGTAAACTTGCAGCTCACAAGGCTACCAAGCACGGTGGTGCTTCAAAGCGTCGTCAGACCAAGACTCACCCACACCGTCGCAGCGCCGCTCTTCGCTAATAAGCAAGATTTGCCGCTAAAAATTTACCGTCCGGTTATGCCGGACGGTTTTTTCATTCAAGCCTAATTTCGCCTTGCTGATTTCTGTCTGAATTCAGTGCAGGGCGATCATAATCTGAGCTACCAGTGCTCCGGTAATGGCAAAGATAAATGAGCTCACAATCAGTAGTTGATTGGCTCGTTTGATATCGCCGGGGGTAGGGGGCTGAAATTGCGCTGCAATGTATTCTGAGTGCCTGCAGACGCCTTTATAATAGTTATCGCCGCCAAGCCTGATGTTGAGCGCACCGGCAAATGCTGCTTCACTCAAGCCAGAGTTCGGGCTGGGGTGTTTTTGACCATCGCTGATGGCAACACGCAGGGCATTTTTCGCGTCAAAACCGGAAATTTTAGCTCCAAGCGCGATAACCAGAACTGTCAGCCTGGCCGGCAGGTAATTGGCAAAGTCGTCAAGCTTGGCCGGGAAGAAACCAAAATCACGATAAGTCTCGTTTTTATAGCCAAACATCGAATCCATGGTGTTAATGCACCGGTAGATTACGGCCATAAGCGCCGCCCCTTGCGCACCGCCAATGGCAGCACCGATTATCGCGTAGAAAAGCACCGCCGTTGTGCCATCGACGGTATTTTCGGCGATACTTTCAATGGCCGCACGCGCCAGTTCTCTTTCATCAAGATCAACGGTGTCACGTCCGACAATCCTGGCTGTTGCCAGCCTTGCTTTTCTTTTGTCGCCTTCTTCAAGATGTTTGAGGATTTCATTGGTGTGTTTGGTCATATCCTGCATGGCAATGCAGGTGTAGGTAATGATTATGGCAAGAATTGCCTGCAGCGGGGTGGCGATGTGTGCGAGAAATTGCAGTGCGAACCAGCAGGCGAGGGTGGATATGCCGATAACTGAAATTACCGAGAGAAAACCGGCTGCTTTGGCGTTGGGGGCGGATTTTCTGGTCACCGCCTCCACTTTAATGCAGAGTGCGCCGATAAGCCTGACAGGATGGTATTGGTATTCAGGATCGCCGAGAATAAAATCAAGGATCAATGCAAAGAACGGCAGGAGAAGATTGATTGACTGTGGCATATTTGCTGTCCGGCAGGCGATTGCTGCTTATTTTTTTTGGCTCAGGAAACTATCAGGTGTCAATTGTTTTACCGACCAGGCGGCAAGTTCCTTGAGTGTCGGGTACTTGGTATTCTTGATAATATACAGCAGGGTATCAGAGGCGTATTGCTGCTCTTTTTTGCCGGTCGCTATGATTGTTCCCTGACTTCCAGGGACACCGTGGCGAAATATTCCAAGGCGCATCACCGCTTCCTGACGCCAGATGAAGTCCGGGTCTTCGGTTGCGATTTTAATTGTGCTGTAGAGGCTGTTAAAACCGATCATATTGCCAAGGTAGACATTGAGCTTGCCCATGTTCTTATTGAGGGCGTCCTCAAGGAATACCGCGTAATCAAGGGCAAGGTTGCTGCGGTTTATATCAAGTTTGCGCTGGAGGAAAGAGGAATACTCCTTGGCGGCCATCAGCTTGATACGGATTCCGAGGATATAGGTCAGAAGTGACGGCGGCTCCTGGGTAAGATGCCAGCCGAAGATCAGCGCACTGCGGTAGACTGCCCCCGCGCCTTTATAATCGCTGCGCTCTTCAAGTTCCTTGGCAAGATCAAAGAGTGCCTGTGTGTAAGCCATGAAGACTACTACATCTGGCTGCTTGCTCTGGCCGGTGGTCATTCTCGGGTAATAATTGGGGCTGAGGTGGCATTCTTTTATGCTGACAGCCCGCAGGATTTCATTGACGCCCTTGCTGCGTTTTTTTATGGTGTATTTGTCCGGCGCAGTGCGGTCTTCATTGAAGAGGCTTTCAAGACGGACGTAATGGTCTGCGGCGTTGCCGGAGCCTGTAGGAAAACCGGTAAGCTTCTCAAGGCCATTATTGGTATCGATTTTTTCAAGCGGCACGCTTTTAAAGAGAAAGCGCTGGGTTGTGGTCATCTCAGTTGTCGGTGGTGTCAGATCTGCTGCCAGTAAAATGCCAGATAATATAAAACTTACCAGTACAAAAAATCGCATACTTTTTTCCTGTATTCTCTGATTCTGCTATTTATTTGCGCTTGTTGGCCTGATGGCGAAGAAGTCTTTCTCTGGCACTGAGTGCTTTTTCTTTGGCGCCCTCTGCCTGCGCTTCGATAATTTCCTTCGCTATGCAGACCGTCTCGCCCTGACGCTTGCGCAGTTGTTCTTCAAGGTCTTCACGTGCGGCCCGGGTCTTAATTGCTTCTTTTTCGGCCTGAGCCATCTCCGCTTCGCCAAATTCTGAAGAGCCAAGAATCGGAATCGGGTGGTACTCATCAAGGTGGTGGCGGACGACCTTGCCTTCTGTTGTGAAAATCACGTCTTCAGCGATATTGGAAGCCTGATCGGCTACCCGGTGAAGTGATTGGGCGATAAAGAGAATATGGCAGGCACGCTCGACATTACGCTCGTTTTTGCGCATTATCTCGGTAAGCTGTTGGAATATCATGCGCATTTCATCCTGTACAATCCGGCGCTCGTCGATAATTTTCCAGGCCAGGGTGGTATCGCTCTCAAGCAGTGCGTTGATGCTCTCGCGGGTCATCTCGCAGACCTGCTCAATCATCGGCATGAAATCGACGACCTGCGCGAGGATGCTTTTTTCCTGAACAAGAAAGAGTACATGCTCGCAGATATGCGCTGCCTGGTCACCGATACGCTCAAGGTCATTATTGATCTTGCTGGCGGTTATGACAAACTTGGCTTCATTCCGTTCGAGCTTGCCTGAAAGCAGCAGCGTCTGGCACTGGCGGTCAATTGACAACTCTATTTCGTCAATTTCCTTGTCGTAGTCAATAACGTAGCATGCCAGATCACGATCGCGGTCAAGCAGGCTCATCATGGCTGTTGATACAGCGTATTCGCACATTTCACCCATAGCCACAAGGCTGCTTTTAAGCTTTTCGAGCGCTAACTTCGGCATAATTCCCTTTCCTCTAATATTATTGTTGCCTATAGACAGACACTTCAGGTCTGGCTGGCAGTGTTATCCTTTTACATACAGCTGACAGTGACACATTCCCCTTTCCGCGATTTCCTGTTCATGAAAAACGCATGGGCAGACAATCTTGTCATCCATTTCAGGGTTTCCGGTAACCAGTCGGCAGGGGCAGTACTGTTTACCTTTATTTTCTTCGTTACGAGCCAGCCCTTTAACCACCCGTTTAACCACATTCTCATCCGGATTAAGCTCAAAATCCTTGCCTGCGGCAAAATCAGTAACATTCTTGAGGATCTGTTCTTCTCTTTCCGTGAGTTCCATAATTATACCTTTATTAAATGTTATTGTCCAGTAATTTGAGTTTATAATTTGCAGATGAACAGTAGAACCGTTATCGGCAAAATTTTCAATATTCATATTATTGGCATTACTTAAAATAATGTCAAGTTAATAGCTGCTAATAATTCATTGTGGCTTTAGACGACACGTCCTAATAGAGGCGATAGGCGCCACAGACAATAAACTCCTTGCCGGAGTCAGCGGTTGCACGCTTGAAGTATATTTTATATGACTTTGCATTATTGCCGCCGTTTGTTGCTGCAAGGCTGAATTCAACCCATCCTTCACCGTCATTCATCGCCGCGCGGATGATATCCGTGCGTGTTTTGCTGCCGGGCATTGGCATATTACGGTAATCTTTTCTTTCGACGACAACCTTGCCTTCAAGGTCATAAATCCACAGGGAAATATTATCACCGGCGCCATATGGCGGTTTTCCTGTGTGTATACCGCTGATAACATGACTTGGATTTTTGGTAAAGCTGTTGACACTATGGCGAACCATTGCGACTACTGCCCCAGCATACTCAGGGTTGTCGACAAGATTTGCGTTTATTTCTCTAGCTGTTTTATTCGCGGAAATCCCAACAGGCTCACAGCCTGAAATTATAATTAAAGATATCAGTAATGCGACTACTGTACGGTACATTTTTACTTTTCCTCAGTTTTTTTTGTGAAGACCACCAGGCGTCGGCTCTGATTGGTATTCGGTAAATCATATTTTATATCTTCGGTCATCTTGTAGACGCCCTTGAATCCCTGCTGGGCCTCGGTTATTTCCTGACCGCAGGAGGGACCTTTCATGAATGCCACGCGTCCGCCCGGTGCAATAAACGGTTCGACGCGTTTTAGGGTTGCCGGAATAACTTCCACTGCGCGCGTAACAATTGTCTGCGCTTCAAGCGGGGAGTCCTCACGCACGCTTCTTGGGTAAATCTCGACATTGTCCAGACCGAGTTCCTCTTTAACCATCTCAAGGAAACCAACCCGTTTGCCGCGGCTTTCGGCGAGAATCACCTTTATGTGCGGGCAGCGTATTGCAATTGGCGCTCCGGGGAATCCCGGTCCTGAGCCGATATCAAGGACAGGGCCGTTGATCTCAATAAGGTCGGCAACTATCGAGCAGTCGATGAAATGCTTGAGTACTGTCGCCTCTATCCCCATAATTCTGGTAAGGTCAAGCTCGGCGTTATGATCCCTTAAAAGGCAGTAGTATTTCCAGTAGGCGGCAAGTTCCCGCTCGCTTACTTCATAGTTGCGTTCGGCAAAAAGTCTCTGCATATACTCAGGGGATGCTGGCTCTTTTTCGTAATATGCGTAATCGTAAGGACGTTTACCCCCGGCAAAACCCGAGGTGCGGTTAGGGGTTATTTTCTTTTTGGGCCTGCTTGAGGAAAGTGCGGTCTTGGGAAGACTGGAGAGGTGCCCCCGGCTGGCACCTTTGCTGTTTCCCCGCTTTTGAGGTGTCTGCTTTTTCTCGTTTCTTCCATTTTTAGCCATTTGTCTGCGCCGTCCGGTAATATAATTTTGTGAAAAATGTAAATAATAATATTAAATATTCTCTATGAGGATAACCATTTATTGGTAATAGTCAAGTCTGCAAGTGTATTAACTCGGGCAGATAATTCATCGGTGTATTGTTTTTGGGTATTTAAATGCGAAAAAAAACTAGTAGATGTAACATCCGGCAGACGCATGGTAAGAGCGTGTCGTCACGAGATTTTGGCATTTCAATAGTGTAAGGCTATAAGCTGAAATAAGGTAACGCAATGCAGGCAGGTGTTTATAGTTCCTGATCGTCATCGAGAAACTGAAGGCCGTAGTTCATGATTCCGTCTTCAGAGGTTTTCGCCCAGACCAGTGTCGCGCGGCGTTCCTGAACTTCGTCAGCCATCTTGATTTTGACGATGAAAGGCAGGGGGGCGGCACTCTGGATGCGCATTCCGGTCAGTGAGATGTCGAGAGAGCGTGCAGTAAATTCGTTGGCTTCAATTGTGAAGTCCACGGCTGTTGATATTTCCTGCCTTGGGGCGATACGTTCATCCCAAATTTCACTGTCGCTCATGCTGACTCCTACCAGACTTATCTATGGTATTATTAGATTTAAGTAAATAACATTGTGACTTTTGCTAAAATTTAGCATTTTTTCAGAAACTTTACAACAAAAATATCTGAATTGTGTAGAAAAATCAACCAGTGTTGTTGCCATAACCGACACAATGTTAAAAATTCTGGAGCAGTCATGTTTTTTCTGTTGTTATTATTCGGAAAATAATGGTATATAAACTGGAACACTTCTTGAATATAAAATTTCAGCGCGCAGTTCTGGTTCTTTGGGTTTTAAATTTATTGACAGGGATGGCTGAAAAATTCACTCATCTCAAAAATTTGGGAGTGCTGGCAAGCGGAGGTTGTTGACTTGTGCTGCACTATTTTTAAGGAGAAGGTCATGTTTGCTCATATTAAATCTATTGTTTTGTTTGTCATGTTTGCGGTTTTGGCTTCAATGAGTGTTTACGCGCAAGGGGATAGCGACTCAGGTTCTGATAAGGGCGGCAAGAAGGATGGACGCGGCAAGGTTATGAAGGAGATGCGGGAAATCCGTGAACAACTGCGTGAGGAAGTGCAGGCCTATCATAAAACCGTAAAAGAATCAATAAAGACCTTTATGGAGTCAATAAAGGATAAAACCGGCAGTGAGTTTACAAGCAGTGTTGAATCATTTTACGCCAAGCGCCTGACTGACGATAAGGCATTTCTTGAGAAGATCAATACCATGACTATTGAGAAGATCAATGCTCTTGATATTGACAGCGAAAAAAAGACCAAGATGATTGAACACACCAACAAGCGCAAGGAAGAGATGCGCAAGAAGATTGAGGAGCGTATTGCCAAGAATAAGGCCTTTATGCTTTCACTTTCCGATCTTTCCGGCAAGGAACGCGCAGAGGCGATTAAAAAGCATCGCGAAGAGATGAAGAAAGAGCGTGAAAATATGAATAAAGAACGCAAGGAAAAGCGGGATGAGATGCGTGCCAAGATGAAAGAAAAACGCGGTAAGTCCGGTGATGACAGTTCATCTGAAGGCGGGGTTGATGATGATCTGACTGATCTTTTCTAGGCGGGAAATTAAAGCTCTGAGTTTATGAAACAGGCCGTTTTTGCGGCCTGTTTTTTATAACGTCTTGCCTGAAAATTATTAATAAATATAATAATCCAAGACATAAATTTTTGAGCCTGATGACGGGATATACATATGGTTAGAGTACTTGCGCTTGATACAACCTGCAATAGCGGCAGTGTGGCTTATTGTTGTGACGGTGAGGTTATCGCTAATATTGATCTGGGGGAGGGTATGAAGCATGGGCGTTTGCTGCTGCCGGCGGTGAGGGATATTCTTGCGGCTAACAATACTGCGCTTGCCGAACTTGACGCATTGGCGGTTTCTGTCGGGCCGGGAAGCTATACGGGGACGCGTGTGGGTGTGATGGCGGCAAAGTCTCTGGCGTATGGCGCCGGTATCAAGGCGATCGGCATTTCCTCAATGAAAGCTCTTGCTTACAGCGCGCGGTCACTGGCCGAGGTTATTATTCCCGCGCAGAACGCCCGCCGTGATGAGCTTTATACTGCCGTTTATAAAATCTGCGCCGGTGCTGGCATGGAAATTATCCGCGAGGATGTTGCCCTTGCGCCGGAAGAGGTTGCGGGGATTGCCCGCAATACTGCTAACTGTGCGGTAGTCGGTGACGGCTGGGGGAAATATCCTGGAATTTTCCAGTCGCTTACTGAGAACGGCGTAGTTCTCTCTGATAAATACAATACTCCAACGGCTGCGTCGGTTGGAATCCTTGCCTGCAATGACATCTCATCGGCGGTTAATCCCATGCAACTTGAAGCGGTATATATGCGCCGCGATGATGCTCCATGCACATTTGAACGGTTTATGAGCTGAATTGGTCTTAGAGTATGATTGACAAAACGATAGCCTCCGCGCTGGTTGAGCGTTATGTAAAATACGCGTATTCTTTCAGTTCTGACGGGGTATTGCTTTCGGCGATGAAAAAGCTGAAGTTTGACCATAGCATGCGTGTTGCTTCGGTTGCCAAGAAAATAGCTACGCTTGAAGGATGGACCGAGCGGGAGATTCTGCTTGCGGAAATGTGCGGCATTTTTCACGACATCGGACGCTACCGGCAGTACCGTGAATATAAAACATTTCAGGACTACAAATCGGTTAACCACGCCGAGCTTGGCTGCAGGGTTATGCAGGAGACAAATTGTCTTGATCTGCTTGAGGAACGTGAACGCGAGATTGTTCTGGAGGCAACTAGGTATCACAACGTAAAAAAAATACCTGATGGACTGACCCCTGAGATTGACCGTTATGCCAGGCTGGTTCGTGATTCGGACAAACTTGATATTTACTTCGTAATTTATGATGCGATCTCTAATGACAAACTCGAGGATTATCCCGAGATAACCCATGATGTTGACTTGAAGGGCGGGCCAAGTGAGGAGATTCTGCGGCAGGTCAGGGCGCATGAGCAGATTAGTTATACTGATATGCGCTCGCTTGTGGATTTTGAGCTTATTCTCATGCAGTGGGCATATGAAATGAATTTCAGGGCGACTTACCGGATAATGCTTGAGCGTGAAATTATTGAAAAAATGCGCAGTATTGTGCCAGAGCATGCTGATATCACCGAGGTCATTGATGATGCAGCTAATCATGTTCGGCAAATGGCCGGATAACGGGTAAGAGTGAGGTGCGCAAAATAATTTGTATAATGAAAAGCAGAGCAAGGCTCTGCTTTTCATATTCGGTATAAAAAATCCGAAGTATCATATTTGTGATTGTTTTTTTATTCCCAGACAAGCTCGTCTGATGAAAATACCGGCCCTTCATGACAGACGCGTTTGTAAACGTAGCCGTCATCATTATCCGCTTTGATTTTTACCGCGCAGCCCATACAGGCACCAAATCCGCAGGCCATTTTTTCTTCAAGGCTGACCTGGGCTTTTATCTCAAGATCGTCGGCGAGTGCCGCCAGTCCTTTAAGCATTGGGTAAGGGCCGCAGGCGAAGAATTCGATCTTGTCTCCAGCTTTGGGCAGAACAATATCGCGAACCGCATCAACAGCGTTTCCCTTATAGCCTTTGCTTCCGTCATCGGTGGAGAAGGTGATTGTGTCAGAGTATTTTTTCAGCGTTGCGCTCTCAAGCAGGCTGCAGGCTTCACGTGCAGCGACGACCGTATGTACCGTGATATTTTTTTCTTTTAATGTTTTTGCCAACAGACAGAGACTTGGTGTGCCGCAACCGCCGCCGACAATAACTGCTTCTGTTCCTTTGCCCGGGAGTTTGTAGGTGTTGCCGAGTGGGGCAAGTACAGATGTCGTGTCTCCTTTTTTCATTAACGAAAGTTCTTTGGTCCCTTCGCCGACGATGCGGTAGGTGAAGGAAAAGCTCTTGCTTTCGCATTCTGAAACCGCAAAAGGTCGGCGCAGTA